>NZ_JAUOEU010000021.1:0-90166 GCF_031932105.1 Shewanella sp. SP1S1-7
ATGACCGAACTCTTTAGGTAAATCTCGCCAAGGGATACCTGTTCTAAGGCGGTAAAGAATACCTTCGAATGTTTGTCTATGTTCAGGTTTGTCATAAACACGGCCTGTGCTTTTCATTAAATGAAATAGCTTTTCCCAGCGTGCATCGGTTAGCATAAGTCTTGGCATGGCTTGAGGTTATGGTTACTTTTGGCGAAGCAAATTATAACGTCTTGCCATGCTGTCTAAAAATCACTCTCGAAAGATCAACAGACCCTAGATACTTAGTATTTTAAAATAATCTACAAGCTTGATTTTGCAGCTTCATCGGCACGCTTTTTAATGAAGTATTCCCGTGTTAACCCAAAGACCACAGGGCTTAACAGTGCCAAGGCGATTAAGTTAGGAATGGCCATCATGGCGTTTAAGGTATCAGCCAATAACCAAATAAAATCTAACGAGCTAACGGCGCCTAGTGGCACGGCTATGGTCCATAGCAACCTAAAAGGTTTTACCGCTTTAATACCAAAGAGATACTGCACACATTTTTCGCTGTAGAAACTCCAGCCAATAATGGTGGTGAAGGCAAAGATAGACAAGGCGATAGCCACGATATAATTACCCAGAGGCAAGGCATGGGAGAAAGCGTATGACGTCAGCGCGGCGCCATTTTCACCCGAGGTCCAAGAACCAGAAACCACAATCGCCAAACCTGTAATCGAACAAACCACGATAGTATCGATAAAAGTGCCGAGCATAGCCACCAGCCCCTGCGCCACGGGATTATTGGTTTGTGCCGCAGCATGGGCTATCGGCGCACTACCTAAACCCGCTTCGTTGGAGAATACGCCGCGCGCCACACCAAAACGAATCGCCGCCCACACAGCTGCGCCCGCAAAACCACCTTGGGCTGCCACTGGATTAAAAGCGCTGTGAATAATTAGGGCGAATGCAGCTGGTACGTCTTGAATATGCACCACCAACACACCTAGGCCAGCAGTGATATAAAAAATCGTCATAAATGGCACTAACTTACCGGCAACTTCAGCGATACGCTTAATACCCCCCATCAATACCGCGCCGACCAGCAGCATCATCACCACGCCAGACACCCAAGCCGGAACGCCGAAGTTACTGTTTAATGCTGCGGCGACTGAGTTGGCTTGTACCGTGTTGCCAATACCAAAGCCAGCGAGTGATCCAAAAATCGCAAATAGAGTGCCCAACCAAGCCCACTTTTTGCCAAGACCATTTTTAATGTAATACATAGGGCCACCGACATGGTTACCCTGATCGTCTACTTCGCGAAATTTAACCGCCAGCACAGCCTCAGAATACTTAGTCGCCATGCCAACTAATGCGGTGCACCACATCCAGAATAACGCGCCTGGGCCACCGACAAAAATTGCCGTCGCCACACCTGCAATATTACCCGTACCAATGGTGGCTGAAAGGGAAGTCATCAACGCATTAAACGGACTCACATCCCCTTTCACATTTTTATCTTTATCGGGAATACGGCCAGACCAGAGTAACTTAAAGCCTGTGCCTAACTTCAGAATGGGCATTAATCTCAGCCCGAGGGAAAGAAACAAACCAACGCCTAAGATCATCACCAACATAGGTGTGCCCCAGACAAAGCCATTAATCAGGCCAACAAACTCCGTAATCGCTTCCATTCAAACCTCGTGATTGCTTGTTATTGTTATAGTTTGACTGACGCCGTCGGATTAGGACTTGGCCTAACGAACACGACATATCAAGGAGCCAATCTAACAGTTGCACCTCAGATTACAACGAATAGTTAACAATTGGAAATCTAAATCATCTGCGAATTTATCTGAAATGGATTGGCACGCAGAGTCGTTGCCGAGCGGTGAGATATTGATTTGTAACATAAATAAAAAATCCCCGCATTGAGTATGCAGGGAGTCTCTCGAGCAATACGCCGCTATGTAGGATAATTAACTTAAGCTGGTTTCCACACTAACTGTGGCAGCGCGGTTAAATCTAACCTGTCGCCATGGGTCGCAATCGCGGTGGCCTGAGGTTTAGTCTTAGGATCTTGATTAACCACATCGACCAATCCATGCTGCGCATCGGGTTCTCCGTGGACTAAAATCAGCGGCGGTTGGCCTTCAAAGTGGCGATACCAACGTAATAACTCAGCTTGATCTGCATGGGCAGAAAGCCCGCCAACTGTGTGTAATTTTGCCGCGACTTTGATGCTATTTCCGTGGATAGTCAGCTCCCCAACACCGTCGACCAAGGCACGTCCCGGTGTGCCAAGGGCTTGATAACCACAGATAATCACATCGCATTCAGGACGCCATAAATTGTGCTCTAAGTGGCTACGAATACGCCCACCGTTACACATGCCGCTCCCCGCAATAATGATCAATCCCTTATGCACTTCATTCAGCGCCATCGACTCTTCGGTCGTCTGGATAAATTCGACATTCGACAACAGCGGATGCTGCCCAGGATGTTGGCGGGTAAAGCGTTTAAAATCCTCATCCATCAGCGGATAATTATTGACGTAGACGCGAGTCGCCTCAATCGCCATGGGGCTATCTAGGCAGATTTTCCAGCGACCGAGATCCCATTCTTTAGCATATAAATGAAAGAGATATAATAACTCCTGCGCCCGTCCAACCGAGAAAGCTGGCAGCAAGATATTGCCTTGGCTCTCGTTGACTGTCTTAGCAAAAATGTCTTTCAACTCGGCTAAGGTTTCCGTCCAACTACGGTGAAAACGGTTGCCGTAGGTGCTTTCCATTAACACTAAATCCGCCGTATCCACTAAGGTCGGATTGCGTAAAATCGGCATCCCCGCACGGCCAAGATCGCCACTGAAAACGACTTTTTTCTGGGACTTACCCTCGCCTAACCACAGCTCGACTAAGGCAGAACCTAAAATATGTCCCGCATCTGAGAGGCAAATATCCACATGGGGAATGACCCGAGTTACTTGGCCGTATTCAAGCGGCACAAATTGGGTGATGGCCTGTTCAGCATCTTCGACGGTGAATAGCGGTTCTAAGGGTTCAAGATCATGTTTAGCGCGCTTTTTATTGACCCTTTCGGTGTCGCGAGTCTGCAGCATAGCCGCATCTTTGAGCATAATGGCGCACAGTTCTGCCGTGGCTTTATGGGTGTAGATTGGCCCATCAAAACCCGCTTTAACTAAGAGTGGTAAACGCCCTGAATGGTCGATATGGGCATGGCTGAGCACAACAGCGGAAATAGACTCAGGGTCGAAGGCGAAGGGATCATGATTACGCAGTTCATCCGCTTTACCACCTTGGATCAAACCACAATCAAGCAATAAGTGTTCATGATCGACCGAGAGTAAATGGCACGAGCCGGTCACTTCCTCTGTCGCCTCTAAAAACTGCAGTGTCATTCGCATGGTGTCCCTCCAACGTTTTTACCTCGTATAAAGCTAGACTATGCCCTTATTACTCAAAGAAAAAGGATTAATTGGTCGCATGCGAGCAATGTCAACTTTCGCAGTAACACTCAAGCATCAATAACCTAATAAAGGGTATAACTGACCTTGGCGCACGGTTTTATCGGCATGGATTAGGGTGCCATCACGCTGCCATTGTTCGAGTAATATCTGCAATAGCGCTTTGACCTCAGCGGCCGTCATACCAGCGCGAATACTCGGGTTATAGAGCAGTTTAAGCAGAATGAAATCGAGCCCTGTGAGTAAATCCTGCGGGGTTTTATCGTTAAAGATGGAGGGGAATACTTTTTCAGAATCATTGGGTAGCCCAAGCACTTGAGTAATTTCCTCGACCACGCAAGCCACTAGCTTACCGTGCATTTGCGCCTGATCGACGGGAATAATCACCCAAGCACGTTCGATTTCATTCTTAGCGTTAAGGGCAAACTTACCCATGCAAACAGAGCCGTGGACATTTTTCGCCGAACTTGGCCCCATTAAGCGCGTAACCTCACTCTCCCACCGGGATTGACGGGTAAACACTAAGTACAGATTCGCCTCAGAAAGCGTATCCACCAGTTGAATATCGTGACCCGTAATCTCGGCTAAATGCGCTAAGTGCATCTGCACTAATTGGGTGTGCAGCGCCCTGTCGCCCACTTGATGTTCGACAAATACTCGTACCGGAATTCGCCACTTACGCACCCTATGTTTCGCCACGTCATACTCATTTTTAAGGGCGATTTCACTAAAAGCTTGGGTAATGTAAGTTAAGTTTTTCCAATCACTTGCTGGTGTTAATGTCGGAATTAACGCGGGCTGCGTTTGAGCGGCGTAAAGAGGTAAGGCTAACAAACTTAAGCACAAGCCTAAACTCATACACAGGCTGCGCCAAAAACGCCGACACGCAGGTAATATTAACCCTTTGTAGTTATGTGTTGATGCCTTGAGCCACGTTTGCATTAGCACTTATTCCACAGCTTGCCGAGGTAACTTAATCGAAATCATAGCAGTGATGCCGATAAAAGCGGTCGAAATCCACAAACAGGCAGCTAAACCATAGGCTTGATACACTAAGCCAGACAGCACAGTGCCGACTAAACGCCCCATAGCATTGGCCATGTAATAGAAACCCACATCCAGCGACACCGCATCTTCACTGGCGTAACTCACAATCAAGTAACTGTGCAGCGATGAGTTCACCGCAAACAGGGCACCAAATAACATTAAGCCCAGCAACAAACTGGCTTCGGGATAAAAACTAAACTGCATCGCACTGGCAATCAGCGCTGGCACAAAGGCCAACATACTGGCCCAAATTAACGCGCTGCGACCATCGGGGGGGGAATCAATCAGCTGACTTTTGGCTTGGCGATTGCCCGTGATCTTAGGTGCTAAGGTTTGCACTATGCCGTAACCGATAACCCACACAGCTAAAAAGCCGCCCACTGCCCAATGATCCCAGCCTAATTGGCTAGCAAGATACACGGGCAACGCCACCACAAACCACACATCTCTGGCGGAAAACAGGAATAATCGCGCCGCCGAGAGAATGTTAACGCTGCGACTCTTAGAGAAAATCTCCGTAAATTTGGGTTTATTCTTGGCTTTACCTAAATCCTTTTTCAGCATCACTAGACTGAGTAACCAGACGAGTCCAAGCATGATAGCCATAGTGGCGATTGCTAGCTCAAACCCGAGCAAGGCAAGCAGAGCGCCGCCGAGGAAAAATCCCGCGCCCTTGAGGGCATTTTTAGAACCCGTTAACAGGGCAACCCACTGGTAAAGTTTGCCCTGCTCGCCTTTGGGCACCAGTAGTTTTATCGCGCTTTTGGCACTCATCTTATTGAGATCTTTAGCGATCCCAGATAAAGCCTGCGCAGCCATCACCCAAGGCACACCCGCGAGCCACAAAGGTAAACTCGCCGCCGGCACTAACAACATGGCTAAGGCAAACACTTGCATGCCAAGGCCCAAGTTCATGGTGCGATTTAACCCTAAACGCGCACCAAGATAGCCGCCAATCAGATTGGTCACTACGCCAAAAATCTCGTAGAACAAAAACAGCATAGCGATCGCCAGCGGACTGTAGCCCAGATCGTGAAAATGCAGCACCACTAACATCCGCAGTGCGCCGTCGGTTAAGGTAAAACTCCAATAATTGAAGGTGATCAGCAAATATTGCCGCACAGCAGCGGGCAATTGCATTAGTTGATCAAAGTGCTTGGCGGCAGACATTAAGCTCTCCTATCGCGGCAAATCAAGCTGGCCGACTAAACGGGCGAGCTCAGCCGTACGGTTAGCGTAGCCCCATTCATTGTCGTACCACACATAGAGTTTAAGTTGAGTGCCATTAATCACCATGGTCGAGAGCGCATCTATGATGCTTGAGCGCGGATCTGTCTTGTAATCCACCGACACCAGCGGCCGCTCTTCATAACCTAAAATGCCCTTAAGCTCACCTTCGGCGGCGGTTTTAAGTAGCGCATTCACTTCTGCTTCGGTAACGGCGCGTTCAAGCTCGAACACACAATCGGTCAGCGAAGCATTAGCCAGTGGCACCCGCACTGCATGACCATTAAGTTTGCCCTTAAGCTCAGGGAAAATATGGGTAATCGCAGTCGCGCTGCCCGTGGTGGTTGGGATTAAACTCAAACCACAGGCGCGGGCACGGCGTAAATCCTTATGCGGTGCATCAAGAATAGTTTGGGTGTTAGTAATATCGTGGATCGTGGTCATAGATCCGTGCTTGATGCCGATCTGCTCGTGGATCACTTTCACCACAGGCGCAAGGCAGTTAGTAGTGCAAGATGCGGCGGTCACTATGGGATGAATGGCAGGATCGTATAGTTGATGGTTCACGCCCATCACCACATTTAACACGCCCTCTTCTTTTACGGGAGCAGTGACAACCACCCGCTTAACACCTTGCTCTAAATAAGCTTGCAGTAATACTTTGGTTTTCATCACGCCAGAGGCTTCAATCACTACATCGCATCCCGACCAATCGGTATCGGCGATGGCTTTATTACGAGTGGTGCGAATGATTTTATCTTGGATCTGGATTTCATCGGCATTCGCCGTCACGGGATAACGCCAGCGACCATGGACAGAATCAAACTCGAGTAAATGTGCCAATGTATGGGCATCACCTGCGGGATCGTTGATCTGCACAAACTCCACCTCATCCCAGTCCCATGCCGCGCGCAGTGCTAAACGCCCCATACGGCCGAAGCCATTAATGCCGATTTTGATTGCCATGATGATATCCCAATATGTTGATTTTAAATTTATATTGTTAATTTTTAATATGTTATAAATAAGACGGACTTTTTACTTAAGTGATAACATCGCCATTGCCAACCCTAGTGGATGACAATGGCGCATCTTGTTAACGACGATTATTGCTAGGCCAAAAGCAAGTCTTGCTCAACGATAATGGCGGCTAATTTACTCCCTTAGCCATCCTTCAACTTCATCTCGGGTCGGTACTGAACCGCTGTGGATTAACTCACCATCGATCACGACCGCAGGCGTTTTCATCACTTTAAATTTCAACAGGGTTTGAGGATCTGTGTCCTTTTTCACAATCGCATCCACGCCCATTTCTTCTGATATGTCCGCAATCATCTCGGCAGTTTTACTACATTTAGCGCAACCACTACCTAATACTTTGACTTGTTTCATGTTATTTCCTTAAAGATACGGTGCTGCAAAATTAAAAATCCAACCTACTAACGTAAATGCCGTCAATAGCACAACCAACAGCAGCGCCAACAGGCGCCACTGCATCACTTGTTTGAGTAAAATAAATTCGGGGAAACTGGCAGCCACTGTGCTCATACAAAACGCTAGCGTAGTGCCAATTGGCAGACCGTTCGCCAGCAAACTTTCCATCACAGGAATGATGCCCGTCGCGTTCGAATATAGAGGAATACCGACTAACACTGCCGCAGGCACAGACCACCATTGACCTTGGCCTAAATGGGTTTCAACCCAACCCTCAGGCACAAAACCGTGCAAGGCAGCGCCAAGACCCACGCCGATAATGACCCACTTCCAGACTCGGCCAAAAATCTCAACCGCCTCAGCTTTGGCAAATTGATGCCGTTCAGAAAAAGATAAGACCCGCGCAGCGGTAGAAACGGTATCAGATACCGCCATCTGGCGTCCACGAACGAGGGCTTCGGCGGCGAAGGACTGCAACCAACGCTCGGCCTTAATCGCATCGAGTAATAATCCACCGAGCATACCCACTGTCATGCCCACAGCCACATATAGCAAGGTAAATTTCCAGCCGAGTAAACTCATGAGCAGCAGGACGGCGACTTCATTGATCAAAGGTGAAGTGATCAAAAAGGCCATAGTGATCCCAAGGGGGATCCCCGCCGAGGTAAAACCTAAAAAGACAGGGATACTCGAGCAAGAACAAAAAGGCGTAATGGCGCCAAAAATCGACCCCAGTAAGTAACCTACTCCCTTATTCTTACCCGCTAAATAATCTCGAACTCGCTCAACATCTAAGGAAGCCCGCAGCAAGGCGATGAAATAAATCATCACCACCAGCAATACGAAAATTTTACTGACATCTTCAACAAAAAAATGCACAGCTCCGCCCAAGGCCGAACCCGCCTCTAGGCCAAATACGCCATACACTAGCCAAGTCGAAAAATCAGTAAATATTTGGAACATATTGATCCTTAATGAAATATCGACTTACATCATGCTATTACTTAAGATTAAAACCAGTGCCGCGTACGATTAGCAAAATACACCAGCGACAACATCACAGGCACTTCAACCAACACCCCAACCACAGTCGCTAAGGCAGCTCCAGAGTGCAGACCAAATAATGAAATGGCTACGGCGACCGCCAGCTCAAAAAAGTTAGAAGAACCTATCATGCTCGCAGGTGCGGCAATCGCATGGGTTAGTTTCAGTTTTAAGGCCAACCAATAGGTTAAAATAAAAATGCCATAACTTTGAATAATCAAAGGAATAGCGATTAACAGTATGTTCTGTGGCTGGGAGATAATCGTTTCAGCCTGAAAGCCAAATAACAACACGACAGTGGCTAATAAACCGATCACAGACCAAGGTTTCAGCTTTGTCAGCAACTGCGGCACGGCACTCGCATCATGGCGAGCCTCTAGTCGCTTGCGAGTCGCGACACCCGCAATCAAAGGCAATAACACATAAAGTACAACGGAAAGTAGTAGGGTTTCCCACGGCACTTGGATATCACTCACACCTAACAATAATGCAGAGAGTGGCGCGAATAGAAACACCATAATGATATCGTTTACAGAGACTTGCGCTAACGTGTAATTAGGATCACCTTTAGTCAATTGGCTCCACACAAACACCATAGCAGTACAAGGAGCTACTCCAAGCAGTATCATTCCCGCGATATATTCACTGGCAGTTTGAGGGTCAACTAAATCGACAAATACTAACTTTAAAAATAACCAGCCTAACAATGCCATAGTAAAAGGTTTGACTAACCAGTTGATGATGAGTGTTAACACCAGTCCTTTCGGTGCCTTACCGACATTTTTCACTGCGGAAAAATCAATTTGCACCATCATGGGATAAATCATGATCCAGATAAACAGGGCTATCACTAAGTTAACATGAGCAAATTCTAGCGCAGCAACGGCCGCAAATACGCTAGGTGCAACATTCCCTAATACAACTCCAGCAAGAATACTCAGCCCTACCCAAACACTTAAATAACGCTCAAAAATTCCCATAACTGCCTCAAATAACTCTTATCCTAATAGAAAATATCACACACCTATTTTCAACTTAGCAGCAAGCCTTAAGGCGATCGGGTCGACCGCCCATCTGACAAAGATTACGCACGTTCTCCTGCAAAAAGCTGTCGTTATCATCACAGGTTTGGCCAAGCACCTGCTGGCACCAAGGCGCGATCTCAGCATTGATCCGATAAAACACCCATTGACCTTGGCGTCTATCGACCAACAACCCAGCCTTTTTCAACTGAGCCAAGTGGCGCGAGACCTTAGGCTGACTCTCAGACAGCGCAGCCATCAGCTCACACACACATAATTCACCTTCACGCTGGATTAGCAGTAGGCATTTAAGCCGAGTCTCATCGGCAAGTGCCTTAAAAAATGCGACAGGTTGCATCGAGTGCTCCCAAAATGATCAGATTACATATGGAATAAAGCATATATGAAAAAACATATATGTTAAGTGATTTTTTGCAGTATTTAGATGGAGAGGACCGATTGAGCAGATCTTGAAGTGAAACTTTGTAGCCTGATAAAAAATTGGAGATATCACTTATAGTGCTTGGAGCAACAGCACTCTTATCTCAATCCCCCCTCCTTTTTAGCCCCACTGTTTCGCTAGCCCTTATTTTGCCGTCCATTGGTTGGCTAGGTTTTTTCCTTAACCTTTCCATTAACCTTGAGATAGCCAGCACAGTGGCATGAATTGGCTCAACATTCTGAGCAATCCATAATAGACATGTGATGCTGGCTTAAGGGAACCCTAGCGAATATATCTTCCTCCCCTGAGGCCATTCGAATTAACTGTGAGTTTAAGTCAACTTTAGACCGAGTTAAAAACTGGACTAAAACCTATCACCTCAGGGGGGAAGAAATCAGCTTCAAGCGTTAGTTGATAATATCGCACCAAAGGTTATAAGACCCACACCACAGGCCTGATTAATCCTATGACCAAAACGTTTCAATACTCGAGTGGCTTTGGCTGATGTCACTAAATATGCAACGATGCAGAACCAGATCCCGTGTAACACTGCGATATAAACACCATAGCTGATGACGAATCCTAAGCCGTCACTATGGGATGAAATCAGCTGGCTAAATACACTTAAAAAGAAAATCATCGTTTTAGGATTCAGTACATTACATAAAAATCCTTGCATAATGTACTTTCGATTTTCTACCGGTTTAACAAGCTGAGTCCCATAATCTAAGGTGAGCTTGGCAGTCAATAAACCTGTGATCCCAAGATAGATTAAATACGCTGCTCCCACATATTTCACTAGGCTAAATAATCCGGCATTGTTGGCAATTAACTGACTGATCCCAATGATTGAATAGCTAATATGGACACAAACTCCCGCGCCAATTCCAAGGGCCGTCAACATCCCCGCTTTTCTGCCATACATGGCACTATTTTTAAAGACCAACACAAAATCGGCACCTGGGCTAACCACAATCAGCAGCCCAAATATCACAATACTCAATAACTCCATTTCCGCTCCTAAGGGTTTATTAGCAAGCGGTAATTGTATCGAGTCGCTGGTAAGTTATAATCGAAAAGAAGGCACTAAAACCGTGAGAAAAAGTCACATATGAGACATTTAAAAGCATTCTATGTATTTCACATTACGGCCGAGTCCTCGAGTTACAGCCAGGCCGCAGAGAAATTGCATATCACTCACGGCGCGGTCAGTAAGCAAATAAAACTCTTGGAAAACCACTTATCGCAAATATTGTTTTATAAGCAAGGCCGAGGGATGTGTCTCACTCAAGAAGGAGAATTGCTCAAGCGCTACACAGATATAGCCTTTAACACCTTAGATAGTGGGGTAAAGCAGCTGACTCGGGAGAGCCATCATTATCTTGAGGTCTCCTGTGAACCCACACTCACCATGCGCTGGTTAATGCCGCGGCTAGCTAGTTTTTTCCAACTAACAGGCATAGACGTTCGGTTATCGACGGCTGGCGGGCCAGTCAAACTGGCAGAATCCGGATTATCTTTAGCCATTCGGCGAGACGATTTTCATATCCCCCCTGAATACAGCAAGCACAATTTAGTTAATGAGTGGGTTGGACCGGTGTTTTCGCCTGAATATTGGCGGCAAATTCAGCAAAACTGGGACGATATTGTCCTGCTGCATAGCGACTCTCGGCCCTCTGCATGGTCGGATTGGTCACAGCGTTCGGGGCACAACTTCTCAACCAACAAGTCGAAATCCTTCGAACATTTCTATTTCTGCCTGCAGGCAGCGGTTGATGGACTCGGAGGCGCCATAGGCTCGTATCCCCTGATTGTTGACGACCTAACAAGCGGCAGGCTCATCGCGCCATTTGGCTTTATCCCATCAGGGCATCATTATGTGTTGTTGAGTCATACGGAAAGGCTTGGCAACAATGAATTGGCGTTCTTCAACTGGTTAGAAGAGGCCCTCTCCTTATGCCAACCCGAAACCACCTAAGCCACGAAGCCCGAATAAAATGAGCTTACAATTCCGAGTGGAAGCTTAACGACTCATCACTCACACATGACACAATCAGAGTCCGCGCTGCCATTCTTGCCTTAAGGGAATGCTTCGCGGCGCATTGATGGCGAGTGCAACCTGTGCCAGCAATTTGGCCTTGTCCTTACCTAATACTCCTTTTAGCACAAGGTAATTAGAGGCATGATCGGATCTAAATATCGTTTGCTCTAATTCCAAATGATCCAACAAGGTATGCATTTCTTGGAACAAGCCCATTTGATCCGGCAACTGAAATTGCCCGCCAAATACCGCGTCCATTCGCTCTGTGCCTAGCGGTAAAGTGACTACCAATGTGGATAAATAATCCGGCTGGGCGGCATTCATTAGCGTGGCCGAATTAACCGCATGTTGATGGGATAGCGCGACACCGCCTAAACCATTAAGGATCATCACAGATGACTTCATCCCCGCCGCACGGATTTTAAGCAGTGCCGCTAAGGATGATTCGAAGGTTTCGCCCTTTTGGATTTTGGCGAGCACTTCGTCATCGCCACTTTCGCAACCCACATAGAGTAAAGACAGCCCGAGTTCGCGCAGACGTGCGAGTTGCTCTGGGGTTTTATTATTCAGATTGCGCGGCAAACAATAACTGCTGATGCGAGTCACCTGCGGCAAGTGGCGGTTGATCAGCTCACAAATCGCTTCGAGGCGCGCAAAGGGCAAACTCATGGCATCGCCATCGGCCAAAAATACCCGAGAAACGGGGACGCCAGACTGAGCAACGGCCAAAATATCCTGCTCAACCTTGTCGAGCTTTTGTGCCCTAAAGGCTTTTTGCGGTTGGGTATACATGTCGCAAAAGCTGCACTGGTTCCAACTGCAACCATTAGTCACTTGCAGTATCAATGACTTCCATTCAGATGGCGGTCTAAATACTGGCTCGATATAGTTAATCAACACTGCAAGCTCCTAATAATTGGTCTCACGGTTAAACAATGATTTGGTGATAAGTTTCCACATGAAATGACTCTACCAATTCGGGCATCACTTGGTGGAAATAATGTTGAATCGCATCTTTAGCGCAATGCTCATCGAAGGCGGCGATATCAACAAACTTCTCTACAAACGTCACGCGGCGCGGTTCATCACGGCTCACATTGAGTTCGTAACGAATACAACCCGCTTCGCGGCGCGTGTCAGGAATAAGGCTCGTAAGCGCGGCGATGAGCGCTTCAGTTTTGCCCTCTTTAGCCAGAAAACTTGCCACGCAGGCAATTTGTTGTTGATTGATTTTATAGTCCGTTGCAGTCGTCATTTCGGTTCCTTAATTGGCTTAATTTGGATGCTTACACGCATTGCTTATATTGATAGCCGCTTACGCTGGCTGATAGCGCATATCTAAATGGGGAATTCCATCTTCTAAATACATCTCAGAGCAGGCGACAAAACCGAGCTTTTGATAGAAAGCTTTAAGGTAATCTTGAGCGCCAATTTGGATCCCCACATCGGGCCAAGTCGTCAATGCCGATTCGATGGCGTGCTGCATTAAAGGCATGGCTAGCCCTTTGCCCCGTCCCGCTGGCGATACCACCACGCGGCCGATACTCGCCTCAGGATAACTTAAGCCCGGCGGTAAAATACGCGCGTAGGCAAGCAGTTCTCCGTCTGGCGATAAGCCAATTAAATGCTGGGTTTCTGGGTGCCTATCCTTATCGTCAAGCTCAGGATAAGCGCAGGTCTGCTCAACCACAAACACATCGACTCTTAACTTCAATATGTCGTATAGGGTATTGGCATTTAATTGATTAAATGTAAAATTTTGCCACTGCAAACGATTATCCCTCTGTAAATCATCGAAAAAGAGCTTTGAGTCTACCACAGCATAAAGACCATAAAAAAGCGCCTTAATCCGCGAGGACTAAGGCGCAAAGCTGTTGCGCAAACCAATAGATCTGGGGAAATCTATGGCGACAACAGGATAACGAAAAACGTTATTACTCGACCATGGCATCGTGGGCCACAGGCCCAGTCGGTTTACGGATCAACAGCACGGCAAATACAGCGATAAGTAGCAGAGCGCCCATGATGTAAAACACATCGTTATAGGCCTGAATATAGGCTTGCTGACTCATGGTTTTACCCAGCAAAGCTTTCGCCTGCGCGGCCGCGGTATAGGGATCTGAACCACCCGCCTGCAACATGCTTGCGCTTTGGGCTAAATAGTCCTGCGCTTGCGTGCTCACTGCGGGTAAGGATTCCTTAATATGGGCCAAATGCCCGCGCGCCAGCGTGTCTGATAGGGTCGCGACCAGCGCAATACCAAAGGCGCCGCCTAAATTACGCATTACGTTTAATACCGTCGACGCCGAAGCATTTTCATGGGGTTTCAAATGCATAGTCGCGAGCATACCAATAGGCACCAAAATAAACGGCTGACCTAAGGCACGCACCACTTGCGAGGCGATCATCTGCGGTCCGGCATAATCTGCGGTCATCTGGCTATTCATGTAATAGCTAATGGCGAACATTAAAAAACCAAAGGCGGCGAGATATCGACTATCGAAGCGCTCCATTAATTTTGGTACTAAAGGCAAGACTAATAGCTGCGGAAATCCCATCCACATAATCACACCACCAATTTCTAACGGTGTGTAATCATGGACTTGCGATAGATAAAGCGGGATCAAATAAATCGCGCCAAAGAGTGCCATCCCCAGTAAAAAGTACGCAACTGTTGAGAGCACAAAATCACGCTTACCGAGCAGGCGCAAATTGACTAACGGCTCTTTACGCCTTAGCTGGAGCCAAACAAACAACACCAAATTCACGGCGGCAATAATGGCCAGATTACGAATGAGCTCCGAGCCAAACCAGTCCTTGCGGTTACCTTCTTCAAGCACCACTTCAAGGCAACCCATGCCCAGCGCCATAGTGACTATGCCCGCCAGATCGACATTCTTCAGCTTATCCCAAACGACCGGCTGCTTTTCTAAACCGTAGGCCAACATCGCCATCACCAACAAGCCCGGTGGCACGTTGATATAGAACAGATAATGCCAGCTAAATTGCTCAGTCAACCAACCGCCTAAGGTCGGGCCGATTGAAGGCGCAAAGGTCGCCGTCACGCCAAATAATGCCATGCCAACGGCACGTTTGTTATCGGGTAAAAACTCAAGAATAAGCCTAAAGGCCAGCGGGATCAGCGCGCCGCCAAAGAAGCCCTGTAGCGCCCGAAAGGCGATCATGGCCTCTAAGTTCCACGCGATTGAGCAAAGCACAGAAGCAAAGATAAAGGCTGCTGTAGTCCATAACAGATAACGCCTGACCGACAATCCCGTGCTGAGCCAACCAGAGAGTGGAATAGCGATCATCTCGGCAACCAGATACGCGGTTGAAATCCAACTGCCCTCTTCGAGCGTTGCCCCAAGGCTGCCTTGAATCTCCTTCATCGATGCATTGGTGATTTGAATATCGAGGATCGCCATAAAGGCGCCGATCAACCCACCAAATACGGCGATCCATGAGCGGCGACTGCCACGCTCATAATCAGTAGGCTTGTTAGGGACACTGATGCCCTGCGCCTCCATATCGGCAGACGCAGTGATAGAGCCAGTTGCGCTCATACTAACGACCTGTATTTGCAGCGATTGCCGATGTAGCCGGACCCGACGCCGTATCCACTTTTACGACTGCACTTAAGCCCGGTAGCATGTGTGCTTCTTCCTCAGACAAATCTAAGCGAATACGCACGGGAATACGTTGCACGATTTTAGTGAAGTTACCTGTGGCGTTTTCCGCCGGCAGTAGACTGAATTTGGCTCCGGACGCCGGTGACAGACTATCGATAACACCTATAAAGGTTTTGTCGGGAAACGCATCGAGACTGACCTGCACCGACTGTCCTGGTTGCATGTGTTGGATTTGGGTCTCTTTAAAGTTCGCCGTGATCCACACTGCCCCATCCGGAACCAAACTATAAAGTGCTTGGCCGGGCTGCACGTACTGCCCCACCATAGCGCCACGTTTACCAATCACCCCAGAAAAAGGTGCGGTCACACGGGTATCATTTAATTGAATTTTCGCTAATTCTAAGGTCGCATCAGCCTGTTCTACCACAGAACCCGCCTGATCTAATTGGGCATTAAACACCGCTAACTCGCGTTGCTTTGCCACTAACACGGCTTTGGCTTCATCGAGACGGGCGGCGGCAGAATCGAATCCCGCTTGCAGTTGATCGACATCATCTTGAGAGCTGTAATTACTGACTTTAAGCTTTTTCGAGCGGCTCAATTGTTGCTGTGCACGTATTTTATCTGACTCAGCCGCCACGACACCGGCACTGGCTTGGGTGATTAACGCCCGTTGTAACTCAACCTTAGCGGCTAAGGTTTGCAAGTCCGCCTTCGAACTTGCCAGTGAGGCTTCGGCTTGGCTCACTTTGGCGCTAAATTGGTTATCTTCGAGCTGAGCTAATAGCTCACCCTTTTGCACATGCTGGTTATCGGTCACATCGCTTAACACGACGTAGCCGGGCACTTTAACGCTGATATGGGAAATATCGGCCTCAACATAAGCGTTATCAGTGGTTTCGATAAAACGTACCTGTGTCCACCAGTAATAACCGCCTCCCGCAACCGCAGCGAGTAACAGTGGAACGGCGATAATGAGTTTACTTTTGGACATAAATGACTCCTTGATTAGTGATATCTAGTGTACTACTGTCTCACTAAGTTTATTAGCCAGTAAAAAATCAACCCACTGTTTCACAGGTGTAACAATGATGGATCTCAATCGCGTGCAAATTTTCGCTCAAGTGGTCGAGCAAGGCAGCTTTACGGGTGCCGCCAAAGCCCTTGGGATCACTAAGGCAACGGTCAGTCGCAAGATAGCCGAACTCGAAGCTGATACCGGTACACAACTGTTATTTCGCACCACCAGAGCCCTAAAACTCACCGAGGCGGGATCGAGTTATTACAACAGGATCAATAAGATCCTCACCGATCTACAGAGCGCCGAAAATCAGCTCAGCGCCCAACAGCAATTGATCAAAGGCAATCTAAAAATTGTCTGCCCGATTGAATTAGGCCAATTGTTTTTAGGGCCAATTTTTGCTCAGTTTTTAACGCTTTACCCCGATATCACCATAGAGGCCGAACTCACCAATCGTAAGGTTGATGTCATAGAAGAAGGTATCGATCTGTTATTTCAAATTGCCGATTCTGGCGACACTCGCTTGCAAAGCTATGCCTTAGTCAACGCCCATAAATCGTTAATGGCAAGCCCTGCTTATTTGGCCGAGCACAGCACCCCAAAAGTGCCACAGGATTTAGCCAAACATAAAGCGATCCGCTTACAGTCGGCGCATATTGAAGGAGCATGGAAGTTATTCGATGGCAAAACTTGGATTGTCTCCGAGCCCATGACTCAACTGACAGTAAACAATGTCACTTTAGCCCGCGAGGCCGCCATTGCGGGGCTAGGGATCACAGCGGTGCCCTCCATCATTGCCCAAGTGGCATTAGAAAAAGGCTACTTAATCCCGCTGCTTGATGACTATCCTATGGTCCAAACTAAGGTCGTGCTTAGCTATCCACAGCGTGCCTACTTACCCCGAAAATACCGCGTCTTTATCGAGTTCATCTATTCCGCATTATTTAAACGTTGGGGATCGCAAGTATTAGAAGTGCCCGATTTTATCGGCCAAGCCGATCAGGGCGAATAAACAAAATCGAAAAAATAAAACGATCAAAACAGTAACAACTATAACTTTGTAAAGCTTAAATCGCAGCCATAGGGATAAATCCGCTATGTCATAATTGCCTTAATCCTTAAGCCTCTATAAGCTTGGCAAGGTAACAGGCAGCAAAAGACCTTAGGTTTTCCTGATACAGTTTGCATAATAAAATTTAACATTTAATCTCAATTTTGGAGGAAACCTAATGAGCTTAATTAAAGAGTTCAAGGCTTTTGCGTCCCGTGGCAATGTGATCGACATGGCCGTTGGTATCATCATAGGTGCCGCATTCGGCAAGATAGTCTCGTCCTTTGTGGCCGATATCATAATGCCACCGATTGGTATCATCTTAGGCGGAGTGAATTTTAGTGATTTGAGCATAGTGCTGCAGGCAGCTCAAGGCGATGCACCTTCTGTGGTGATTGCCTATGGTAAATTCATTCAAACCATTATCGACTTTACGATTATCGCCTTCGCTATTTTTATGGGCGTCAAAGCAATCAATCGCTTAAAGCGCAAAGAAGAAGTCGCGCCTAAAGCACCCGCTGCACCGACTAAAGATCAAGAACTGCTGTCTGAGATCCGCGATCTACTGAAAGCTCAGCAAGAAAAGTAAGCCTAAGCTAAAACGCAGATCATAAAAAACCCATCGAACTCGATGGGTTTTGTTTTTATATCGGCGATGTTTCACATAAAGCAGATAAGCGATTACTCAGCTTCAATGTGCACAGTTTCACTGTAATCTTGCACCACTTCAGCCACTCGAATGCGGTAAGAGTTAAACAAACACGGCACTATACCCGTTTGCTCGGCAATACTGTGGGCCATCTGATTGCGCCATTGGGTGATAGAAGCTTGGTCTTCCCAAAACGACAGGCTCAGTACTTTGCCATCGTCGGTTAAACTCTGAAAACGTTCGATCGAAATTAATCCCTTACGGCCTTCTAAATATTGGCGCATTTCAGCCGCCACGTGCAGATACTCTTCCTTCCCTTCTTGTGTCGGGATGACTTCAAAAATTACAGCGATCATAACGCTCTCCAGAAATTAACGTCCTTAAATGTCGACTTTAAGATTAGCCCAACCACGGCGCGATAGCTCGCTGATTTTTAGACTTTTAGTCAATGTGATAACTCTGTCTACAATGTGGGCAATAACCCGAAATATAACAAGTTATTGCCCACGATGACGGCTTACTTGAGGTTAATCGAGCTCATCGATGCGCTTATCGCCGCGATATAGCCAACGATATAAGGTCGGCAACACTAGCAAGGTCAGCGCCGTCGAGCTAAACAAGCCACCAATAATCACCACTGCCAGCGGCTTTTGGATCTCACTGCCAACCCCCGATGACAATAAAATCGGGATCAAGCCTAAGGCCGAGGTCAGTGCCGTCATCAACACAGGGCGCAAACGCCCAACTGTGCCCTCATAAACACAATCATAGAGTGCTTCGCCGCTTTGCCTGCGCTGATTAATCGAATCCACTAACACCACACCGTTGAGCACAGCCACGCCAAATAAGGTGATAAAACCAATTGAGCTAGGCACTGACAAATAAGTGCCACTGACATACAGGGCCACTATGCCGCCAATCAAGGCTAAGGGCACGTTCGCCATGATGAGTAACACTTGCTTGAATGACCCAAAGGAGAAGTACAACAGCAAGGCAATCAAGGCGATAGAAATCGGCACCACTAGCATCAGCTTTTGCTGCGCTCGCTGCTGATTCTCATACTGGCCGCCAATGATCACTGTATATCCCGCCGGTAAATCCGCCTTTGGCACTAGGGCATAAATATCTTTTACAACCGAGCCCATATCACGCCCCGCCACGTTGGCCTGCACTACCACTCGGCGCTGCACGTCGTCACGGCGAATATTCGGCGGCGCCATTTCCACTTCGACGCTAGCCACTTCGCCTAAGCGAACAGTGGCGCCATTCGTGCCGCTGAGTAATAAGTCCTTAATCGCATCAGGACTTGTGCGAAACTCGGCCGCGAGACGCACATTGATGTCGTATCTGGCGTTGCCGTCGATCACTTGACCTGCACTCGCGCCGCCAATGCCTTGGCTGACAAGGCTCATCACTTGATCGACACTAATCCCGTAGCGCGCCAATAACTCGCGCTTTGGCCGCACAACCAATTGCGCCTCGCCGCTCACTTGCTCTAATGACACATCCACGGCACCGGGAATTTTCGCGACAAGATCGGTGAGCGCTTGGCCTCTCTCCGATAACACGGCTAAATCTGGGCCGAAAATTTTGATCGCTAACTGGGCTTTTACCCCCGAGAGTAATTCATCTACCCGAGTTGCTATCGGCTGCGAGAAAGTCAGCAAGAGTCCGGGGAACACACTGAGTTTTTCCTCCATCAAACGTTGCAACTCTAAGCGCGAGCTTGCCGATTGCCATTCAGATATTGGCTTAAGTCCAATATAAACCTCGATATTACTCACAGGCTCAGGATCGCCGCCAAGCTCAGGCGCACCAATGCGGCTCAGGGCATATCCCACCTCGGGAAACTCCAGCAAAATGGCTTCAAGCTTGGGCGCGACCGCCAAAGACGTGCCTAAACTCGCGGTTGGCGCCAGCGTGACCCTGAGGTTAATCGTGCCTTCCTCCAGCTCAGGCACAAATTCGGTGCCCAGCCTTGGCAGTAACAATAAACTCAAAGCAAACATCAATAAGGCACTGAGCATCACCACCTTTGGCCTAGCAAGTGTTGCCGTCAGTAGCTTGCGATAAGCGGCATCCAGCGGCGCTAAGATCACGCTTTGTTTGAGTACCACACCGCGCTTAAACAGATACACAGCAAGGGCTGGCACGGCAATCAAGGCCACCAGCAGCGCTGATATCATTGCCAGAATGATACTGACCGCCATCGGCTGGAACAGCTTGCCTTCAACGCCTTCGAGGGCAAATAAGGGTGCAAATACCACTATGATGATCGCCGTCGCGAAGAAGATTGGGCTGCAAACCTCTTTCGCCGCGAGCATGATGCGCACGGCCATGCTGTTATCCGCTTCAACGGTGTGAGCACTGCCGTCCTCATCGCTATGGTATGGGTCGACTTCGCCATCCGCGCGGCTTCTCGCCTGGGCTAAGTGGCGGCGGTCTGGTTGAGTTAAATGTTTGAAAATGTTCTCTACCATCACCACAGAACCGTCAACCAACATACCAATGGCCACGGCTAAACCGCCGAGCGACATCAGGTTTGCCGACAAGCCATAATAGGACATCACCATAAGTGCGAGCCCGATAGACACAGGAATAGACAGCAGCACCAGCAAGGTCGCACGGATATTGACGAGGAACAGCGCCAAGATCACTACGATAAACACAAAGGCCATTAACAACGCATCGCGCACTGTGGTCACGGCCTTATCGACCAGATCTGCTTGATCGTAAAACACTTCAAAAGACACGCCATCGGGCAAAGCCTGTTCGATAAGACTCACCCGCGCGCCGATATCGTCAATCGTCGCCTTAGTGTTTGCCCCCATGCGTTTGAGCACGACCCCCGCCACCACTTCGCCGAGGTTTTGTACTTTGCCAGATTCATCGCGGCGAGTCATAGTCACAGCGCCGACACGGATTTCACTGCCAAAATCCACCTGAGCGATATCGCCCACCCGCACGGGTGTGCCTTTATCCTCCGTAAGAGGGATCTGCGCGATCGCCGCTAAGCCTTGTACTCCTGCGGGCAACATGCCGTAACCGCGTACCACAAGTTGCTCTTGGCCTTGGTCCATAAACCAACCGCCAGCGTTGCGGTTATTGCTCTCTAATGCCTCGGTAACTTGCGCCATCGACAAGCCATAGGCGCGCAGTTTATTCGGGTCGACCTGCACTTGGTATTGGCGCACATCGCCACCAAAAGACAAGACTTCAGTCACGCCGCCAACGGGCATCATGATGAGTTTCACAAGATAATCATTCAAACTGCGCAGCTCGGCGGCATCGATACCTGAGTTAGGTTCGGCGCGCAGAATATACTGATAAATCTGCCCTAATCCCGAAGTATTCGGGCCGATTTCCGGCACACCGACACCGCTTGGGATCATCTCCCGCGCCGCTTGCAACTGTTCAAACACTTGCTGACGGGCGAAGTAAATATCCGTCCCTTCGGCAAATACCACAGTCACAATCGACAAGCCGGTACGCGACAAGGAACGTACCTCTGTCACCGCCGGCAAGGCGTACATGGCCGATTCCACCGGATAACTGATAAGTTTTTCCACCTCTTCTGCGGCTAACCCTTCGGCCGCAGTATTGATAGTCACTTGCACGTTAGTCACATCGGGAAAGGCATCGAGATTCAATTTAGGCAGCATCACCACGCTTGCCACTATCATGGCGAACAAGGCCAACACCACTAACAGCCGATTTTTAATCGCGGCTTCGATCACTTTTTGCAACATAGAAAATTCCTCAAGCGTTCAGTGGCGACATTAATGGTTATGGATATCAAAGCCTGCTTTCGCCTGCTCGGACGCCAAGAAAAATGCGCCAGCTACCACCACCTTGAGCTTTGCCAGCTGGGCTTTTTCAAGCTCAGCGCCGCGCACTAGACTCAAGCCGCGCTGACGCTGCACCACTTCTACCTCAATGGACTCGAAGCCATCTTCATCTTGAATAAAAATCTGCCAGTCGCCATCGCCGCTGCGGGTAAGCGCCGCATCGGGCAGCACGATTCCACCAGCCTTATCAGCAGAGTTGGCGACAGTATTGGCAAAGTAGAGTTCGGCAAATTGCCCCGCATGCAGCACATGATCAGGATTAGGCATACTCACCAGCACTTGCTCGGTGCGCGTCACGCTATCGAGTTCATGGGAACGGCCTATGATCTTGCCCGCCAGCGTTTTATCCCCCACTTGCACTAAGGCCGCACTGCCGACAGTGATATGCGCGGTTTGGGTGGGCGTTAACTGCGCCTCAACCCACAGATAGGACTCATCGGTCAGCTGCATTAACGGCGTGCCCGCACTAAATACTTGGCCTAACATGGCGATATCTTGCTGCACTCGTCCGTCAATCGGCGCTAAAAGTTGATAACTGCCGATGGCTTCGGGCGTCGATTCCAGAGCGCGAATTTGCGCGGGCGTCATCTTAATCGCCTCTAAAATTGCCCGTTTAAGTTCGGCATCCACCTGAGCCTGCATCCGCCGACTAACGCTAACCGCACCTTCACTCATGCGCTTAACTCGGCTCCATTCAGCAGCAGCATTGATGTAGTCCGCCTGCGCCTGCGCAACGGCTGCGCCGCCCAAGGTCAGTAAAGGCTCACCTTTTTTGACTTCTTGCCCCGGCACCACATGACGCGCTAACACGCGCACATCGAGCTGTGGCGCAAGGGTGGCAGTTCTATCGCGATCCACCACTAAGGTGGCCGTCGCCCTGATATCCAGATTCAAATTGGCGATATTCAAGCTATCGCTCGACAGGGGTAACAAGCTAATGCCCGCCAATGCTTGCTGCACTTGGGTCAACTTAAGCGACTGTGCACCGTGTTCATCCGTCGGCGCCGTTTGCGTTACCGAATCACCGCTTTCCTTAGCCGCGGGTGCGTGATCACCGCCAGCCAATACAGGCTGAGCGTTAAATACCAACGTGCTCAGCACTAAGAATGCGAGCGCGATTGTTGATAGGTTAAACCGACGCTTTTCAGGGGACGTGACAGCATCCAGTTGAAGGACATTTTCGTAGTGAGTATTTGAATTCATTATTGTGACCTCATGGGTTTACTGTGCGCGCGGCGGCATTTGGTATCTGTGAAGGTGCTTGGCTGATCTGTTCAGCCGTACCATTCAAAAAGGGCATAAGCTGACCGCTTTCGCCCATCCACGTTAACCAGCTCTGATAAATGGCCGTTTCTAGATTCAAGCCCACCAAATAACTGGCGGCCAACTGACGGCGACTCTGCAAGTACTCGCTGGTACTCACATCGCCCGCCTGCCATTGTTGGCTTAAGGATTTAGCGGCTTTGGCACCGGACACTTGTACTAACTCGCGCCAGTCTTGGTAACGCTCAAGCAAACGCGGTAACGCATAGAGGACGTGTTTCTGCTTAGCGGTAAGTACTCGCTCACGGGCAAGATAGCCTTGCTCCGCGATAGCGATGCCCTTATCGGCCACTGCTTGTAACTCACTGTAGTTATTGCGAACTTGCAGGGGAATCGATATACCGACACCGAGCTTATTGTCCGTACCTTCCTTTTCAGCGCCTAGACTAATGGTCGGGTCCGCTGACGTATCAGCCTTGACTTGCATGGCATTGACTCGTGCCAGCAGCACTTGCTGATAGGCACTCGCCAGAGCCGGCAAAGTGGATGTTAAGGGGCCCAACTCGGGCGCTGGCGCTTGCTTAGCCTGAGTCACGAAGACATGGATCTCCTTGATGAACTCACTAAAGGCGAGATTATTATCCCCAAGCAACTCAATCACTTTGCCGTCGGCCACTAAAGCTACCTGCTCGGCTAAGGCATAATCGGCGGTATTGGTTGCTAACTCGAGTTGCATCAATTGCAGCTCGACGTTAGACAAATCTCCTGCCGCCAACCGCTGCTTGGCAATACCGAGCTGCGCCTTAGTAAACCTGAGTTGCTGCTCGGCAAAGGTCAGCGCCTTACGACTTTGCGCCTGTTCTGCCAACGCCAGTAAGCGTTCGGCCAACATTTGGTTACGCTCTAACCCTATATCTGCTAACAGGATTTGCGCTTCAAGCTCGGCACGTTTTGTCGCCACGCTGCGCTTATCTCCCCAATCTAAGGTTTGACTCAGGCCTAAGCTGTAAGAATCTGTGTCGGCATTTTGATAGTTAAGCCCAAGCTCAGGGTTATACACGGCGCGATCCGCCGCCTGAATGGCAAGCTCTGCTTGTTGCTGCCGTGTAAGCTGCGCCTGCACTTCAGGCAACTGATTGAACTGTGTGAGTAACGCGGGCAACCATTGGCCAAAAGCGACATATGGCGTGTCGGTTTCTTTGGCGGGTAAGCCCAGTGATTGAGCTTTAAACACCTCGGCTTCAGGGGCTTTGGTTTCAAGCGCATTGGTTTCAAGGAAGACTTCAAGAGTGTCATTTTCTGCCGCGAGGGCAAAGGCTAACAATCCGGCAGCCAATACTAATCCGCAGCTCAGCAAGCCCGATCGAAACAGGCAAGCCAAGGTACGGGCGAGAGTCGTTTTGTTCATCGCAAATCCTAACAATATCGAATGTGGATCGGCTGACTTTTGCGCCCAATGTGAGACAGCTAGATTTGAGCTTCATTTGAAATAGCTCAATGCAAAGCAATCCTATCGTTCTGAGCATGGCAAATAAGCGCCGATCGAATCATCCCGCCAAGCAATACATAGCTAACACTATGCGTAACTTAAGCTATGCATAACCAACACATCGCATGGCTAAGGCCGATGGCCGGCACAACAACTCACGCTGCTGAGCATCAGTTAAATTGCATTTGGGGAATGAATATAAAAGGCTTATCGCGCGGCGAAATAGATTGAGATCCAAGAAGATGAATCAAGATCTTTAGACCGAGGAATAAGCTGGATATTGGGGGATTAAGCTATTGGAGGACGGTACTTAGGTAAATTATCGGGCTGAAAATAGGATACATTAGCAGCGAGAAAGACGCTTTCTAACGCTTGCACAGGCTGGCTTAGCCCAGGAGATAACAGCGCCACATGGCCGCCATGGCATTGGCAATCGAGGCACAGGTCAAAATCTTGTAATTCGGTGGTTTTCACTAAGTGGGAATGCAATTCGCTGGCATGATTTTCACCCGCGTTATTGCCTAACACATCTGTACTCGCATCAATATCAGCAAAGCCTAAGGCTTGTTCGCTTGGGCAAATGCAATCGACACATTGGGCCAAAGTGGTCACTTGGGCACTAAATTGCAGATGGGGATGATTATCGGCTTCTTCCGCGCCATTGCCCGCATGTAACTGATGCGCACCCAAATTCGCGCCAGCAAATTGCAGCACGATAATGGCTATCAGTAAGGTCACCATTCGACTAAAAAATGGCTTAGCGGTAGAATTCAAATATCACCTATAGCAAATAACGGATAACGGATAACGGATAACGGATAACGGAACATCTGACCCGTATGATAAACATAAGTTCACAGCTCGCAAGCAAAGTCTTTCAAGCTGTGATCTCTAAAGGCTAACGCTGACTTAAATACTCAGTGCTTATTTAAACACGCAACACTTATTTAAATACGCAGTGCTTAGCATAATCAGCGGCTTCATTAGCAGTCCAATCACCAGACGGCTTATCTTTCATCTGCTTACACCAAGCATCACTACCGACTTCTGGCGCGCAGGCACTCAGCCCAGCGGTAAACGCCAGCACCAACGCAATGGCACTGATTTTTGAAACATTTTGCTTAGAAAAAGCGCGTGATTTAAATAAAGACATACTTCATTCCTTGTAAATACGGTCTACATTAGACCATTAGATATTCGAACGCTTAGTGATCCAAGCAATCGCTTTGGTTTTCTGTTCTAGGGGAAACCATGCCACTTCGCCCTGCATAAAAGGACCAAGTAAGCGCACCGCATTTCCCACCCAATCAGGTCCGCCCACAAATACTAAGGCTTCAAAATTAGGTAATTGGACTTCACCACTACCTGTGAGTGACTCAAATTCCCAGCCCTCGAGTAACACATCTGCCTCAATATACAGGCAAACTTGGCCCCAATCCTTACGATAACTCTTAATCGCCGGCTGTAAACGGGTCCGATAATCGGTGGAGGATAGTCGGCCACTGGCAAAAAGACTGATAACACCCTTAGCAATATCGGGGATTTGGCATAACATAGAGGCACTCCGAATCGAGAACACTTTTGCAAGCAATGGCCTTGACCAATGCAATGGCAAAGAATGCGCCCGATGATAACAAATCTATTGAAAAGCCATAAGTGATTATTGATGGCTTCTCAATCCATGCTGAAAAATGCCTAAGTTTGCCATGATAAAAATCTCAAACCGTGTGGAACTTCAGGAAAATGAAATCGAGTGGCAATTTATCCGTTCGAGTGGCGCAGGCGGTCAGCACTTAAATAAAGTGTCCACCGCTGCGCAGCTAATTTTCGATATTAAAAGCTCATCATTACCCGAGTATTACCAAGAACGCTTGCTCAACAAGGCCGATCACCGCATCACTAAAAGCGGCAAAATCATCATTAAATGCCAAGCGAGCCGTAGCCAAGATGCCAACCGCCAAACGGCGTTGGAGCAATTTATCGCCTTAGTCGCCAGTGTCGGTGAAGTGCAGAAAAAACGCATCCCTACCCGCGCCACCAAAGGCAGCCAAACGCGGCGATTAGAGTCCAAGAAACAAAAAGGCGCCACTAAAGCCATGCGTCAGCAAAAGACTGACTATTAGCTTTAATAATTAGTCGCGCTACTAGCTTAGATAGAAGTTAGGCCGCAGTTGAAATCGGCCGACAATGGCGCTGGATTTCAATGGCATAGTCGGCTCGCACATGATCAGCTCGCACACAATCGACTAACGGATAATGCAAAATCGATTTGAACAGGTTAAGTTAGTGGCCTATCAACAAAACTAAAAAATGCCTCCCAGCTTTAATCCCAAGGCATGTCGTAAAGGAAAGCGCAATGAGTCACAAAATTTTGCTCGTCAATGGCCCCAATCTCAACCTCTTAGGTCGCCGCGAGCCCAGCGTTTACGGTCATCAAACCTTGGCCGACATAGTGGCGGAGTTAAACCAGCAGGCAAAATTGGCGGGAGTTGAGCTTGAGCATATTCAGTCCAACGCCGAATTTGAGCTAATCAACGCGATTCATGCGACTGATGCCAAGATGATCATTATCAACCCCGCCGCCTTTACCCACACTAGCGTCGCCCTGCGTGATGCCTTACTTGGCGTCGCAATTCCGTTCTTTGAAGTGCATTTATCCAATGTGCACGCCCGTGAAGCCTTTCGCCACCATTCCTATTTTTCCGATAAGGCGATAGGTGTGATTTGCGGTTTCGGTTCACAGGGTTATGAGTTTGCGCTGGCAGCGGCCATTAAACGGCTCAACCAGCCACAGTAATCCCATTCAATAGCGTGCTTTGCAAGGGCAGATAAATGGCAATGGATCTTCGTAAAATTAAAAAACTCATTGAGTTAGTACAAGAATCTGACATAGCAGAACTGGCGATCACCGAAGGTGAAGAATCAATTCGCATCACCCGTTACAGCCCTATGCCAGCCAATATGCAATCACAGCAAACGCTACCCAGAGCACGCGTCACGCCTTTGAGTGAACAGGCAAAGCAAACAGGCATTTCGCCAAGTACAGAAGGTTTTGTACAAGTCTCACCTATGGTCGGCACTTTTTACGCGGCGGCAGAACTCGATGATGTGCCGCTAGTTAAAGTCGGCCAAAAGGTGAGCCAAGGTGAAGTTGTCTGCATTATCGAAGCGATGAGAATGATGAATCCCATCCAAGCCGAGCGCGATGGCGTGGTCAGCGCTATTTGGGCCAAAGACGGCGATGAAGTGGCATTCGATCAACCGCTATTTACCTTAATCTAACCGCTCGCCTTATCATGAATTGAAGCGCACTTGAGTTTAAGCTGCGGTTTTCAAGCAAAGGCAGCATTAACCGAGGTCACTATGATATTAATTACCGGCGCCAGCAGTGGTTTAGGCGCAGCGCTAGCATCGCTCTACGCCAAAGAAAATGAACCGCTAACACTCACAGGCCGCCATGCCGAGCGTCTACAAACCGTCGCCAATGCATTAACGCCCTTCTCCAACAAGCCTATCGCCGCGATCACCGCCGATCTCGCAAGTGAATCGAGTCTAGAAGCCCTGTTCGATGGCCTGACTCAAGCCCCTAAAACCGTGATCCACTGTGCGGGCAGCGGCTACTTTGGGGCGATTGAAACCCAAACTGCCAGTGATATCCACAGCCTGCTCAATAACAATGTCACCTCAACGATTTTGTTAGTGCGCGAGCTAGTGAAACGCTATAAAGATCAAGCGGTCACTGTGGTTGTGGTCATGTCCACCGCAGCGCTTGCCGCCAAAGCGGGAGAATCCACTTACTGCGCGGCAAAATGGGCAGTGCGGGGATTTATCGAGTCGCTGCGATTAGAGCTTAAACAAAGCCCAATGAAGTTGATTGCCGTGTATCCCGGCGGTATGGACACAGGCTTTTGGCCAAGTAGTGGTAAAACATTAGATACCTCAAGCTTTATGTCCGCCGATGAAGCGGCAGGTATGCTCAAACAAGCCTTAGTTGCCACCCAGCATGGTTATATCGCCGATATCACCATACAAAGAGCCTAGCTCTAGCCAAAACGGAGGCTAGCAGATTGAGCACAAAACAGGTTCGAGACGCAGGATAGCAGCACCTCGAACCTGAGTAATCCGCTTGCTAGTCAGCGCAATTGGCTGTGTTTAAGCTCACCGCGCGGCGACTCTCCCTGTGGGTCAGCCACCACATCACAAGTCCTCCTAATGACAACAAAGACGCCGCATAACCTGTCGCGGCAATCCCTTGTCCTGACAGTATCACTAAACTGCCCACCCAAGGACCAATCGCATTGGCGAGATTAAAGGCACATTGCACTAACGCACCTGTCATGGCCTGCCCATCGGGCGCCACATCCATCAATCTTGCTTGCACTATGGTGGCAAGTCCCAAGCCACAACCGACAAAGAATACTACAGGCATCAGCGCCCAATAATGTCCGGTCAAACTCGGGTAAATCGCCAATACCACAGTGCTTAACACTAACGACCAAAACGCAGCCGCTAAGGCCGACTTATCCGCCGCCCAGCCGCAAACTAAGGTGCCCAATGTTGCGCCAATACCAAATACCGCCATCATGATCGGGATCTTAAACGGCTCGACTTGTGTCACTTGGATTAAGGTTTCGGCCAGATAGGTATACACGCAGAAGATACCGCCAAAGCCAATGGCCGCGATACCGAGCGTCAACCAGACTTCACGATTTTTCAGGGTTTGTAGCTCTTTCCTTGGACTCGCATCAGCGGCCACGGCTTGATTAGGCGCTAAAAAATACACCATCACAGCGGTAATAGTCGCCAAAATCGCCACTATGCCAATGCCTGAGCGCCAGCCCACAGTTTGCCCCATCCAAGTCGCAAACGGCACACCGATAATCGTCGCCAGTGTAAGGCCAATAATCACCCGCGATACGGCGCGGGCCTTCATTTCTGGCGGTACTAAAGAGGCGGCGAGCAACATAGCCACGCCGAAATAAGCACCGTGGGGCAAGCCACTGAGAAAACGAAAAAAGATTAACCAATTCAATGATGGCGCTAACGCACTTAAGCCATTGGCCACCGCCATTAAGGCAGCTAAAGCAATCAAGAGTGTTCGCCGTCTGACCCTAACCGCCAGCACCATGATAATGGGGGAGCCGACCACAACCCCTAGTGCATAGGCGCTAATGGCATAACTCACGTGGGCGACATCTACGCCTAAATCGCTGGCGATATAGGGCACTAGAGTCATGGAAGCAAATTCTGTGGTACCTAAGGCAAATGTGCCAAGCGCTAAGGCGAGCAACACCCATAGTGTACTGGCGCCCTTATGCTGATTTTGGACAGATGGATTTTTAACCTGATGTTGAACGGTTTTCAAACTTTTTCTCCGCTATGCTATAAAACGACAACTAGCTGATAAATAGATAATAAAAGATGATAAATAAATTGGAGCCCACTAAGGGGCTCCAATTTCTCAGTCATTTACCTAATGTAAATCTATCGGACTAACTGTTCTTGATAGGTTTGACTGTTCCAGTCGTAGGCGTAAAGCGTGCCTTGCCACTCATAAAGTGTACGGCCATCCTGCTGCACAACCCTAGCATTGCTCGGCAAACTAGACACACTGTGCGCTGCGCGTGGACGCGGAGTTGCAGCTGTTTTGCTTGCAGCATTACTAGTTTGCGACACCAGTTGCCCAGTCGTTTTTCCGGCCATATTTACAGGCATACTCGACACCATACGGCCTTCACTCGCAGAATATTGCATACTGGTTGTCACTCGTACAGGTGCAGAAATGGCCACGGGTTCATCGTCGTAGGCCATAGGAATCGACAGGCCTATGCCCGAATAGGGCGAGTTCCAGTAATTTCGAGCGTAAACGTCACGCGAAGTATTCCAGCCCCAATCATTGTTCCATTGATTGCTCACACCATAACCGACATTCCAGCCAGAGCCCCAACCTGTTGCAAGCCCTAAACCCAGTCCTAAACCCCAAGGGTAATAGGGACGGTAATAAGGTCGATAATAGGGACGATAGTGGCGATTATCGTTGCGCACATGGCGGTTGTCGTAATGGTTGTCATGACGATTGTTGTAATGACTTTCTCCACGGCTGTGGCTATCACGATGACCTTGGCGCTCACCTTGCTCCGAATGGTCCCGATTTCCGGCAACCGCCGCAGTCGACATACTGAGCGCGCCCAAGAGCGATATCCCCACCGCCAGCGACAAAACCAAGCACTTTAGCGGCCGCTTATGCACGCCATGTGATTGACTTTGAACACACTTTCCTTGAGTAAACGTTACTGGGATATTCATATAAACCTCGAAATAAAGGGCGTAAGCGAGATCAATCGTGACTTACTGGCATCCATTTTACGCTTCCTAAGCTTGAAGATCACTGAATTGGTTAACCCTAAAACAGAAAAATGCTATAGTGCGCGCCACACGGATTTTCATTGCAGAGGCTATTTCCACATGAGTTTTAAGGATTTACGCAGCTTTATTGATCATCTGGAAGCCAATGGCGAACTCAAACGCATTAGCTACCCAGTTGATCCTCATTTAGAAATGACAGAGATCGCCGATCGCGTATTACGCGCTAAGGGCCCTGCGCTATTATTTGAAAATCCCAAAGATCATCACATGCCCGTGTTGGTAAACCTGTTCGGTACGCCAAAACGTGTGGCCATGGCGCTCGGTAAAGACGATCCCTTAGCGTTGCGAGAAGTGGGCGAACTGTTAGCCTTTTTAAAAGAACCCGAACCACCACGGGGCTTTAAAGACGCGATCGCTAAGATCCCTATGTTCAAGCAAGCCTTGAATATGCCGCCAAAGACAGTGCGCAATCCCCCTTGCCAACAAGTGATCAAAACCGGCGATGAAGTCGACTTAACCCAATTGCCTATTCAGCATTGCTGGCCGGGCGATGTCGCACCACTGGTGACATGGGGCTTAACCATCACCAAAGGCCCGCGCAAGAGTCGTCAGAATTTAGGCATTTATCGCCAACAACTACTGGGTAAAAACAAGCTGATCATGCGTTGGTTATCCCACCGTGGCGGCGCGTTAGATTTTGCTGATTTTAAACAACAATTCCCCGGTGAGCGTTATCCGGTTGTGGTCGCACTCGGCGCCGATCCTGTGACCATTTTAGGCGCCGTCACCCCAGTCCCCGATTCCATGAGCGAATACGCTTTTGCCGGTTTACTGCGCGGTGAACGTACCGAAGTCTGTAAGGCATTAAGCTGCGATTTAGAAGTGCCCGCCACCAGTGAAATCATCCTCGAAGGTTATATCGATCCTGAGGAACTGGCGGAAGAAGGGCCCTACGGCGATCACACGGGTTACTACAACGAAACCGATAAGTTTCCAGTATTTACCGTTACCCACATCACTCAGCGTAAAGATGCCATCTACCACAGCACTTACACTGGCCGTCCACCGGATGAGCCTGCCATGCTGGGGGTTGCATTAAACGAAGTGTTTGTGCCGATTTTGCGTAAGCAATATCCTGAGATCGTTGATTTTTATCTGCCACCAGAGGGTTGTTCGTACCGCATGGCAGTGATCTCAATTCGCAAACAATATCCGGGACATGCCAAACGAGTGATGATGGGCGCTTGGTCTTTCCTGCGCCAATTTATGTACACTAAGTTTATTGTCATAGTGGATGAAGATGTGAACTGCCGTGACTGGCAGGATGTGATCTGGGCGATCACCACCCGCATGGACCCTAAACGCGATACTGTGATGATCGAAAACACCCCGATCGACTACCTCGATTTTGCTTCACCCGTTGCGGGCTTAGGCTCAAAAATGGGACTCGATGCCACCAATAAGTGGGAAGGTGAAACCAACCGCGAATGGGGCACGCCAATCGTGATGGATCCAAAAGTAAAACAAAAGATCGACTCAATCTGGGATGAGTTAGGCATAGACGACAGCCCAACCCTATAATTCAGCTTAAGCCATTACTCAAGTATCGGCTCAAGCCAAGAGAATAGGCCAATAACAGGCCGCTAAAGCGACACCTAGACACATACTGTTGAAGAAAGGTGCAAAGGAAGTTTGATGAAAACCATACGTTGTAAGATAGAGAAAGTTAACCCATTTAACGATGCCGTATATCAAGTATTGTTAAGACCAGAAACCGCCTTCGATTTCCAAGCGGGGCAATACTTATGTGTTGTCATGGGTGAAAAAGATAAACGTCCCTTCTCTATCGCATCAGCGCCAAACGCCGAGCTGATCGAATTACATATTGGCGCCGCTGTCAGTGAAAGCTACCCAATGCAAGTGGTCGAGCGCCTGAAAGCCTGCGCCATTGATGGCAGCACTATCGATATCGAAGCCCCAGGCGGCGAAGCCCACCTGCGTCACGAAAGCCAACGCCCTCGCCTGTTAATCGCCGGCGGCACTGGTTTCTCTTACATTAAGAGTATCGTCGAGCACCAAATCGCCATTGGCCAACAGGTTAAAACCACCCTGTATTGGGGTTGTCGCACCCAAGATGCCATGTATTTTGAAGCCATAGCCCGCCAATGGCACAATGCCCACCCTTGGTTGAACTTCGTCCCAGTGATCGAAGAAGCCCCAGCCAATTGGCAAGGTAAAACCGCCAATCTGTTAGCGCAAATTAAGCAAGATTTTGTCAGCTTAAATGGCTACGACATCTACATCGCCGGCCGTTTCGACATGGTGGGTGCAGCACGGGAAATCTTCCGTGAGATTGGTGTAGAGGAAGCGCATCTCTACGGTGATGCGTTCGCGTTTATCAAATAACGCGATAATTGGTTAGCTTAGCTGGCTAACCTTTGCCAGCTAAGGCTTAAATAATAAACCCCAGTTTTTACTGGGGTTTTGTTTTTCTATCTTGCAGATGGCAGTCAATTGAGTTTACCCAAACTTCGTTTGGATTAAAGTCGTGGGGCTTCACCCCACACCCGACCAAGGAGGACTGCTCGTCCTATCCTCCTTGGATGCTCCAAGACGCCCCTAGCGAAGTTACATGCATTAGTGACTGGCTTCGTGCTTACTCGAAAATGGCTAACGCTTCCGATGGGGCGTCCCTTCCCCCCGAAAGCTACGCAGACGTCCTGTCTGCGTCACGCTATTTTCTTCAACGCCCTTCAGCAACTTCGCAGTGGGAGGTGAACAACTGTAATCTCGGTGTCGGCTGTTTACCCCAAAAGAGTTTTGCCTGTCCTATCTTTTTACTTTCGCAGGGAAATTGGCGTAACCTTTAACATAAAATGTATGCCTGTCCGCTCTTTCTTTTTCACAAAAAACCATAGTAATCAGTCACATTGTACCAACAAAAATATGGCTTATCAGTCTTTTCCCATGGGTATCTCATTTTCTTGATAGTCACTAACTTTCACTATTGTGGAATTATCCCATAATGAGTCAATAGCTGACGCAATATGGGATTCAAGTACAAATGAAACAGACTAAGACGCCACACAAACTCGTTAAATGCTTAGCCTTAACGGGATTATTCACCCTATCTGCCTGTGCAAACGACGAACTTGCAGATACTTTACTCACCAATACCCACGTCTATGGCCATGATCAAGCGACTAGTTTAGCCATTAAGGATGGCAAAATTGTCTACATTGGGAATAGCATTAACGCCATGGATCACGTGAGCAATCAAACCAAAGTCATCGATTTAAAAGGTCATTACTTATTACCTGGTTTTATTGATAACCATAATCATGTGTTTGAAGCCGCGAGTGAAATAGGTAGCGACTGTTTACTGGATGATGACACTAATCTCAACGGCTATATCCGCACATTAACCGCCTGTAAAAATCAGTTGGAAACGGGAGAGTGGTTACTCGGCTATGGCCATCAACTCAGTGTAGTAATGCAAGAGAATGGCCCCACTCCTTTGGCAATATTAGACAAAATCTTCCCCGATAATCCTGTCGTTATTATGGAGCAAACATCCCATTCTATGTGGGTCAACTCCCTCGCATTAGCCAAAGCTAAGATAAGCGCTCATACAGCCGATCCGCAAGGCGGCAAGATCCTCAAAGATGAAGAGAGCGGTAAACTTCTCGGTATTTTATTCGATAATGCTGGCGATCTTGTGATGGAACAAGCATGGAAATCACAACCCAATCTACAACAAGCCAATTATCAAGGTTTATTAAATGGTCTGGCAGCTGCTGCCGAGCACGGGATAACGACTATCGGTGATGGACGACTCTATTGGAAACGTGACTGGTTAGAAACATGGCTAGCCGTCGAAAGTCATGATGAATTAACCGCCAGAGTCAGTCTACGCCCTTGGATTTATCCTGCCGATGAACCCCAAGCACAGCTTGATTTCTTTAAAAAAATTCATTCTGATGATAAACAACGTCTGCTGCTCATCAATCAGGTCAAAATCTACAGTGATGGCATCATCATAAACGGTACTGCCAGTACATTAGCCCCCTATGATTGGAGCTACACCCCCGAACTTCCTAGGGGACTCGAGTATGTTCCTGCCAGTAAAATGGCGTGGTGGCTTACTGAACTCAACAAAATTGGATACGGGGCACATATTCATGCAATAGGTGATGCAGGGGTACGCAACACCTTAGATGCCATTGAAACTTTACGATCTCAGGGAGCTACTCGCCCTTATGCCATGACGCATTTAGAAATGGTATCTCCCCAAGATATCAAGCGCTTTGCCTCACTCAAAGTCGATGCCGATTTCCAATTGGGTAGCGATTACATTGCCGCGCAGGATCATGAGTGGGCGATCCCTTTTATCGGTAAGCAACGAGCTAATGCTTTATTACCTATTAACCCTATTTTCAAGACTGGCGCGAATGTAACTTTAAGTAGTGACTGGAATGTGAATGATATCAATCCACTCGTTGGTATTGCTAACGCAGTCTATCTGCAAAATGCAGGCATCGCTGATATTCACAGTGCTATTGCAGCCTATACAATAAATCCCGCTAACGCCTTGGGCATAAGTGACATTACTGGTTCTATCGCGCTAGGGAAATCTGCCGATTTTGTTGTATTAGAGCGAGACATTACCCAAGCCACAGCAAAACAAATTGCTGACACTCAAATTTTAATGACGTGGTTAGAGGGGGAGCTAGTGTTCGATCTCAATGATCAATAGCAATCCCGTATCAATCTAATTATTTGCTGAGTTGCTCTTTTATTAACGTCAGCAAAGAAGACCCTAAGGTGCTGGCCTCAAACCCATGATGCCAGCGCATTTCGAGCCGCCGCTTCATAGGCGCAAATTCACTACTCAATTGGACAACTTTTAATCTTCCACTGTCGATTTCTGTCTGCGCTAAAGATAACGGCAAAAAACTATATCCATCCCCTTCGGCAAGTAAGGACTTTAACAAAGCAAGATCGGGGATTTGGCAATAATGGCCACTAAAGCCGACTTCGAGATCATCACTTTCAGTCTGCCCTCCTGCCCAAATATATTCACGATAGGGCGCTAATTGTGCGGGGTCGATTACCTGCTGTGAAGCTAATGTATGCTGTCCAGATATCAACATTACCTCTTGATATTCGCCAAGGCGGCAGTAACCCGATTGAGATTGATGTAATTCAACCGTTTCATGTAACAGTAAAAGGTCGATATTATCGGATAGAAATGCACTGTGTAATGCATCGAAAGTATCCACTTTTAAGACAAAATCCAGCGTTGGAAACTGCATTAAATAGCGCTGAATTGTCGAACGTAAGACTTCTAAAGGAATGTAATTTTCAACCCCCAACACTAACCGACCTTTACCAAGCTCGGCATAATGGGTCGCCGATTGAGTAAATTGTTCCCATTGGGCCAAGGCTAAAATAGCCTTAGGTAGTAAATGCTCGCCTCCCGCAGTGAGTGCCACTTGATTTGCACTACGCTCAAATAAATCCACACCTATGTCGACTTCTAGCTCGGCAATCCACTGACTCACTTGCGGCTGACGTTTGCCCAGTGCGCGAGCGGCGGCTGAGACAGAGCCTAGTTGAGTCGTCAATACAAATGCTTTAACTCGTTGAATATTCAAATGTGCTCTACTATTTTTTAAGCGCGTTGTGCGCTTGACTTTAATACCCGTCAGACGGAATCACAATATTAACTTACCTATGCAAGACACTTTGTTAAAAATCAGATGTGAAGCCCCACGACTTAGATTTAGATTTTGATTTAAAAAGTTAAAAGCTAAAATAATGCCCAAAACTCAAACGAAGTTTAAACACCCAGCCCTGCGGCGCCTGAGCCCCCCCCTTACACTTGTGGTCTATGTAGATCGAAACGTAACGCTTCGGTGATCCCATAATAGGCCGATGGGCCGCCGGCACGTAATACGGGTTCGGCGAGGGCGGTTTGATAAATCCCCTCGGCATTGAGTAAATGCTTGGCAATATGCACGGCCACCACTTCACCTAGTACTAACCAAGTATCAATCTTGTCGCCATTGGCAGCGGTGAGTTGAATACATTGCGACAACTTACATTCAAAATTCACTGGACTTTCAGCCACTAAATCGGCCTTAACAATCGTGCCCGCCTTGGCAGTGAGTCCAGCAAAGCTAAACTCATCTTGACCGCGTGGCAACATGGCGGAGGTTTGATTCATCTGCTCGGCTAAGCCGCGAGTGGTGAGGTTCCACACAAATTCGCCTGTTTCGACGATATTGGCGACACTGTCTTTCCAACCTGTGCTGGCAAAGCCAATGATGGGCGGTTTGTAATTGAAACAATTAAAAAAGCTGTAAGGGGCGAGATTGCGTTGCCCCTCGGCATTGCGTGATGAAATCCAGCCGATCGGTCGAGGCCCCACAATTGCATTTAAAGGATCGTGTGCAAGACCATGGCCTTTGCTCGGTTCGTAAAAATAGCGGTTATCAGCGGTCATACTTGATCCTTTTGTTATTGCCACATTGTGATCGCCATATGGGTATTACCACAACCATGACGTGAGCGATTCACACAGCCATCACTAGCACACTTTTATGGTCGCTATCTTACCTAAGTTCCTTGGATGTCGCCAAAACTCTGCGGCATAAGTTAAGCGAGAGCGAGGATAAAATCAGGCTGCAAATTTTAGATCCAATATACTCTTCTGTTAAAGTGATGCTGATCAGTAGGCTAAATGGCTAACTCTGCTAGGTGGCAAATAAAGGAGTCGTGAATGGACGCGATAAAAAGAATATGGAAAAGGTTGTTATTGGCCACAGTGCTGTTGGCGACGGGTTGTGCCAGCGTAGCGCAAATCGATTTCAATAGTCTGTTTGGCACTAGCTCACCGCAAAAGCGCGTCGAGAATGCACAGCTTAACAACCAATTTGTTCAACAGGCCGAATTTGTGCACAAAGAAGTTGAACCGATCCTCAATAGCCGCTGCGTGGTGTGCCATGCCTGCTACGATGCTCCCTGCCAGCTCAAAATGACCTCAAGCGAAGGCATAGAACGCGGAGCGAGTAAGGAAAAAGTCTATCAAGGCACACGTTTAGTCGCCGCCACGCCCAATCGCTTATTTGTCGATGCCTTTACCCCAGAAGCTTGGCGTCAACGCGGGTTTTACCCCATGTTGAACGAGCGTAATCAAACTCCAGAAGCCAATACCCAAGCCTCGGTATTGGCCAGAATGCTCACACTTAAGCAAATGCATCCCCTGCCCGAAGATAAGATTTTAGATAAGCGTTTTGATTTCAGTCTCGACAGAGTTCAGCAATGCGCTAGCCTAGAGGAAATGGACAAATACGAGCAAAGCCAACCGTTTGCCGGTATGCCCTATGGCTTACCAGCGTTGAATGCGAATGAACATCAAGTGTTGATGCATTGGCTCGAACAAGGTGCGCCATTGCCGTTCGCGCCATCGCTAGCCCCTGAATTTATAACGGAAATCACTCATTGGGAGCAATTCTTAAACGGCGACAGCTTAAAAAGCCAATTAAGCGCACGCTACATCTACGAGCATTTGTTTGCCTTCCACTTATATTTTGAATCTTTAAATCAGCCGAACGCCCAGCCTCTGTTTTTCGAGTTAGTGCGTTCGAGGACACCGCCGGGGCAAGCACTGGATATTATCGCCTCCCGTCGTCCCTTCGACGATCCTAAGGTGGAACGTGTCTATTACCGTTTTCGACCTTATCGGGCGACCATAGTCGATAAAACTCATATCCCCTACGCCTTGAATACCGGCTTGCTGCACGACTGGCAGCAATGGTTTATCGATGCAGATTACTCAGTGACTCAGCTGCCGAGCTACCAGCCGAGCATTGCGGCCAATCCCTTCGAAGCCTTTATTCAAATTCCTGCCGGTGCGCGCTATCGCTTTATGCTGACCCGCGCCCAAGACACCATTATGGGCTTTATTAAAGGCCCAGTGTGCCGTGGTCAGGTGGCGCTCAATGTGATTAACGACAGATTCTGGGTGTACTTTGTTACCCCAGATTATATGGACGACACGGATTTTAGGACCTTCTATCAGTCCCAGATTGAAAACCTACGTATGCCTGCGGAGGAAGAAAGCACTACACTCGCCGTAACTTGGGTGAAATATGCCGCCAAGCAAGGCAAGTACATGCGGGCGCGTAATCAGTTCTTGAATGAGAAGTTTAAAAACGGCCAACACCTCACCATAGACGGGCTCTGGGATGGCGACGACAACAATGATAATGCTAGCCTGACAGTGTTTCGCCACTTTGATAATGCCACTGTAGTCAAAGGTTTAGTTGGCGAGCCGCCCAAAACCGCTTGGATTATCGATTATGCCTTACTGGAGCGTATCCACTATTTGCTGGTCGCAGGTTTCGATGTGTATGGTAACTACGGCCACCAGCTATTAACTCGCTTATACATGGATTTTTTACGCATGGAGGGGGAATCAAATTTCCTAACTTTGTTACCGCAGGAGGAAAGGCGCAAACAGTTTAGTGATTGGTATCAAGGGGCTGGCACTCAACTCACAGCGTTTATCGCGGGGGATATCAACACCTTTAATCAGCCCACGGGCGTGCTCTACTATAGCGATGACCTCAAGGGCGAACTGTATCAAAAACTCGGGCAGAAAGTCGCTAAGGTACAGCCAAATAGATATCAAATAGAAAACAGTCACTTGCAAGCCAACAGCAAGGCACTGTTGCAGGCTTTAGGTCGATTAAAAGGCACCCAAGCGACCCTGTTATCTGAGCTGACGATGATCATGGTCGAGCCCGAAAAAGCAGGTAAAGCTGAGGTCTTTACCTTAGTTCGCAATAGTGCCCATCGTAATATTTCGAGCCTGTTTAATGAGGCCAGTAACCGCGAACCCGCAAAGGATGATGTCACCTTAGTGCATGGTTTATTGGGCAGTTACCCAGAAGCCTTCTGGCTGGTGAAAGAACAGGACTTACCTAAAATCGTCGCGGCGGTAGAGCAAATGCAAACCGAAAAAGACTATGAGGCACTGCTCGATGTTGCGGCTGTACGCCGTAGCGATCCCACCTTTTGGGCCTTTAGTGACAAACTCAATCAGATCTTTTTCGACAATCACCCGATAGAAAGTGGTTGGCTGGATTATAACCGCCTGCAAAATCGTTAATAAAAAGGGGAACGCTAGCGTTCCCCTTGCTTTCAAATCAACCCAGTAAACTTACCAGATCTTAACGCGATCTTCTGGCGCTAAATACAGCTTGTCGCCAGGCTTAACATCGAATGCGCTATACCAAGCATCTAAGTTACGCACTGTCAGCGCGCGGTACATGCCGGGTGCATGGCCATCGGTGGCTACGCGAGCCCGCAGCGCTTCATCACGCATCTTAGTGGCCCAGGTTTGCGCAAAGCCGATAAAGAAGCGTTGATCGCCCGAAAAGCCTTCAATCACTGGGGCTTCTTTACCGTTAAGCGAGGCATGGTACGCATCAAGTGCCGCGGCTAAACCCGCCACATCGGCAATGTTTTCACCTAAGGTCAGCTTGCCATTCACGTGTAAATCAGGGAATGGTGCATAGGTATCAAACTGCCCTGCTAACGCATCGCCTTGCTTAGCAAACTGCGCAAAGTCAGCCGGCGTCCACCAGTTACGCATAGCGCCAGTAGAGTCAAATGCCGCACCATTGTTATCAAAGCTATGGCTGATTTCATGGCCAATCACAGCACCAATCGCACCATAGTTGTAAGCGGCATCGGCCTTAGCATCGAAGAATGGTGGCTGTAAAATACCCGCAGGGAAGTTAAGCGCATTTTGCACGGGCAAGTTCACCGCATTCACCACTTGCGGTGTCATCCACCACTCGCCTTTATCCATTGGTTTGCCAATCTTGGCGAGCTGATGGCTGTACTCTACTTTTTCACCATTGATGGCATTCGCGTAGGCATTGGTCGCCGTCACAGCATAGCTGTCGTAGTTGCGCCATTTGTCGGGATAACCCACGCCCACTGCCATAGTCGCCACTTTCGCTAGGGCTTCTTTCTTAGTGGAAGGGTCCATCCAATCGAGTTTGTCCACTCGCTGACCAAAAGCGGCCACTATGTTATCCACCATAGTGCTGACTTCAGCCTTGGCCGAAGCAGGGAAATATTGCTCGGCATAGGCATGGCCTACGGCATCACCTAGGTATTGATCAAGTGCCGCTAAAGCACGTTTATCGCGGCCGCGCTGTTCTGGCGTGCCAGAAAGCTTAGTGCCATTAAAGGCAAACGAAGCGTTGTCGATTGCCGATGGCAACACATCAGCATGGCTGTTGATATGGTGGAACACGAGCCAATCTTTCCAGGCTTCTAAAGGCTCAGAGGCCACCAGCGCAGAAAGTCCCGTAATCGCCGTCGCATGGTAAGCCGCAAATTTAGGCTGATTGCCCAATTGCGCTGCCGCGAGGAAGGCAGTCCAGTCGATACCCGGTGCTTTGGCATCAAAGTCAGCACGGCTCCATACCCCCGAAGACTGAGTAAAATCTTCGCTTGCTTCACGGCTGGCGTGGGCTGCGGCAATCTTGTTTTCAAGGGTAAAAATACGCTCGGCACGGACAGCGGCATCGCTCACACCCGCATCTTTGAGCAAGGTTTCAATGTAAGCGCGGTAAGCGGTGCGAATGTCGACCATTTTAGGATCCGCAGACAGGTAATATTCGCGCTCAGGTAAGCCTAAACCGCCCTGCAAAAAGTAAGGCAAAACTTCGCCCGGCGTGGCTAAACCTTGGGTTACGAAGATCCCAAATAGGTTTTCGGTATAAAAGTCAGTCGCGTTGAGAGGATCGACATCGGCGCGCAGATTTCCACCTAATGCCGCAGATAAATCCTGCTTGCTCGCAATGGCCTCATAACGGGCAATATCCGCCTCGGCAGGCTTCATTCCTGCGGCATCAATAGCGGCGGTATCTGTGTAAGCCTTGTAGAAATCGGCGATACGCGCTTCGTCGCTTCCCGCCGCATGTTGCGCTTTCACCAGATCGGCAATCAAACTGGTTTTATGCTTTTCGGTTGCTTCAAAGGCAACGAGGAAAGCGCCAGTGCTGGAGCGATCGGCGGGGATCATAGTCGTTTTCATCCACTCGCCATTGGCGTAGATATAAAAATCATCCCCTGGTTTTACCGTTGGCGTCATAGCCGCGACATTAATGCCAATCGGCATTTGAGCCGCAACGTCTTGACTTTTTGGCGCGTTTTCACTGGTTTTTACGGTGTTTTCTGTGGTGTTATCACTGCAAGCAGTGAGCCCAGCCAGTACTGAAGTTGACAGTAACAGCACGGGAATAAGACGGTCCGACATGAATGGCTCCTCTTTCTTTTATTATTGTATTTATCTTGTGATGATTAGGTTTTGCAGTGTAACTGGCACTGAATGAAGAAGTAAAACAAAGCCACTTTTTATGATAAAAAGTTAATGCAAACATTTTGAGCCAGTCTACTGAGGCAGCCTGAACTTTGTATTCTGCGGCGCATTTCTTTAAAATTGCCGCCAACTACTTATTGTTTATTGATCCCAAGGCTATCCAGATGAAACTCACCAGCTTAACTCAACCTATTTATGACCACTTATATCGTGATATCAGTGAGTTTCGTAACACCTTCGACTTACCCGTTAATGATGTTGATTCTTTGGATGACAAGGCCGACACTTTACATACTTCACTGATTATTGAAGAGTTAACTGAGCTAGCAGAAGCCGATAGCCGTATCGAGCAAGCCGATGCCATCGTCGATTCTGTGTATGTGTTAATGGGGCGTTTAGTGCATTTAGGCGCACAGGCCATGACCGACAGACTCGAAATCAGCTACCTGATTGACTTACTGCTGTGTGTGGCAAAAAACCGTGAAATTGACTTTATCGCCTGCTGGGACGAAGTGCATTCGAGCAATATGAGCAAAGTGTGCCGCAACGAGCAAGAACTGGCTGAGACAGTTGCCTTTTATGCTAAGCAAGGTGTTGAAATAGTTGGTAGTCAACAAGGCGACTTCATCATAGCCAAATGTGCTAAAGATGTGGAAATGGCGGGTAAAGTGGTTCGCCAAGGCAAGGTACTAAAATCGGTATACTACCGCCCAGCGGATCTCACTAAGCTGGTTAAAGCCTAAGTTTTGTAACTTTGTTTAGAGCCTGTTATTTACAGGCTCTTATTTCGCCAAGGTAATTATCTCACCTAAGCGATTATCCAGCAGTAATGACTTTTCAGCGTGTGTTTTAACGAGGCAATCCGTATGAATCCTGCGAAAGTAGTGCGTGCCGAGGTTAAGCAATTAACTGATTTACCGAATATTGGCAAAGCCTGTGCGGCGGATTTACGTTTGCTTGGTATAGATAAACCTGAGCAACTGCTGGGGCAAAATCCCTACGACCTATATCAAGCACTCAATCGTTTGACCGGAAAAACACACGACCCGTGCATGATCGATGTATTTATCTCCATCACCCGTTTTATGGTGGGCGAAGATGCTAAACCTTGGTGGTTTTACACCGATGAGCGCAAAAATACCTTAGGGCAGACTAAACCTTAGCTTTTAGCTTCCCGCCTGTTTATCACTTTGTATAATTTCAGGTTCTTCCCTTAACCATTCCCGCCAAATTGCCACCAGCAAGGCCATCAATACTGGGCCGACAAACAATCCGACAAAACCCATGGTTTTCACGCCGCCGATCAAACCGAAAAAAGTCGGTAAGAAAGGCAATTTAATCGGCCCGCCGACAAGATTGGGGCGCAGGGTTTTATCAACAATAAACAGCTCTATGCTGCCCCAAAGGAACAAGCCGACGCCCGCCGTCATATCGCCCGTGCCGACAAGATAGAGTGAAATCAAGGTAAACATGGTTGGCGCGCCGCCGGGAACCAAGGCCATAAAGGCGGTTAACACCCCAAAAGCCACGGCCGATGGCACACCCGCAATCCAATAGGCAATCCCCAGCACTATGCCCTCACCAATCGCGATAAGCGTCATACCGATCACCGTCGAACTGACCGTCGCAGGCACCACTCGGGAGAAGCTATGCCAGCGGGCTGGCAATACTCGCTCGCCGACAATATCTAACTGTTTGGCCACTTGCTCGCCATCTTTATAGAGGAAAAACAACGTAATAAGCATAAAGAGTAAGGTCAGTAGCAGGCCTAGTGTGTTCCAGCCTAATTGCAGCACCCAGCGAGAAATGCCACTCAGGTTCTGACCACTGATGGCACTGATTATTTTGCCTAGCTCGTGGGGTTCACCGATAAATTGCTGCCATTGCAGGGTTAACCATTCACCCATCCAAGGTAAATCTTTGATCCACAAGGGCACGGGCGAACCATGTTGGTTAGTAAACACCAACCAATCAACCCAAGTTCTTATCTCTTGTAACGCATAGGAAAATACAAACACCAGCGGGATAATCAACCCGAGCACAATACAACATAGGGCAATGGTTGCCGCCAACGCCGAACGACCACCGCATTTTGCCAATAGTTTTTGATAAAGAGGCCAACTCGAAAAACACACAATCAAGGCGGCTAAGGCAGGCACTAAAAAGTCGATAAAAAAGAACACGCCAGCACATAAGAGCAAAATCAACAAACTACGACCAATCGCGGCATTACTGAAAATCGGCGTCATAGTGCTAACACTCCCCACAATACAATCCAACGATAATATGGAAAACACTCGGCATTGTGCCAACCGTTAACGTTTGAGTTCAACCCGTTCTGCGAGTCAGTTTATTGCGCTGTGCTTCCCATGGGCAATCACTTTAATACCGAATATTGCGTTGTGTATCGATTCAATCTTTTAAGAAAAAGGCCTTTTGCTATCTATCAAAGGCCTAACAGTTGAAATGAGCTTATTGCGCCGAGAGTTGCTTAACGAGTTGCTCTGGCTGGCTAAAATCGGTAATGCGCTGAATGACTTTCCCGTCCTTAACCCACAGTAACGTCGGGATATTGCGGATTTTAAAATGATTAAATAACACGCCTAACTCATCGATACTAAAATCGATTTTAGTCTGATAAAGCTGCTTAAAATCTTCGAGTGCTTTATCGTCTGTCCACAGGTGATTGACCACACCATGCCACGCTTTATTCGGCACTTTTTTCGCGAGATTATTTAAACCTTTTTGGACGGCAATACACTCTTTCGACATTTCTGGACGGCTCTCAGCCAAGTACCAATCACACCAAGTTGCAGTGAAAAAGAGTAAATGCTCACCTTGTTCCCAAGGCTTGAGTAACTTAGCCGTTTGCTCGGCACTGGGCGCCTCTGTTGTCTGCGCGGTCAACTCTTGGCCATTCGCCAACATATCGATAAATTTGTCTAAATTAGCGTCTGACTCATGGCTAGTGTAAACCACATCACCACCACGATTGATCAATACACTATAGGGCGTGCCGACCAAGCCTAAAGCCACACCCAACTCACCTTCATTATCCAACCACACGGGCATAGTAAGCCCGAAGCGCGCGATAACATCAGCTATCTTAGGCTGCTCTTCATTAATATTGATGTTCACCGCGACGATATTAATCTTGTCCTGATACTTCTTCTGCAGGGCTTCAAAATGCGGCATTTGTTCCATACAGGGCTGACACCAAGTTGCCCAAAACTTTAGGTATATCGGCTTGTTACCCGCAACGCTGCCTAAGGTCACTTGCTGCTGATCGGGATAGGTTTTAAGTGCGATATCTTGATAGGCTTTGTCGCCCGCAAACGTAGCAAAACTCACGACGGCAAGGCACATAACAATGATTTGACGTAACAACATAGTGTTTTCCTTAAATTGATAGATCACTCGCATCCACGACTATGGGGCCAGTGATTTGCAGCCATTTACACAGAAAATACATAATTAAAGGGAGCGACAGTCAACCCAGCAGCCAACCTTTAAACAGTGAGTATAAACTAACAAGCCGCTAATTTAGCCATATAAAATGTAAGCCTTGGTGAGTGTATCAATGAGTATTAATCGTCTATTAATACAACATCTTAAACTATCAAGCCTAACGCCAATTGTCTTGTTAGCTCTGCGGCGGGAATAGCCTGACAGCCGGTTGCATTTTGGCCGCACCAAAGTGGGCTAAAATCGCCGAACCCTTGTTGCTCGGCAGCGCTTCGCAATCCTGCGACGGCACTGGAGGCGAGCGGAAAATCCGGTACTGCGTTATTGATAGGTCCAAGTTCAGCCATAAAACGATTCACTATGCCGCGTGCGGGGCGACCAGAAAATAAGTTAGTCAGAGCCGTATGCTGCGCCGCCTCGCTTTGCAGTGCGGCGCGATGGATCTCACTGGTGGTGCATTCAGGGCAAAGTAAATAGGCCGTCCCAACTTGCACCGCCGAAGCGCCCATCGCCATGGCGGCGCGCACGGTTTTGGCATCGACTATGCCACCCGCTGCGATAACGGGCACATCAACGGCAGCAATGATTTGCGGCAATAAACTAAAAGTGCCGAGCTGCTCAGTCAAATCATCGGATAAGAAATGTCCTCTATGGCCGCCAGCTTCTAAACCCTGCGCAATAATGGCATCTACGCCACGCGCTTCTAACCAGAGCGCCTCTTCTACTGTTGTCGCCGTCGAGATGATCTTAGATCCCCAAGATTTTATCTCCAGCAACAAGTCTTCATTGGGTAAACCAAAGTGAAAACTCACAACCTCAGGTTTGAATTTGGCTAATACTTCAGCCTGAGCACTCGTGTAGGGCGCGCGTTGTGCTCCCGCAGCGTGGGTATCAGGATGGATACCCAGCTCAGCAAAATAAGGCGCGAGTTGCTTGAGCCATGCAGCTTGTTTCGCCGCTTGCGGTTCGGGCTCGTGATGACAAAAGAAGTTTACATTGATGGGCTTAGTCGTTTGGGCGCGGATCTGTGTCAACGCGGCATCTAATGCTTCAAGGGATAACATGGCGCAGGGCAAAGATCCCAACGCACCCGCTTGCGACACAGCTATCGCTAAGGCACTGCCCTGAACACCCGCCATCGGCGCTTGAATAATTGGCAATTCGATTCCAAATAATCGGGTTAACTGGCACGGCATACATCACCTCCTTTGACTGGTTATCACTTGACGATCAATCCTGATATGGCCCTGCGGCTAAACGCTGGGAGATCCACCACAAATTACCCACGGGATCACGCACTCCACCTTGGCGATCGCCATAGGGTTTATCCGCCACTTCCATGATTAACTCGCCCTCAGCCGCGAGCGCCTGAGCCACCGATTTATCGGCATCTTCCACATACAAATAGTAGGATGCAGGCATTGGCGGAAACGCTTCACTCGCCTCGCTTAACATAAATAGGCAGTCGCCGATTTGCATCTGCGCATTGGCTATTTTGCCATCCAATCGATGGGAAATATGTAGCGCTTTAGCATCAAAGGCTTTTCGCATAAAGGCCACTAAACTATCGGCATTGTTGATAATCATATACGGGCTAACCCGTGAAAATCCTGGCGGAATAAACATAACGACTCCTTGTTACCCAAGCATGATGTTGACAATAGAAAGCCACTATAAGTCATGCACTATAGACCAAGCACGAGGGCGAAAACTAGCCTGCGGCCATTAAGCCTTCAACGTAAAATGTAAACTTAAACATTCAGTGAACGAGTCAAAGCGTAAAGCCTGCGGATGCGTTGCCCCACGGCGTTTAAGTCATTTTATATCTTTGCGGCCAAACCATAACAGTACTGCTTTACGCTTGTTATTAAACAATAAATTAGCTTTATTTAACTATGATTAAGCAACTACGGATCCTTGTTCTATGCTTAGTTCACTGTTCACTTACCATGATGAGCCTATGCACTTGACTGCATTCTTCGCCCGTTCCCTCAGGATATGCCTCCTCTTAATCCTTAGCTGTTTCGTCTTTGCAGTGCAGGCAGCTTGGTATCCCGCCGATGTCATTGCCGACGGTCAAAAGACCCTTTACACGCCACTCACTAAGGCCAATCAAGCATGGCGGATCTGCGCCTTACTTCCCCACGGGAAAGATCAATATTGGTGGGGCGTCGCTTTTGGATTATCACAAGAAGCCGAGCGCCAAGGCGTAACGCTTGGCATTTATGATGCTGGTGGATATGACAAGATTGAGCAGCAAAAACAGCAACTCCATGATTGTTATGCACTCAAGGCTCAAGCTTATATTATTGCCGCCAATACCGCTGACGGACTGATTGCGGATATTGAACAACTCAGCGCTGCTGGCATTCCGGTTATCGATTTAGTCAATGGTATCGCGACCGACAAACTCACGAGTCGCTCCTTAGTCAGCTTTGAAGATATGTCCGTTGCGGCGACAGAATATATTGCGGCGCAGCAGCGAGAAGCTATCAATCAGGAGTCACCTAAGCTTAAGGTGGCGTGGTTTCCTGGGCCTAAGGGTGCATCTTGGGTGATGGCGGCGGAACAAGGGTTTAGACAAGCGGCAGCTAAACAAGAGTTCGACACAATTGAAGGCGGTTACGGTACGACGGAGTTATTTGTTCAAGCGGATTTGGTGCGAAAAGTACTTGCAAAACAAAGCGTAGATTATGTAATTGCCAATGCGGTGGCGGCCACGTTCGCGGCGCGCTTTTTAGATGGACGCCGGAATCAAACCGGCAAAGTCATCGCATTTTACTCTAATGCGCAAACTATAGAATTAGTACAGAAAAAGCAGCTACTCGCAACGGTCAGCGACTCACCGGTATTGCAGGCTCGAATTGCTATCGATCTGGCGGTGCGCGCACTCGAAGGTTCGCCCTATCCCCGCAGAGTGAGCCCAGTTATCAAGGTCATCTCCCAAGACAACATCCACCAAATCGATTTAGAACAGATATTAGCGCCGGAAAATCAATGGATGATCCATCAAGATCTGCCCAGCGTAAACGATGCTCGTTAAATCAAATAATCCGCACCCAACCCAACAAATAAGGCTAAACCTGCCCAGTTATTATTGAGGAAGGCTTTAAAACAAGGGGCTCGCTCGCGACCAAAGATCAGCATTTGTTGGTAAGTGCTAAAGCCAACAAAAGTCAGTATGCCTAAACCATACAGCAAACCACGGTCGGCGCTCCAACCTGCGGCGATAAAGCAAGCCAAGGCGGCAAGCTGAAATAAGCCTATGATTTGGCGATCATATTTACCAAACAAAATCGCAGTAGATTTAATACCCACTTTGAGATCATCGTCCCTATCGACCATGGCATACATGGTATCGTAGGCGACAGTCCAACACCAATTGGCGGCAAATAACCACCAAGCCTCGATGGGTACTTCACCCGTCTGTGCGGCGTAAGCCATAGGGATAGACCAACTCCACACTATGCCTAAAAACATCTGTGGCATGTTGGTGATGCGTTTAGTGAATGGATAAATAATAGTGAGGATAATACCGACAACGGATAATTTAACGACTAATCCATTGAGTAATAAAACTAAACCAAAAGCGGATAAACCTAAAATGACGAACAGTATCAGCGCTTCTTTGGTGCTGATTTCGCCACTGGCTAGCGGGCGTGATCGAGTGCGTTCAACAAAAGAATCGAGATCGCGATCAGCATAGTCGTTAATAATGCAGCCACAGGCACGCATGATCACTACGCCAATAATGAAGATAACCAAGACCTTAAGATCCGGCATGCCACCCGCAGCTAACATTAGCGCCATCAAACATGGCCACAGCAATAATAGCGTACCTATGGGGCGGTCGATTCGAGTAAGACGGGAATACACATCCCACTTTTGCTTTAAATTCATTAACTAGGTACTCCCAATACCCTCAAGTTTCCACTCGTTTTCAGGCTTAGCATCATATACCCATGCTTCTCCCGATGCGAATTCATCCCCTAAAAGCGTGTCACAAAAAGCTGACATTTATCGCGATGATGGCAGTAATCACAGCGCTTCTAAACGAGCGTAAGCCACGACTAACCACTTGCTGCCAAAGTCAGTAAAGCTGACTTGCACGCGCCCTTGGGCACCGCTGCCCTCAAAGTTGGTCACCTTGCCTTCACCAAATTTAGGGTGATTGACTCGTTGGCCGACGTTAAAACCGGTATCGTTTGTGGCAGCTGACTTTTGGGTGCTAAAACGATTATTCGCCATTGGGGTTGAAACCTGCGCCTTGAGGCGGATTTCATCCACATATTGCGGTGGGATCTCTTTGATAAAACGCGATGGCCGGGCATAATCTTCTCGGCCATAAATACGGCGCGATTCCGCATAGGTAATGTAGAGTTTTTCCATCGCGCGGGTCATGCCCACATAGCAGAGGCGGCGTTCTTCATCGAGTCTATCGCCCTCTTCGAGTGCCATTTTACTCGGGAAGATCCCTTCTTCGACCCCCGCCATGAACACCATAGTGAACTCTAGCCCTTTGGCAGAATGCAGCGTCATTAGCTGCACCGCATCGGTAAAGGCATCGGCTTGGCCTTCGCCTGCTTCGAGCGCCGCGTGGGAGAGAAAACCATTAAGTTCGCCCATGTCCTCCAGCTCTTCTGGCATTTCGAAGGTACGCGCCGCTGTAACTAATTCTTCTAAGTTTTCGATTCTAGCGTGGGCTTTTTCACCCTTTTCGGCTTCATACATGGCCTTAAGACCCGAAGCTTGGATCACTGTATCGGCCATGCGATACAGCACCATATCTTGGGTGTCTTCACGCATCGTCATGATTAAGTCCATGAAACCACGCACAGAATTCGCCGCGCGGCCCGCGAGCACTTTCTCGTCGAGCAAACGCACACTCGCCTGCCACAGGGTTAACTCATGCTGGCGCGCCGTGGAGCGCAAAATATCCAAAGTGCGATCGCCAATGCCACGGGGCGGCGTGTTAACCACACGCTCAAACGCCGCATCGTCGTCTTTGTTATTAATCAACCGCAGGTAACCCATGGCATCTTTAATTTCTTGGCGCTCGAAGAAGCGTAAACCACCGTAGATACGATAGGCTAAACCTTTGTGTAATAAGGCTTCTTCCAATACCCGCGACTGAGCGTTAGAACGATATAAAATCGCACAATCGCTGAGATTGCCACCCTTTTCGTGCCAATCATTAATTCGACCGACAATAAAGCGCGCCTCGTCCATTTCATTAAAGGCGCAATAGAGCGAAATTGGATCGCCATCGGCTTCATCCGTCCACAACTCTTTGCCCATACGTTCTGGGTTATTAGCGATTAAGGCGTTGGAAGCTTTAAGAATATTGCCCTTAGAGCGATAGTTTTGCTCGAGACGAATCGTAGTCGCACTCGGGAAATCTTTTAAGAATCTATGTAAGTTTTCAACCTGAGCGCCGCGCCAGCCGTAAATCGATTGGTCGTCATCACCGACTATCATCACATTGGCAGTTTGACCGGCGAGCACACGGATCCACGCATATTGGATCGCGTTGGTATCTTGAAACTCGTCCACCAAAATATGCTTAAATCTGTCCTGATAATGGGCCAACAAGTGCGGCTTATTGAGCCATAACTCATGGGCGCGTAATAGAATTTCGGCAAAATCGACTAAACCAGCGCGATCACAAGACTCTTGGTAAACCTGATAGATTTTTAACAGATTTTGCTCAAGCGGAAAACCGCCCGCATCGATATGTTTAGGGCGTAATCCTTGGTCTTTTTTACCATTGATATAACCCTGAGCTTGGCGTGGAGGATATTGTTTTTCATCCAAATTCAGGCTTTTAAGAATACGTTTGATCAAACGCACTTGATCGTCAGAATCGAGGATTTGGAAGCTTTGCGGTAAACCCGCATCTTGGAAGTGAGTGCGTAATAAGCGATGCGCCAAGCCGTGGAAAGTGCCAATCCACATGCGGCCCATATTGGTGCCAGCGACTTTTTCAACTCGCTCGCGCATCTCAGCCGCGGCTTTATTGGTAAATGTCACCGCAAGAATCGAGTAAGGACTCTGCTGTTCAACCTGCATCAGCCACGCAATGCGGTGGGTCAACACCCGAGTTTTACCACTGCCTGCGCCCGCCAACACTAACATACTAGATTGCGGTGCCGCGACAGCCTCGCGCTGCTTATCATTCAGGCCGTCTAGTAAAGAAGATACGTCCATTCTCGCCTCCAAAAAATCGAGGGGGCATTATAACAGAAGAACTCACCATGACACGCCACGAGTTTTGCCCGCCACATAAGCACAAATCAAGTTGACTAAACAGCTAAGTTTCGCTTGAATTAGGGCACAACAAATAATTAACATTTAGAACAACTTTAAGCTGACTTAGACTTAGAAACGCAAAAGGACATGAATGCATTACACTTTTCGAACGTTTATGCTGGATGTTCAAAACCACACTCTGCACTGCAATAGTGAACGCATTAACTGTGATGAACGCGTTATCCTACTGATTAGTCTCTTGATTGAAGCCTATCCGGCACACTGTGACCAAGCATTTTTACTCGAAAAAATTTGGCCTAACACAATCGTGAGCAGTTGGTCAGTAGCTAGGCTAATTTCAGATACTCGTAAATTGTTCGCTTCAGCAGGATTAGAAATTCCGATAATCCAAACACTCCACGGCAGAGGTTACCGCTTATCCCATGATATTGCCGCCATCCTCAATTCACAGAACGATAATGCACAAACAACAGCGCCCCTGAATACCAACACCCCGACAGTCAATCTCGACTCGAGTAAAACACAGCAATCTGACAGTAATCAGCAACAAAGCCCAAATCAAACCCAGCCAAGCTACAAACGAGTTAACTTGCGTTATCTGTGGCTATTTATCGCGTCCGTTGCGATAACGCTTGCAGTGGCTAGCCACCAGCAAACTCAGCGTGCCAATCCCTTAGTGTTAGCAGAACCCAATAATGTCAAAGCAAGGATCCTTTGGGTGGATGACCATCCTGAGAATAATCAAACTGAACGGCAATACCTCGAAGAACGACAGATTGGGGTGTACACCACACAAACAACCCAAGACGCCCTCACGCTACTAGGTCTCTATCGCTACGATGCCATTATTACCGATATGGGACGGGAAGCCGATCCTTTGGCGGGCCTAAAAATGATACGGATGATCAGGGAACTTGGCATACCAACTCCCATTTACTTATATACCATTATGCCCTCTGAAGCGTTAAGGCAAAAAGCCCGCGATCATGGCGCTAATGACATTGCCGTCGAAGCAGAAGATTTATATCAACACTTGACCCCGCTTATTGACTCCTTTGATTTAGAGTCGTCCCCACACTAGCCCTGCACTCAGCAGATTAGCCATCATCTAAAGCTATCGAGTAACTAATTGATAATTATAACATTCAAATTTAATCAATAGATTTCAAAGACAGATTTAAGATAGCCGTTATATACCTTTTCTATCGATAACTGTTCTATGCCTTCGGTATATCGATTGCTCAGCATAAACCGCAGTAAAGCAATGAAAGCGCCTGTGGATTTAGCTCCGTAACTCAATACGTCTACCTAAGTTTCATAAAAGGAATTGATATAATGAAGCCGACCTACCTCCTTGCTATTCCGCTACTCGCAGGACTAATACTGACTGCCTGTGGTGGTGACGACAATGACGATGATGAAGTCACACCGACACCGCCCCCGACTCCACAGCTTGCTATCAAAGGCAATGTGAAAGGGCTTTCTGACACAGTTAAGCTCGAATTACAAAAAAATGGTCAAGCAGTAGAAACACTGTCGATTCAAAGTGATGGCACAGATAAGGCCTTTACATTTCCCACCATGCAAGACGAAGGCATTAGCTTTGCGATTACTGTTAGCACTCAACCTGCGGCACAAACTTGCAGCGTAACTAATGGCAGTGGCACTTTAAATGCGACAACAGCGGTCGCCACTTTAGTCACCTGCGAAGATAACCCCAATGCTGAGCTAACCGGAATACTGAGGGACAGCCCAGTCGCGGGCATTAACTACCAAACCGAAACCAAAGAAGCAGGAATCACGAGTGATATCGGTGAATATCAATACCTTAAAGGTGAGCATGTCACCTTCTCCGTGGGTGCGATAATGTTTCCTGCAACGGCGGCAGCAAACTTGATCACACCCACAGAAATTGCCGCAGGTAACCAAGTCACCAAAGTTAATATCCTGCAGCTATTACAAACCTTAGATAAGGATTGCGATGTTGAAAATGGGATTCAAGTGAGGGATACAAGCCACGAACTGTTAGCCGATACCGTGCTCGATATCACCAGTGCTGATTTCGATGCCAACATCAATGCAGCCTTTACGACCAAGAACTCAGGCTTGACGTTAATCAGCGAGACTCAAGCCTTAACACACTTTGACAGTTCAAATCGTAACTTACTTTTAGGCAGCTGGTTATTCACCGAAGGTGAAGGGCAACGGACTGTGCTGACATTTAAAGACCATTCTAGCTACATCATGATCCACGAGCATGAAAGTGACGGTGGTCAAAGCGCTGCATCGGTGGAATATGGTCATTACTCCTGGGATTCACAAACAGGCAGCTTTAGTGTCAGCATCATTGCGCAATCCGATGGTTCTGGAGGATTTTATGATGAAGGAAGCACAGTCAATAACGCGACCGTGAATTTAGACAAACTGACGGTGAGCTTTATCGATAACACTGAAGGAGACATTACCCTCACACGCATTGAAGATAGCAGCGATCCGCTGGTTGGTACTTGGCACGTGCTGGATCCAGAAACCGATAATGAAAGTTTTGTCACTTTCCTGCCCAATCAACAATATGCCATTAGCCATACAGCAAATACCGATAGTTACGAAGGTAAATCACCGCAGCCACAGTCTGGTGAGTTTGGCCGTTATATCAAAGATGCTAGCGGCTATAAATTTACTGCCACAGTCGAATCAGATGGCCCAAATGGACTCTATGATGCTGATTCATCGGATAACTACCTATTTTCATCAATCAAGACCACTGCTTGGGGAGAAATGATCGCAGTTGAAAATGGTGCTGATGGCGGCACTTTTTCACTCGATTATATTGGTGGCTTTGTCTCAGAACTTGTGGATAAACCAAGCTCGGCTGCAGGAACAAGCCTAGGTAGAATTACCTCAGTGCGAGATATTTCAGGCTTTATCAGTGCTGACATAGTCAATAAACCGCTGCAATTTGACTTGGAATACACGAGCGACACAGAGAATCGCTGTATAACGAGTTTCGGTAATAATCGTTGCGGCGCGCGTTACACTATGTTGGTTCAAAATCTTGCAGAGAATGATATTGGCGACACCATAGGTGATGTGAACTTAACTGAGGTGACTAGTAATACTCAAATCAATACCAATTTTTCAGTAACAACCGCAGGTACAGCAACCTTTAGTTACAGCAACACCCAAACTATGACCATTAGTCCTTTGCTCGGCAAATCCTGTCAAGGGAATCAAAGGGCATTAGTCAGCATCACTGACACCGCCAATAACCTCTCCCTTTGGCAAGTAGAGCTAACACCAACTCAACCTTAACGAAATAGATCTTCCACTTTGTCGGACTGTGTAAGTGCAAGCAGTCCGACGCTTTTTTTAGCTTTATCTCACCCTGTTGTTTAATCGCTTACTCTCGCAAAAACGGGCAATCGCGATACGGGAGCGCCTTGGTTCACTATCCAAAGCACCTTTATCCTTTACGGCTTAGTATTTAGCTTGAAGATGTAGGGGCAATAACATAGCCAGACATGGGCAATGCTTTAGACCCAAACCCTCCTTTCAATGAGAATAACTTTAGGTAGCGGCGGATCGCGGTTAGAATACTCACCCTGTTTTTCTTGGTTACTTTTTCGGAAACAATAATGTCCCATTCAGCGCTTAATTCTTTTGATGATTTTTACCAGCTTTTGGCTGACAGCTTGGCGAAGAATAGTCTGATCAAACTATTGTTGAGTAAGTACCGAGGGGCAGATAAAAGCCTGCAGCGCATTACGATTCGGCCGATTAGTTTGCAAAATGAGCCTATGCTGTCGTTTGTGTATCAACACCAGACGAATCACATCACTAAAAACCTGAGTTATGACGAAGGCTTAGCCAGCATAAAACTGTTACTCGGTAGCGATTTTAAGAGTGCCCACTTAGCTACGGCAGAGGCAGAAGTTCAGCTTGAGATCAGCAAAAAAGGCAAAGTCCAAATCAGCACACATAATGTTAAACAAACCGTCGCTGCGCCGTTAGAACATGACCGTGAGAAAAAACGTTTTGTGGATATCGAACGGCCCTTCCTGACCAAGCTAGGCGTGACGGACAGCCAGCATAATCTTATCCCTGCGATGTCGCGTAAATGGAAGCAAATCAATAAATTTATTGAGGTTTTCAGCCAAGCGCTCGAAGCGTCGCCCCACAAGAATGACCAACCGATCAATGTGGTCGATTTTGGGTCTGGTAAAGGTTATCTCACCTTTGCAATCCATGATTACCTGCGCCACAGCCTTCACAATGATGCTCAGGTGACTGGGGTGGAATTACGCCAAGCCTTGGCCGATTTATGTAATGAAACGGCGGCAACGCTGGATCATCAAGGGCTGTCATTTGTCTGCGGCGATGTGAGAACCCATGCGCCTAAGCAAACCGATGTGATGATCGCCCTGCACGCCTGCGATATCGCCACTGACTATGCGATTCATTATGGTATTCGCGCCAATGCCGACATCATCATGTGCTCGCCTTGCTGCCATAAACAAATTCGCCCGCAGATGCACAGCCCAGAATTGTTTAAACCTATGCTGCAATATGGGGTGCACATGGGCCAACAGGCTGAAATGGTGACGGATTCATTACGTGCGCTATTTTTGGAAGCCAATGGTTATGCGACTAAGGTGTTTGAATTTATCAGCCTAGAACATACCAATAAAAATAAGATGATTTTGGCCGTTAAAAAGCCACAACATAATCAGAAAGACAGCGCCGCAATCCTCGCGCAAATTGCTGACATTAAAGCCTATTACGGGATCAAGGAACATTGCTTAGAAACCTTGCTCGCGCAAACCCAAGCCGATTAACGGCCGGCGGTTTACTGGCAAAGCATTAAAACTTTGCACTCATCACAACGCCGTTGAAATTGAGGCAATCTTTAATTCTTTGCTGCTGCACCGCGCTAAGGGTGTCGATATCGAGGAAGGCAAACTCTGAATGTTCGTGGCTTAAGTGGATCGGCAGTAGCTCACCTTCTGCCCCATTTTTTGCCACCTCAGGCCCATCAGGCAACTCAGGCAACACCAGTTCACAACGAAAGATAAAGGCTTGGGATTGATAGGCACTGTGATAATACACGCCGCTCAAATAGTTAACCCGCACACTTAAGCCTAATTCCTCTTGGCATTCGCGCACCAAGGCCTCGTGAATCGTCTCACCAGGCTCGAGTGCGCCACCGGGCAAGCCCCAAGCAAAGTTACCGTAATTGGCCTTAAGCAACAGCACTTTCCCCTGCGCATTAGTGATAACCGCGTGGCTGCTCAGTCTAAAGGTATCGTTAAAGGCCACTCAGTTATCCTTGCATTTATGTTCGGTATGCATTTGAGATATCAAATAAAATCACTTCGTCGCAAAGGTATTACAACTGGCGAGATTACCCGAATCAAACCCTGTCTTAAACCATTTCATCCGCTGCGCCGAACTGCCGTGGGTAAAAGCATCGGGCTGTACGGCGCGACCCGCCATCTGTTGCAAGCGATCGTCACCCACTGCACTGGCGGCGGCAATGCCTTCCGCTAAATCGCCCGCTTCAAGTAAATTAAGTTGTTGATTGGCAAAATGCCCCCAAATACCCGCGTAACAATCCGCCTGTAATTCAAGTGCGACACTCAATTGATTAGCCTGCACTTTACTGCCAGATTGCTGGGCTTGGCGCACCTTAGTGCTAGTGCCAAGCAAGTTTTGCACATGGTGGCCTACCTCGTGGGCAATCACATAGGCAAAGGCAAAATCGCCGGGCGCGCCTAAGGTTTTAAGCTCATCAAGAAAGCTGAGATCGATATATACCTTGCTATCGGCAGGGCAATAGAAAGGCCCAGACTGCGCCTGTCCCATACCGCAGCCAGTGGAGGTCATATTGCGATAAAGCACTAACTTAGGCTCTCGATATTGCCCTTTGAGTAACTGGCCCCAAACGGTTTCTGTGGTGCCTAAAATGGCCGCCACAAACTGGGCATTTTCATCCTGTACCGCGGTCGTTGAGCTAGATTGGGATTGTCTAAGATTAGCTTGAGTGCTCGGGTCGAGTGACAGGCCACCAGTAAAATACTGGAACGCGAAATAAATGCCGCCGATGAGCAACACCACACGGCCAAGTTTGGTTCTCAGTAAAAAGGGCAAGAACCTGAGTAACAAAGCACTCGGCACGCCCGCTGATGCCATTTGCTGACCGCGTCTGTCTTCGATATTGGAGCTTCTGTCAGTGTCACGCCAGCGCATCGCATTCCTTCACTCTGTAGTTAAAAGCACTCGTTAAACCGCTATTAAAATCGCTTAGATGCACAGCTCTATTTCGGATTTGCACTCTAGAGCCTAGAGATTAAGAGTCTAGTGGTTATTTCGCTTGAGTATCGCTTGTGGGCGCGTCTTTCAGTGAGCGTAAAAACAATCCTAAACCACCAAAGGCCAAAACGAGGATCATGATCAGTTCAAAGGCCGACATAGATTTAAAGTGGAATTGAATCGAGCTGATAACCCCCACAATCAAGGCCGTTAGCGAACCTAAACTCAGCAGCCAAGCTAACTTACTCTTAGCGTCAAAAAACACCATCACAATGCCGATAATAAACGGTAGCATCACCATGCCAGTGGTAATCGACATGCCTTGTCCAAAGGCGTTAACTCGATATAAGCCATAGCCGAGTCCAAAACTAGAGCTCACTTGTATTGCATTGAACAATAAATAAAATCCGCCACACATCATGGCAAGACCCATAAAAAATTGTCCCGTCCCGCCCTGTGTTCCGCCCGCACCTTTCATAGATATCCTTTCTAAATTAACGATTTTTGAGTGGCTTGTTCTATGGCCGTTTTCAGCCGTTGTTTTTCTTCCGCTGCTTTTGCCTTTTGGTACTCGTCGAGATTTTTATCCGCCTCGGAAACACAGCGCTGTTTATCTAGCATGGGCTCATAGGGGTCGACATCGGTTCTGGCAGAACATGCTAATTCGGCACAGCCAGACATCAACAGTGAAGATAATAAGGCTAACATAATCAATAATATTTTCATCTTTAAAGCGCTCTAATTAGTACAACAATAATGACACGTTTAACCACAATGACATTAACAAGCTTGCTCTTTGCTGTATAACACTAACATTGACAGAAATAATACCAAGGCCAACACTCAATGGTGAATTTTTATACCCATATACGACGCACTACCGTGGCTTAAATAAGGCTCTGCAATCTATGTGCAGACGCTAAAGTTAACATAAGGAATGCCCTTGAATACTCTATTGATTGGGAAAGGTGAGCAACAGGTTCACTTAAATCTTAAGTATGCCAATCGTCATGGATTAATTGCCGGCGCCACTGGGACAGGCAAAACCGTATCACTAATGAGCCTAGCCGAAGGTTTTTCGCGCCAAGGCGTGCCGGTTTTCATCACAGATGTTAAAGGTGATATCTCAGGCCTAGCGATCGCGGGCACCCCAAGTGAAAAGCTATTACAAAGGGCGGCGCAAATTGGCATAGAGGATTATCACAACGAAGCCAACCCTGTGGTGCTATGGGATTTAGCGAGCGTTCAAGGCCATCCACTGCGTACCACCATCAGCGAAATGGGCCCGACCTTACTCAGCCGAATTTTAGAATTAAATGACACCCAAAGCGGCATCTTAGACATAGTGTTTCAACTGGCGGACGACCAAGGGTTATTATTGCTCGACTTAGATGATCTGCGCGCCATGCTGGCTTTGGTTGCTGAGGAGCGCAAAGAAGTCTCCGCCAAATATGGTTTGATCAGCGCCCAATCCCTCGCAGCGATTCAGCGCTCAGTGCTAGGACTAGAGCGCGATGGCGGCAAAGACTTTTTTGGTGAACCCGCGTTACAGCTTGAAGATTTAATGCGCACTAATTTACAAGGGCGCGGCATTATCAATTTATTAGCAGCGAACAAACTGATTTTAACTCCCCGTTTATATTCAAGTTTTTTACTCTGGCTACTGTCAGAATTATTTGAGAATCTGCCCGAAGTCGGCGATCCCGAAAAACCTAAGCTAGTGTTTTTTATCGATGAAGCCCATTTACTCTTTGAAGGTTGTCCACCGAGTTTATTAAAACGCGTCGAACAGATCATGCGCCTTATTCGCTCAAAAGGCGTAGGCGTTTATTTTTGCTCGCAATTTCCTGATGATGTGCCGAGCGAAATTCTCGGACAATTGGGTAATCGCATTCAACATGCCCTGCGAGCTTACACGCCAAGGGATCAAAAGGCGGTCAAAACCGCCGCCGAAACCTTTGTGCCTAACCCCAAACTGGTTGTCAGTGAGGTTATTTCCCAGCTCGGCGTAGGCGAGGCTTTAGTGTCTATGCTGGCCGACAAGGGCGTGCCGACTATGGTCGAGCGCGCACTCATCGCACCGCCGCGTTGCCGCATGGGACCCGCCACGAATGAGGAGTTACAACAAGTCCGTGCCCAAAGCCCGATTGGTGGCAAATACGATCATTCCATCAACCGTGAATCGGCCTACGAACGCCTTAACCAAAGGCGTAGTGGCGCTGCCACCAGCAACCCCACATCCACAGCAAGTGATGCAGCAAATGATGGCCAAACGGGTCAAAAAGCCGAAGAACAAGGTTGGTTCAGTGAACTTATTTTTGGTAATAAACGCCGCCAAGGTTTAGCTGAGACCTTGTCAAAGCAAGCGGCACGCACTGTCGGCAGCCAATTAGGCAAACAAATTTTGCGCGGCATATTAGGCGGGATGTTAGGTAAATCAACTCGACGCTAGGCGCGTCCATAATTAGATCACATATTCGAAAGCTGTGTGATAGATCGCATATTTATTATACAGGTTAACGCTAGCATTAGCGTTAATTATTCTAAGTGATAGATGGATCATGGTACGGAATTCGGTGATAAGATTATTTTGCTGTAATCGCTCATTGAGGCGAATCAATTCACAGATAATTATCAATGATTTTAAATATTTGTAATTTTAAAATGTTGTAATTCGAGATAAAAATTTCGCTTCAATCAGGACATCATGGAACAGGTTCAATTAAGTACGGCTTGCATGATTAGCCTGATGAATAACCAAAGAGTACATGGAGTTTTATATGAGTAAAGAGCAAAAAAACCGTAAAGAATCGAAGAAACAACCGCTGTTGTCTGCTAAAGAAAAGAAAGCAGCAAAACTCGCGAAAAATGCCACTAAAGGTTTCTTAGATAACACTAAATAGTGTCTTGTTATTCAAAGGTTCATCCTCAAATAACACAAATAGGGTTAACTCAGGTTAGCCCTTTTTATTGTCCGTTTTTCCTTAAACCGACCTCGTTAAGCCCCACGATAGCGCCGCCGCAAAACCGCCTCAAATCTTCGTTTTATGATGCAAAAGTAGCAGCTATCGACTATAGCCTAATTGACCTTTTTCAGATTTTATGTAGTTATATTCAGCAGGCTAAGGTATTCCAAGCTCGAAAGACCCTACATAACATTATAAAAAATAAGGATATTTCACCATGAAAATCAAAAAACGTTTTGTCGCAGTCGGCGCCGCCGTGACACTCACACTCAGTGCCGCCGCGATGGCCGCCGCACCCGCTTTTATTAACATACTCACGGGTGGTACCAGTGGCGTGTATTACCCTATTGGTGTTGCCCTATCGCAACTCTATGGCACTGGAATCGAAGGCTCTAAAACTTCAGTTCAAGCGACCAAAGCCTCGGTAGAAAACCTCAATCTACTGCAAGCGGGTCGTGGCGAATTAGCGCTCGCGCTAGGTGACTCAGTCGCAGCCGCTTACCAAGGTGATATTGATGCAGGCTTTAAAACACCATTGGATAAAATCCGTGTGCTCGCCTCTGCTTACCCTAACTACATTCAAATAGTTGCCAATAAAGAGTCTGGCATTAAAACCTTGGCCGATTTAAAAGGGAAACGTATCTCTGTCGGTGCACCTAAATCGGGTACCGAACTCAATGCTAGAGCGATTTTCAAAGCCGCGGGTTTAAGCTACGAAGACATGGGTAAAGTCGAGTTTTTACCTTATGCGGAATCCGTAGAACTCATCAAAAATCGTCAGTTAGACGCGACCTTGCAATCGTCTGGTCTGGGCATGGCCGCGATCCGCGACTTAGCGGCAACTATGGCGATTAACTTTGTTGAAATTCCAGAAGATGTGATCGCTAAGATTAACAATCCTGCCTATCAACACGGCGTGATCCCAGCATCGACCTATGAAGGCCAAACCACTGACGTTTCTACCGTTGCTATTCAAAATCTGCTGGTGACGCAAAGCGGCGTGTCGGACGATTTAGCCTATCAAATGACTAAGCTCATGTTCGAGCACTTAGACCGTCTCGGTAACGCGCATTCGGCCGCTAAAGCTATCAGTTTAGAGAAAGCGACGAAAAATCTGCCGATACCGCTTCACCCAGGTGCAGAACGTTATTACAAAGAAGTTGGCGCACTCTAAGTTTTGCTGATATCTGTGCACCCTATTCCAAACTAAGCGATCGCGATGCCGTTGAATAACGGCATCTTTTTATATCCAAACAGCCTCAAACGGTAGAATTCAGTCATTGATGCGCCTTGAATTGAAGCGGATCTAAAACTCGTTGAGGTAGTTTGGATATATATCGCCCTCTGTAGTCTAATGCTGTGAGGCATAATATGAGTGATCCCCAACAAGGTCTCAGCGCCAATACTGGCGATTGGCCCAAGGCACTGTTCTATACCGCCTTAATTTTTTCTATTTTTCAAATCATCACTGCCGCTTTTCATCCCGTGTCGACGCAAGTACTGCGTGCAACCCATATTGGCTTTTTGCTGCTCGTGGTGTTTTTGAGTTATCCCGCCAGAGGTAAATCACAACCTTGGCAGCCACTCGCTTGGCTACTCGGTCTAGCTGGCATGGTTACCGCGGCTTATCAGTGGTATTTTGAAGCCGACTTAATTCAACGTTCTGGCGAGCTGACCGATGCGGACATGGTGATAGGTATCACTTTGATCGTACTAGTATTTGAAGCGGCGCGCCGAGTTATGGGCTGGGCACTGCCTATCATCTGCGGCATCTTTTTGGCCTATGGCTTATTGGGTCAATACCTACCCGGCGATTTGATGCACCGCGGCTATGGCTTCGATCAAATCATCAACCAACTCGCCTTCGGCACCGAAGGCTTATACGGCACACCAACCTATGTGTCGGCGACGTATATCTTCCTGTTTATTCTTTTCGGCTCTTTTCTAGAACAAGCTGGGATGATCCGTTTATTTACCGACTTTGCCATGGGATTGTTCGGCCACAAGCTCGGCGGACCAGCGAAAGTCGCTGTGGTGTCATCGGCGTTAATGGGTACGATTACCGGCTCAGGAGTGGCAAACGTCGTCACCACAGGCCAATTTACGATTCCATTGATGAAACGATTTGGCTATCGCTCCGCCTTCGCCGGTGGCGTGGAAGCGACATCGAGTATGGGCAGCCAGATCATGCCGCCGATCATGGGCGCGGTGGCCTTTATCATGGCCGAAACCATTAACGTGCCCTTTATCGAGATCGCCAAAGCGGCATTGATCCCCGCGCTTCTTTATTTCTGCTCAGTATTCTGGATGGTGCACTTAGAGGCCAAACGCGCCAATCTTTGTGGCCTGCCAAAAGATCAATGCCCCGATCCTTGGGCGGCGATTAAAGAACGCTGGTATCTCCTTATCCCCTTGTTTATTTTGGTCTACTTGCTGTTTTCGGGCAGAACGCCGCTGTTCTCTGGCATGGTAGGGTTAGCCCTCACCTCGATAGTGATCTTAGGCTCAGCCATCGTCCTGCGGTTGTCTTCAATGGCGATGCGGATTGCCTTTTGGATTGCCCTTGGGGTGCTATGTGCTGGCTTCTTCCAACTCGGGATCGGAGTCGTGTTTGGGGTTATCGCCCTGCTAGTCGCCATTTGTTGGTTTATTAAGGGCGGCAAAGAAACCCTCACAGTTTGCTTACACGCGCTGGTTGAAGGCGCGCGTCATGCTGTGCCTGTGGGTATTGCCTGCGCCTTAGTGGGCGTGATTATCGGCATAGTGTCACTCACAGGGATTGCCTCAACCTTCGCAAGCTACATTCTCGCCGTTGGCCAAGACAACCTGTTCTTGTCACTCGTGTTGACTATGATCACTTGCCTAGTGCTCGGCATGGGGATCCCGACGATTCCTAACTACATTATTACCAGCTCAATAGCCGCACCCGCATTGCTCGACTTAGGCGTGCCCTTGATTGTGTCGCATATGTTTGTGTTTTATTTCGGCATCATGGCAGATTTAACCCCCCCCGTAGCCTTGGCTTGCTTTGCGGCAGCCCCGATTGCGAAGGAATCCGGGCTTAAGATCAGTCTCTGGGCGATTCGGATCGCCATTGCTGGTTTTGTGATCCCCTTTATGGCTGTTTACGATCCAGCCTTAATGCTCCAAGGTGACAGCTTATTAGCGACGGGCTTTGTGGTGCTGAAGGCAACGGTTGGTATTGGTATTTGGGGGGTGATCTTTACCGGATATCTATTACAAAAACTCTACTGGTGGGAACGCGTTATCGGCTTCCTCGCGGGGGCAAGTTTGATCCTTGCGACGCCATTGAGTGATGAAATCGGCTTTGGACTCGCGCTGTTGTTTATCCTGCAGCACAGTTGGCGCGCGCGCAAACTCAAACGTCTGGCAGAGCAAGGATAAACCCTTGGGATTGTCAGTCGTTAATAAGTCTAAGGTAAAGCTATGCTAGGCCTATGTTTAGGCCTAGCAGGTACCCTGTGGGCGCAAGTGCCCACAGAGCACTTCACCTTGGCATGGAACCACAGCATAGAGAAAATCCGCTGGGAGGAAGACTATCACGTCACGCCTCAAGGCTTAGTGCTAGTCGAAGCGAGAGTAAAAGGCACGGGTGCAGGAATGGAAATCCCAGATGATGCCTATCTTAAAAATGGCAGCTGGCATTATCAGCCCAAGCTGCTCATTTTGCCTGTGTTGCGCTTAGGTCGCACGCCCGAAGCAGGGGATTTTGAACTTTGCTTCACTCAAATCTCAGGAAAAGTGCAATGCCAAGCCATGAGTCATTGGATTGGCGCGCCGAACAGGCAAGATGCCGCCGTTGAGGTGTGGGGTTGTGAACAGGCAAATGTCGCGCCTATTGATGTTCGCTAAGCGAGTAAATGACGGGCGGGTTAAGGGTTAGCAATCATCAGCTTGCTGGTAAAAGCGATAGCCATTTTTACCTTGGTGTTTCACGCGATACATAGCAGCATCCGCGCGATCGCAGCTTTTGGCAAAACTATCACCATAGCTAAATATATCGATACCGATACTCAGGCCTATCTCCACGTCACAACCTTCAAGCAAAAAGCCCTGTCGATAAACATCGAGCAAGGACTGTGCGAGCATAGCTAAAGATTCAATATCGGAGGACGGCAGTATGATCACAAACTCATCGCCACCTAGCCGAGCGATCTTCGCTAACTCACCCGAGTGAGACACTAATGTATGCGCTACATGCACCAATAAATTGTCGCCAAACTTATGGCCGTGACGGTCATTTAAGGCTTTAAAACCATCCAGATCGATAAAGAATAATGCGCCGCGCATCTCAGGTTGCAAACACTCATCGAACGCTTTGGCTATGGCTTGGCGATTCATTAAGTTGGTGAGGGGATCGCTGTGCGCTAACAGTGCCAAATCCAGTTCGTAGCGTTTTTCTTGGGTGATATCGATATGGCTGCCCATCATCCGCAGCGGTGTACCATCGGCAAGACGCTCGACGATACGCCCACGATCGGACACCCAAGTGACGCTGCCATCTTTATGCAGCATTCTGTGTACTGCCTGATAGTAATCGGACTTGCCACTGACATGATCTTCAAAGGCTTTTATCACCCATGCTTTATCTTCTGGGTGTAATTTACTTTTCCAGATATCAACGTGGGCGGCTAATTCTTCAGGACTAAAACCGAGCATTTCGCCCCAGCGCATATTGAAAATGGTTAAATTCCCGCTTGGAATATGCTGTTCCCACAGACACAAACCATTGCCATCGAGGGCGGCAAACAGTTTTTCTTCGGCACGACGATTCAACGCCGTTAACTGAGCGTTTTCACGTTTGAGCTGAGCAATTTCAGCCTGAAGTTGCTTGATGTGTTCTGCTGCCGTATCCGATGCCACGAAAAATCTCTTTCCTTAAAGCGGGAAAATCTCCTCCAGTGTAAAACACTCAATGCCGAAGCAAGATAGCGAGGAGTGCAAGATGAGCCAGAATCATGCTGGCCCAATCGAGCTTACACAGACTATCGCTATCATGCCACGCTTAGTCTCGAGTCAGCACTTCAAGCAATTCGATTTCAAAGGTGAGATCAGAATTGGGTTTAATATGCGCACCCACTTGGCGCTCGCCATAGGCTAAATGAGCTGGCACTAATAACTTACGTTTGCCACCGACTTTCATCCCCATAATGCCTTGGTCCCAGCCTTTAATCACACGGCCAGTGCCAATTACACATTGAAACGCCTGACCGCGATCATAGGATGAATCGAATTGGGTGCCATCCTGCAAAAAACCACGGTATTGGGTGGTGATCAGCGCACCTTTTACCGCTTCTTTTCCTTCGCCCACTTGCAGATCGATTACTTCTAATTCAGTCATTTCTTCACTCTCTTTTCTTGTTCGCACTTAATAAATGGCGCGATATTCAACTTTGCGCAGGATTTTATCACCGACGACCACGCTTGTCGGCGCTATTGCCACATTTCTGCGGCTCGGTTCACTGCTTTATTCTTGAGAATAAGGTCACCATGGGCGATAACATCATCACTCGCCCTTTAAATAACCGTCCGTTAGCCCAATATATTAGCCGTATAGACATTTTATTTTGGAGCTTTGCCATGATTATTGCCTGCCCCCATTGCGATACGTTAAACCGCGTTCCCGATGAGCGTGTAAACCAGCAACCCACTTGCGGTAAATGTAAGCTCAGTGTCTTTACGGCTGCGCCGATTGAACTCACTAGCGCAAACTTTGCCAACCATGCCAATAAATCAGAGCTTCCCCTAGTCGTTGATTTTTGGCCAGCTGGTGTGGCCCCTGTAAAAGTTTTGCCCCGGTATTTTCCGCGTTAGCTAAGACGTGGGAGCCTCAATTTCGCTTCGGTAAAATCAATACTGAAGAACAACAAGCCCTTGCGGCGCAATTTAATATTCGCTCGATTCCCACTATTATGATTTTCAAGCAAGGGAAAATACTCGCGCAGCAAGCGGGCGCTTTACCTCAGTCAGCCTTAAATCAATGGTTAAAAAGCCATAGCTAACCGCAGGTAACTATTTCGCGCCCATAAAAATACCCAGACTCGCTGGGTATTTTGTTTACTAAAATCTCAATCTGCCGATATCAGACATCCCAAAAAACATGGGCGATAATGCCTAGCACTATCATGCTGATAAAGTTGATGATCATACCTACTCGCACCATTTCCGATTGCTTGATATGGCCAGAACCATAAACGATCGCATTGGGCGGCGTCGCCACTGGCAGCATAAAGGCGCAGGATGCGGCAATACCAATCAGCACAGATAACATCACAGGCGATACGCCTAATGCCTCGGCAATTGCAGCAAATACAGGCACTAACAGTGCGGCGCTGGCGGTATTACTGGCAAACTCGGTCAGCATCACCACAAAGGCAATCACTGCAAAGACGAACAACGACATGTGCGTACTGCCGAAAATATCTGTCATCCAGTGGGCTAAAAACACGCTAGTGCCTGTGGTTTTCAGTACCGCGCTTAGCGTTAAACCGCCGCCAAACAGTATTAGTACGCCCCAATCTGTGGTCGATTCAATCTTCTTCCAGCCAACTAAGCCTAAGCCCGCGAGCAAAACAACCGCGCCTAACGCTACGATAGTATCGAACTGAGTAATGCCACCTAATGCCTTAGCTAATGGCACACTGAAAATCCAGCAACATACCGTCGCGAGAAAGATAAGCAGGGTGAATTTACCTTGGAACGTTAGCTTCTGCGCTTCAACTTGCACATCGAACTTGGCTGAAAGATCCGGCTTAAAATACCAATACAAGGCAATCAACATTAACGGCAACATGAGGATAACGGTCGGAATACCAAACTTGAGCCAATCACTAAAACTCAAGCCAACTTGCGCCGCAGCAATCGCATTCGGTGGACTGCCCACTAAAGTACCGATACCACCGATGTTGGCCGAATAAGCAATCCCGAGCAGTAAGAACACATACGTGCTGTGGTATTTTTCGCGGTCTAGTTGCTGCAAAATCCCCAGTGCCAATGGCAGCATCATCGCCGTGGTGGCGGTATTGCTGATCCACATAGAGAGCAGTGCCGTCACCCCAAACAGCATAAAGCAAGCGATACTGAGTTTGCCCTTAGAGGCTAACAACAACTTTTGTGCGATTAAGGTATCAATCTTTTGATGGTGTAAGGCCGCAGCCAGTACGAAGCCACCGAAGAATAAATAGATGATGGGATTAGCAAAGCTACTCATTGCTTCCTTGGTTTCAAACACCCCAAAGAATACGGCTAGTATAGGCACGAGAATCGCAGTAATACTGATGTGGATCGCTTCGGTCAACCAAAGAATGCCAGCGAAAACCAGAATCGCCAGACCCGTATTCACCCCTTGTTCGAAAGGTAAGCCATAATAGAGTGCAAATAACAGCACAATATCCGCCGCTAGGATCAGCATTTTCTTTTTATCGAGCCCCTCGCTGACGGGAGCTTTGTTAGGTGGAACAGTGCTTGAATCTGTTAATGACATGGTTACAACCTTAATACCATTTTATTTTGACGCAAATTTAGGGCATAGATCACACTTGGCAAAGCGGTTTATTTTGTAATTTTGCCACTTAGCAACCACACATTCTGCCGACTAAAAGCCCAGAAAAACCTTAAGTGCGATAAAAATCACCCATTTCTGATCTAAAGCCATGTGCAAAACTTTCAAACGAGCAAAAATCACGCAAAAGCTTGATAAAGCTGTAATTGAATAAGTGTTTAAAACTGTGACGTGGATCAGGTTTCACTTTAATACTAAGTGACAAACACTGAATTTAACCTTAAATGAAGTGGTTCACGCTAATTCAATCCGGTAACCACAGTTTTTGCCTATAAAACACCCATGAATGTATTTACCACTCTTTGCCCCCCCTCAAGGTGACTGCAACTTAAAGCGATAACGTAAACGAACATCCCAATGACAAAATTGCAGCTGGCATCAACTCAGTTTTATATTTCACGAATAACTTTCATTTTTCGCATTTAAAATGTTGGTTTACATACTTAAAAACTTAAATGGCATGGTGATGGAAAGAAGATTTAACCTTTTAAATTTATCTGATAATGCGAAAGGACATCTGATTAGCTTCCCTGTAGAATTTGTGCAGGCGCTTGCCACTTCACTCCAGCAAGTGCTCGATAACGTCTCCTAGTGGTTCCATCATTTATTTGATGCAAAACTGTGTAGAAATTAAAAATGTTTCAAACCATCAAAGCCGAAAACAACCCTAGAATCCTACTCAAATAAATAACATTTACAACTCAATATCCCTATGAATAATAAACACAAATATTATTCACCATCTCAGTCAATCTAACTCACTTTACCCCGCGGGCAATCCAACCTAGAGTCGCGACCGTATTCTCGTCTCCTGTTCATTTTTTACCTATTTTGGTACCGCTTGTGGAAAATATGCTGTCAGCTCAACCCAATCAGAAGCCAGGGCTGTTTGTGCCTGTGGCAGGACTCAGTTTATTTGCTTTAGCGTCAGGCTACTTGATGAGTTTGATCCCACTCTCGCTCACTTACTTTGATTTGAGCCTTGATCTTGCGCCTTGGCTGGCGAGTATTTTCTACCTCGGCTTATTACTAGGTGCACCTTGTATTGCACCGATTGTCAGCCGCATAGGTCACAGTAAGGCCTTTATTTTGTTCTTAAATATCTTACTGTGTAGCGTTGTGGTAATGGTATTACTGCCACAGAGCAGTGTTTGGCTAGTATCACGCCTGATTGCAGGCTTGGCTGTTGCAGGGATTTTTGTGGTGGTCGAATCTTGGTTACTTATGGCCGACACCCAAAAACAACGGGCAAAACGTTTAGGCTTATATATGACCGCCCTCTACGGTGGCACTGCCATTGGGCAACTTGCCGTAGATTATTTAGGCACCACGGGTAATTTACCCTACTTGGTAGTAATAGGTTTGTTGGCAGCGGCCAGTTTACCTGCACTGTTAGTTAAACGCGGCCAACCGCAGTCCAGTGAACAACACGCTATTGCCCTTTCCGACCTAAAAACCTTAAGTAAACCTGCCATTGTTGGCTGTTTAGTCTCAGGATTATTACTTGGTCCCATCTACGGTTTATTGCCTGTGTATGTGTCGCAAGACATGGGTTTTGCCCAGCAGACGGGGCAATTTATGGCGCTGATCATTATGGGCGGCATGATAGTTCAACCCTTAGTGAGCTATTTATCCCCGCGTGTTGAAAAGAGTGTGTTGATGACCGCTTTTTGCTTAGTGGGTGCGGCGGCGTTGTTGTTACTGATACAAACATCGCTTGTGGGATTATGGTTAGGTTTTGTGTTACTAGGTGCCTGCGCCTTTGCTCTCTATCCCATCGCCATCAGTCTGGCGTGCGATCATTTACCCAGCAGCCAAATCGTCTCCGCCACTCAGATTATGTTGCTCAGTTATTCCGTAGGTTCGGTTATTGGTCCGGTTGCCGCCAGTCGTTTTGATGATGTAGAACATGGCTTACCGCTCTACTTAGCAGCAAGCTTTTTAGTCACGGTTTGCTATCTAAGCGCGCACTTACTCGCCCGAAGCAAAGCCCGCCTACCCACAGCGAAGGCTTAGTCCTGAGCCGTTAATGCTAAGTCTCTACACCCTGTGAATAACAATGGGCGCCGATAACGGCGCCCATTGTTATTATGATGTTTGCTGGGTTAATTCTGCCACTGGCACTGTGGTGGGAATGGCCCAGACACTGTCCTGCGGCCCATTAAGCACCCGATGGCGAGTCAGTCTGTAACCATAAAAGAACACTCCACTAAAGGCTAACGCCACCAGATCGACGCCTAACGTTGCCGCAGAATAAGGCGCCCATAAGCCTAAACTTGGCACGATTAACGCAACTAAAGACGTGATTGGCATCGCCAATGTAGCCAAGGCGCACAAAGGCAAAATCAGCAGCGCCGCCTTAGCAGCACCACGCCAAAAGGCGTAAACCACCAGCAAGCCAAACACCAGATAATACAGCCACAAATAGACGTGGTTAATATTGCTCACATGCACATATAACCATTTACCCAACAACATACTTATCGTTAAAGCGGCAACCGAGCCTAAGCAAATCCCCACCGTGGCGCTCGCCATTAATCGGCAAGCACGGGTTTGCTCGCTGGCCTGCTTTTTACGGCGTTTTTCCAGCCACAGCAAATTACCACTATAAAATAAAAAAGCACCGCTTAAACCTAGGAAAAAATACACCCAACGCCCGAGATCGCCCCCATAACTACCAAAATGTAATCCAAAGAATACCGCAACGGTTCTGGCCCAAATCCCCTTGTCGCTTTGGTCAATCGTGCTATTGGTCACCTTAAGACTATAAGGATGCAGGTATAAGAAATCGGTAACGGGTCCACGCATAAAACCATTGGGGTTATATAACCCCAAGCGCAGAGTCGCACGGGGATTATTCAAGTTCATAAAGGTCATTTCATTCACTTGATAATCGGGGGCGATTTGCTGCACCTTGGCTAACACAGTGGTGACCTTTGGCAAATCGGCTAGTGTATAGGGCGTTTTGTCCGGTGCCGATTGAGCAAATAATGGTTTTTCACCATAAACCATATGCTTAAGCCCATCGTAAAGCTGATCATGGAAAGCAAACACAATCACAGTTACACATATCACTAGATGAAATGGCAGGCTGGTAATGCCCACTAAATTATGGGCATCGAGCCAGAAACGACTCTCACCTTTATCTTTACGGAGGGCGAAAAAGCTTTTGGTTAAAGTTGGCAGTAAAAAAATCACCCCAGAAACCAATGCCAAGAAGTATAAAACGGCGGCAATCCCCAGCACATAGGCACCCGCTTGATCGTGACCGACTTCGCCGGCAATCCCCGCGGTACGATGTAATTGGTCAATCAACTCAGCCAACTCGCTTGGTGTACTTAGTTGGGTGACTAATTGCCCCTGCTCGTCAAGGCTGGCATGCCAAAGCTGGTGACTCATGCTGAGTTCACGTTCCGAGCCCTGCTGATACCAAGTCATCGGCGATTGATGCTCATCATTTAAGTGCAAACTAAAACCGGTTTTGGCCTTATCATCCTGCGCTAACACTTGCGCGACTAAGTCATCCAGTTTCTCAGCAGGCACTTGAGGCAAGGTCAGGGCTGGCGGCATTGACCAAGCGTCAATCGCCCCCTTAAACATAGTGAGCGAGCCGGCATAAAAGCCGATAAACAATACGATTCCGGCGATGATACCAGTCCAAATATGGATAGACTGATACACTCGTAACACATCACTGCGAACTTTCATCCTTGTCACCTAAAGGTATATAACACTATATAAGTCAAAACGTTAAACAAGCCCAAGTAGCCAATTGCCCTGAGTCCGGTTTTAAACATAAAGCTAAAACTTAAGATCAATAACCAGATAGGCGTAATCAGCCACATGTTGAACTGCACTTTAGTATCGGCATCGATGCCGCCTGGGCCAAACCAGGCAAATAACCCCACCAATCCAAGTGCTAAAGTAAATCCTAAAATCAATCCAGCCAGTGACTTAGTCCACCAGTCGGGTTGTAATTTATCCTGTTCAGCTAAACGTGCCATGAGCTATTTCCGACCGAAAAGTGAGATAAAAGGCACTAACCCCATCAATAACATCAACAGGGCTAACCAAATAAAAATTGCGGCGCTAAGGGTAAAGAGGCTAAGCCAACCGATAAGACTGACAAAGGCAACACCGTAAGCGAGTAACCGCCAAGGCCGCTTAGGAAGGGAGCTTGCAAATAGTTTTTGCTGCTTATTCGTTAAATAAAATAACAAGCAGGCCAGAAGCGTCGACAACAGGAATATAAGTTGCAACACGGGATGTAATCCTCTCACTACAAAGCGTTAGCATTCGAGTCCATTTGCCTATGCTTGCTGTACATCATGTAAAAAGATAAACACATGAAAACAATGGAATAATTTTAATTTCGGGACTATAGCCTTGGTGATAATAATTCGCAATAAGATTTACACTGTAAGGATGGTTTATGGCATTCAAATCACAAATAGGCAACACTTCTGCCTTGTCATTGCCAGTTGTTAACCATTAAGATACATTTCGCGTTAATAGTCTTGTCCCAAGATAAACAATCCGATTCACCCTCAAGCTCATTACTATGACATCAGCAAAGGAAGCTAAATGATTAAAAATGAATTCAATCTGCCGAGCTCAATTGGCCTCAGCAAAATTATCCCCATTGTTATTCTATTAATCCTCTTTATTTCCTTATTTGGCAGTTGGTATACGGTTGACCAAGGTGAACGTGGCGTACTGCTGCGCAATGGTAAAGTTATCGGAACTGCAGAACCTGGACTTGGTTTTAAGATCCCACTGATAGACACTGTGGTGAAGATTTCTACCCAAACGCACACCACCAGTTATACCTCGCTGCAAGCCTATAGCCGCGATCAACAACCCGCGACACTTAACGCATCGGTGACTTTTAGCGTACCGCCAGACCGCGTCGAAGAAGTGTATGCTAACTTCAAAAGTATCGATGCCATGGTCACGCGTCTGCTCGACAGGCAAGTGCCAACTCAAGTCGAAAACATCTTCGGTAAATACACGGCGATTTCTGTGGTACAAGAGCGGATCAAATTCGGTATTGATGTGACCAGTGCGATCACTAACTCGATCAAAGGTCCGGTAGAAATCAACTCAGTGCAGATTGAGAATATCGACTTTTCCAACGCCTATGAAAAATCCGTCGAAGACAGAATGCGCGCCGAAGTCGAAGTGCAGACTCAACTGCAGAATCTAGAAAAAGAACGCGTCAGCGCGCAAATCGCCGTCACCCAAGCGCAAGCACAGGCCGACTCGCAATTAGCCCGCGCTAAGGCTGAAGCCGAAAGTATTCGTATCAAAGGTGATGCAGAAGCCTCTGCGATTAAGAGCCGCGCCGAAGCGCTGGCACAAAATCAAAACTTAGTTGAATTAACCAAAGCGGAAAAGTGGGACGGCAAACTACCGACGACTATGCTGCCGACAGGTACTCTGCCCTTTATCGATGTGAAAAAAGGCAACTAAGCTTAGGTTTAGCCCGACAATAAAAAATCCCAGTGTTAGCCCTAACACTGGGATTTTTCGTTATTCGCTCGATAATTACTGAGCGGAATATGAGCTGATTAAGAACAGCAATCGTTGCGGCGGATCCAGCTTCGAGGGATCTTTTCAAACACCACTTTTGCCATGAGTAACGCCAGCACTATGCCAGAGGTTGCCACTAGCCACTGAGGTAACATTTGGTGCTGCTCACCAATCTGTGGCATCACCACAAAGCCAAAGCTATCCACCAGATAATTGACCAATATGCCCGCGACTAAGGCCACGCCAATCACGCCGCCCAAGTATCCCCACAACGCACGTTTGCCTAACTCTTTAGCCACCACACCTAAGGTTGCGATATTAGTCGCAGGACCCGCCATCATAAATACTAAAACGGCCCCCGGTGACACACCCGCCAGCAATAATCCGGCAGCAATCGGTGTCGATGCCGTCGCGCAGATATACATAGGCACAGAGACCAACACCATCACTAACATGGCTAAGATACCGTCGCCCCATTGCGCCAAAAAGTCTGCAGGGACATAGGTTTGCACCAGTGCGGCGAAGAATAAGCCCACCAGCAGCCACAAGGTAGTGTCACGCACTAAATCCGTTGCCGCATATTTAAGACCAATACCGACGCGGCTTAAGACGGATTGCGACTTTAACTCAGTCGCCATATCTTGAGTCGAGGCGCAGCAGCTATCCGCTTCACCTTGGGTTTGAGAACCATGGCCGTGAGCACTGTGATCATGTGTTCCAGACTCGGCTTTATTTGAAGTACCGCAACAGGCACCTTTTTTCACCACAAGGATTTTCTCAGGGGTGACAGATTCAGCTGTTTTACTAGCGCAGCAGGAAGCTGTTTTCTCAGCTTTCATCACGCCGACGTTCGCAACACTGCCGCCATGAGCCGTCATGAAGCTAGACGTTGCAGCCATTGGCGTCATTTTGATCGCACTCTTAGGCTCAGTCTTCTGCTCACAATCAGTATGACTTTCAGTGCCGCAGCAGGATGCAGCCGCTTTAACAGGCGCTAAAGGCTGATCCTTAGTCGGTGAGCAACAGCTTTTAACCGGTTCAGCTTTAATAGCTTGGGACTGACTCGCCGATTTCGACGCACAGCAGGCCGCCACGGCTGCGTCGCTAGCTGACTTGAACTCTGATTTAACCGCAGGCTTGCCATCGTCGTCATCGCGGCCAACGAGTAAGCCAGCCACAATCGCACTGGTAATCGCTGCAATCGGTCTGACGATCGCCATAAAGGGGCCGAGTAACACGTAGGAAACGGCGATTGAATCGACGCCCGTTTCTGGCGTCGACACTAAAAAAGAGGTGGTTGCCGCTTTCGAGGCACCTGAACGGCGCAGCCCTACCGCCGCAGGAATCACGCCACAAGAACACAAAGGTAATGGTGCACCGAGCAGCGCCGCCTTCACCACAGTTTTAAAACCGTGACCGCCGAGCTGCTTTTGCATCCACACCATTGGTACGAATACTTTTAATAGCCCAGCCAGGATCAGGCCCAATAACAACCAAGGCGCCGAGTCTAAAAACAGATCAATAAAATTCTTCAGTAACATAATTAATTCCCTGACTCATCATGGATTGTTTTGCCGTGAGTATGCTGGTGCGACTCATTATGATGTGCTTTGTGCTGATTTCCATCATGAGAATGATGCTCAACGCGTACCCGCTCAGTACTGGATTCCAACGCCTCTAAAATCGAGCAATGTTCGGCGCTACGCGGCCCGCCACAACAGGCATCGGACAGACTCTGCAAACTGGTTTGAAAATGATTCAGCTCGGCGATTTTGGCCTGTACTTGGGCCAATTTAATATCGACCATACCCTTCACATCGGCGCAGACGCGATTAGATTTATCAAGCTCAATTGAAAGCAATTCACTGATTTCATTAAGGGTAAAACCCACGGCCTTCGCCCGTAAGATAAAACGCAGTCGCGCGGTATCGGCCTCGGTATACACTCGATAGCCAGACTCGGTACGGCTCGACGGCGCGAGCAGACCGTGCTTCTCGTAGAATCTCAACGTGTCGGCTTTCACCTCACACAAATCCGCCAGTTCACCAATACGATACATGTCTTCATCCTTTGCGAAATCGCGCCCAACTCAGGGGGAGTTTCCAGCATACAACTCAATAATGCGAGTATAAACCTTGGAGCCTACTCCAAGGTCAAGGGGTAATTCATACTTTACATAAAGTCGGCCGAGTCACGTCACTTTGTTCTGATATGAATATTGTGAAATCACGCAGAAAAAACACCCGTAAATGCAGTTTTACGTTAGAATACGCGCGCCGTGATGAAGGGATAAAAAGTTAGCTAATAAAGTAAAAATAGGACCAAGGGACTTTTGGAAAGCGGTGCAGCGCTAAGGCTGTTCTGTTTTCCGAAAGATCCTTGAAACTAAAATAACTGGACCCTGTACCCAAATGACTGCTGCAAATAATGCCAGACCCATTCGTCGCGCGCTGTTAAGCGTTTCAGATAAAACCGGAATTCTCGAGTTCGCCAAAGCACTTCACGCCCAAGGTGTGGAACTGTTATCAACTGGCGGCACCGCTCGCCTGTTAGCGGATAACGGCGTGCCTGTTATCGAAGTATCTGATTACACAGGACACCCTGAGATCATGGACGGTCGTGTTAAGACGCTGCACCCTAAAGTGCACGGCGGCATTTTGGCGCGCCGCGGTCTTGATGAAAGCGTTATAGCCGACAACAATATCAATGCCATCGATCTGGTTGCGGTTAACCTTTATCCTTTCGCTGAAACCGTAGCTAAAGCCGGTTGTACCTTAGAGGACGCTATCGAAAATATCGATATTGGCGGCCCAACTATGGTGCGCGCAGCGGCAAAAAACCACAAAGACGTCACCATAGTCGTTAATGCCGTCGATTACTCACGCGTACTGGCAGAAATGACGGCTAACAATGGCAGCACGACCCATGCGACGCGTTTCGACTTAGCGATTGCAGCCTTTGAGCACACTGCGGGTTACGATGGCATGATCGCCAACTACTTCGGCACTATGGTTCCTGCGCATAGCACGGACGAATGCTTTGCTGATTCTAAGTTCCCACGCACGTTCAATACCCAATTAGTGAAGAAGCAAGACTTACGCTATGGCGAAAACAGCCATCAAGCGGCGGCTTTCTATGTCGACACGAAAATTGATGAAGCCTCTGTGGCGACGGCAATTCAGTTGCAAGGCAAAGCGTTGTCTTACAACAACATTGCCGATACCGATGCCGCCCTTGAGTGCGTAAAAGAATTCAACGAACCCGCCTGCGTTATCGTTAAACACGCTAACCCATGTGGTGTGGCCTTAGGTAAAGACTTGCTCGATGCCTATAACCGCGCTTATCAAACTGACCCAACCTCAGCCTTCGGTGGCATTATCGCCTTCAACGGCGAGTTAGATGCTGCGACGGCGAGTGCTATCGTTGAGCGCCAATTCGTTGAAGTGATTATCGCCCCAAGCGTCAGCCAAGCGGCGCGCGATGTGGTTGCGAAAAAGACCAACGTGCGTTTATTGGAATGTGGTCAGTGGAACACTAAAACCCAAACCTTAGACTACAAACGCGTTAACGGCGGCTTGTTAGTACAAGATCGCGACCAAGGCATGGTCGGCTTAGAAGACATCAAAGTGGTTTCTAAACGTCAACCTACCGCAAGCGAACTGAAAGACTTAATGTTCTGCTGGAAAGTGGCGAAATTCGTTAAATCTAACGCCATCGTTTATGCCAAAGACGGCATGACTATCGGTGTCGGCGCAGGCCAAATGAGCCGCGTTTACAGCGCTAAAATTGCTGGCATCAAGGCCGCCGATGAAAGCTTAGAAGTAGTGAACTCTGTGATGGCATCCGATGCTTTCTTCCCCTTCCGTGACGGTATCGATGCCGCAGCGGCTGCGGGCATTAGCTGCATCATCCAACCGGGTGGCTCAATGCGCGATGCTGAAATCATCGCTGCAGCAGACGAGCACGGCATGGCCATGGTGATGACGGGCATGCGCCACTTCCGTCACTAATCGCCACTAAGCAGCCAGCACTCAATCAGTACTGGCTGCTTTTTTGTTTTACCACTCTTTGTTTTACCGCACTCTGGTTTCGACCACAGTGTGCCTACACAGAACATAAAACTCTAAGGGATGACTTAACATGAAAGTATTAGTTATTGGTGGCGGCGGTCGCGAACATGCCCTAGCGTGGAAAGCTGCACAATCGGCTCAAGTTGAAACAGTCTATGTTGCGCCAGGCAATGCGGGCACAGCCCTAGAACCTAATGTTGAAAATCTGGCGATCAGCGCCACCGACATTCCTGCTTTGCTCGATTTTGCAGAAACCAACAAAATTGAACTGACTATAGTCGGCCCAGAAGCCCCATTAGTGATGGGCGTGGTTGATGCATTCAACGCCGCAGGTTTACCGATTTTTGGCCCAACGAAGGCGGCAGCTCAGCTCGAAGGTTCAAAAGCCTTCACTAAGGACTTTTTAGCCCGTCACAATATTCCAACTGCGGGTTACAAAAACTGCACTGAAATCAGCGACGCTAAAGCCTTCGTGCGTGAATTAACGGCCACAACAGGTTACCCAGTGGTCATCAAAGCCGACGGTTTAGCCGCAGGTAAAGGCGTGATTATCGCCCAAGACCAAGCTGAAGCCGATGCTGCGATTGATGACATGCTCGCTGGTAACAAGTTTGGCGATGCGGGTTCACGCGTGGTCATTGAAGAATTCCTGAAAGGCGAAGAAGCCAGCTTCATCGTAATGGTCGATGGCAAAAATATTCTGCCAATGGCGACCAGCCAAGATCATAAAGCTCGTGATAACGGCGACTATGGTCCAAACACGGGCGGCATGGGCGCTTACTCGCCAGCACCTGTGGTGACTCAAGCGGTACACGATTGGACTGTGGCAAACGTGATTCGCCCAACGGTTGATGGCATGGCGGCAGAAGGCAATATCTACACAGGCTTTTTGTATGCTGGCTTGATGATATCACCCGATGGCAGTGCCAAAGTGCTCGAGTACAACTGCCGCTTCGGCGATCCAGAAACTCAACCAATCATGATGCGGTTAAAGTCTGACTTAGTGGAACTGTGTTTAGCCGCCACCCGTGGCGAGTTAGATAAAGTGACAGCAGAATACGACGAGCGCGCAGCCGTGGGCGTGGTATTAGCCGCTGGCGGTTACCCAGATGAGTATCGCAAGTTTGATGTGATTGACGGTCTAAGCCTTGGCGATAACAATGGCAAAGTGTTCCATGCTGGCACTGAGATGAAAGACGGCCATGTAGTCACAAACGGCGGTCGCGTACTCTGCGCCACTGCACTGGGTAACACAGTGACCGAAGCGCAAAAAGCCGCCTATAAATTGGTTGATGAAATCCACTGGGATGATGTGTATTTCCGTACCGATATTGGCTACCGCGCAATTGCACGTGAACAGCAAGACTAATTGCTAGGCGCGTTAAAAAACCGGCCAGATGCCGGTTTTTTTGTGCCTGAATTTTGACGAGCGTCAAATATAACATCATGATTTTCAATAAAATTATATAATTAATTCTATTGAAAATTGGAGCAACGAGATACAATGTCAACCAAATGTTAAATACCTAAATATAAAGGACTCCCAATGAGGATTAGACTGCTGTGCGCCTCCATCGCCATACTGCTTAGCGGATGCGGTGGCGGCTCAGAAGATGCTGGCACGACCACACCACCGACTCAGCCGCCAGTCCAACCTCCCGCGCCGGTGCAATACATTGCTAGTAGTGTGTCAGTAAATGGCGGAGCCTTAGATCCAAGTAGTCAAAAAGTGGAGTCGGGTAAAAGCGCTATTTTTAGCGTTACTGCCGATACTGGCTTTACGCTTGAGGCCATTACAGGCTGTGGTGGCAAGCTCAATGCGCTAACTTACACCACTGCGGCCATGACGGCAGATTGCACTATCACACCGACATTCATTACTAACGCCGAAAATGCCATTAAGCACCAAGACCACAGGCTTGCCAGTGCGAGTGAGTTAATTGATTTCAGCATCGCCGAACTCACTAATATTGACATCGAACGTAAAGCCCAGATAAATCAGCTATATCAAGGTGTCGGTAGCAGCATCTCTTGGCATCCGACCCACGACTCAATTACCTTTTCGAGCTTTATGCCGGAGAACACTTTTACTGTCTTGCCATCGAATGTCGATGGCAGTGGTGCAAGCGCGGTTCGCGGCTTAGTCATGGCGGGCGAGCAACAAGGGCAAAGATATGCGGCCATGGGAGGAAATCTCTTTTCCGTCAACACCTCAGCTCAAACCGATACTTTGCTGAAAAATCTTTTAGGCTGGCTGACCAAAGGCGCCGATAAAACCGACGACCTCAACATAGTCACCACCCAAATGCCGAGCAAAGCCGACAGTTGGTATTTTCCCCATAACGAAGGTATTCGTACTTGGCTTGCAAACAACTACCCCGCTGCCCATAACATTAATGCGGCAAACACTTGTGACTACAGCGAGCTAAGCAACTGTATCGATACACTTAAGCCCGATGTGATAGTGATAAGTGACATAGACCGTCAGTCCTTAGGTTTTGCAGGCATTAAAGCTGCTATCGCTAAGGCAAAAGCAGCGGGTATTCCCTTGTTGCTCTCAAACTACTGGCGCAATCAAAGCCCAATGCTATCGCCGCTTTACCTTGAAATGGGGCTTTCAACCTCAGGTAATTACTGGTCAAAGCTCAATGCCAACGACCTCAATGTGACTGATATTTTGGCCGAAGATACAGCTCTGACCAAGGTAAATAAACTACTCGGCAAGCTCAATGAAGCAAGCTTCGATACCTCAGTGCTTAACGACTGCACAGGCAATTATCTCAGCTGTAATGCTGCCGCCTTTGTTGAGTCATTCAAGGCAGGGGCCGATTGGTATAGAGCCAATGCCGAAACCCTAGATAACAACGCAATTGATGCGTTTACCAAGGCAGACTTCTCCTTGATGAAGGCTGGACTGTTACTCGCCGATAAATATCGCAGCGAGATTGACTACCCCATAGCCTACAGCGAGTTCGCTCAATGGCAGCGGGCACTATTTGCCGATTGGACCGTAAGCTATGCTCGCGCCCATAACTTAGCCCAGCCTGATTTGGGTGAATATGTCACCGACAGAGCCAACCTTAGCAAGGGCAGTAATGCACACTACGTTTACCCTGCAACGGTTTCAGAGCGTAAAATCATTAGCGTGCCCTATGCGGGCCAATGGACGACCACGGGCTGGTATGCACTGCCAGGTCAAACCATCAAACTCACTCGTCTCGATAGCAGCGCTGCGAATGTGGAGATCAAACTCAACTACCATAGACGCAATACTAACCGTGCCTATGAGCAGAAAATCTACCGCGGCCCCTTGGAACTGGCCCAGCAACGCCTGCGCTTAGCACAAGGGAAAAGTATTGAGTTTTCCTCTCCCTACGGCGGACCTATTTATCTATACATCAATGGTGATGCTTCGAGTGTTGATGGCGCGTTAAGTGTTGATGTCAACGCTGAGCATGTCGCTAAACATCCGACCATTATGGATTTCTCCAATCCGGTTGAAATCGCAGCCTTTAACGATCGCATTCAAAATACTGAATTACCCCATGTGGACTTGCGCACCGATGGCGCTGAGCAGCATCTGCGTCGCGACCGCTTTTTAAACGCCATCGGCGGCAATGTGCCCGATGTCAACGCGCTACTCAACAGCATTGTCGATGACCATATCAACAGCGTTTACACCTTAGCTGGCCTTAAAATTCAAGGTAAGAGTTTAAGTGAATCCTTACCCGCCGATGTACTGGCGGCCTGCAAAGGACTGTTTGGCGACGACTGTATCGACAATAGTCTGCATACCCGCACTATTATTCAACACGCTAATTATGACCAAAATGCCCAGTGCGGCGCCGGTTGTAGCGGTAATCCTTGGGATGCGGCATGGAATATCGATCCAACGGGTTGGGGTGATAACCATGAGTTAGGCCATAATCTGCAAACGAACCGCCTCAATGTGCAATATGCCGCGGCAAACAATAGTGACAACTGGGCAGGTTATAGTAGTCGCGCGGGGGAAAACTCCAACAATATCTTCCCTTATGTAGTGAAGTGGAAAACCCATTATCTGCGCGATAATAATACCGATACGGTTACTGATGGTCACATGAACCATAAAGATCTCTTCTATGTGTTTATGTCCGATGCTGCGGGCACAACAGATACCAGCGGTAAGCGCGTGGTGGTTGGCGCTAACTGTAAAGTGCTCGATGCAGGTGAAGACAGATACACAGCGCCTTGGGCCAGCAATACTTATGCTGTGCATAACGGTTATCGCATGGCGTTTTACATCCAAATGGCGCTTAAGGCTCACGGCATGACGCTGAGCGATGGCACCATGCTGAACAATGGCTTTAATCTCTTTACCTTGCTGTATCAACACAGTCGTATTTTCGGCAAATATGCCAATAACGCCAGTGATTGGGAAGCGAACCGCAGCAAACTGGGCTTTAGCCAATTTCCGTTTGACGGCAATAGTGTCTACGGCGGAAAAACCGTGAAAGATATCCCCGGCAACGACTTTATGCTGGTGTCTTTGAGTCAGCTCACAGGCAAAGATTGGCGTAGCCACTTTGATATGTTGGGTCTGCGCTACTCAAGCCTTGCAGCCGCGCAAACGGTCGCTAATGCGACCTCGGGTACTATGCCCATGGGCATGTATGAGCTAGAAACCGACTTGCCGCCAGCGAACATGAGCCAAGGTTTAACCTTTGTGTCACTGTCACTCACTGATGGCACTACACAGTGGAAAGGCGTGGGTTCGCCAACCCAGTGCACTAAGCCTTAATCGCGCTAAGATACTAACGCAACTGATAAACCTCGCTCTGGCGGGGTTTATTTTTACCTGAAAAATGTGACCTAAAGCACATACCTAGGCTCAGATGACGTGCACCATTTAACTTCTTATATTTTTAACAATCATGAAATTAATGAGGTAAATATATGGGTTATTCGATAAAAGATCTTATTTATCAAGGCGAAAAATCAGGTGTGCATAACTGGGGCACGCTAGAAGGAAAGAGTTTTTACTGGCATCCAGATTGGTTCCATATTGCAGAGGATATGACAGGTCATATGGCCACTGCAACTATCGACAAACAAGGGGAAAAAGCAACGCAAAGCGAGGCTGAACAGTCAATCATTAAGCATCTCAATAAGAGTGGTAAATAGCTTGTAGTGGCAAAGATTTTAATGCCCGGAGGCGATCGCCCTGCGGGCAATTTTGTCGATTAAACCTGGCGCGATCAGCTTAAGCCAACGCCCCAAACGACCGCGAAGTGAAGTGATAAGTTGTCGGCCTCGAGTCGCAATCACAGGTAACATCATATTGGCGCATTGCTCGGCCGTCAGTATCTTAGCTTCTTGCATCGGTGACTTGCCTAAAGGATTACCCGCACCATCAAGGGCGCGTTTGTGAATTTGTGACACCACAAAATCAGGGCAAATTACCGTCACCGCCACATTATCGTCCGCGAGCTCAATCCGCAGTGAATCGAAAAAGCCAATCACAGCATGTTTAGATGCAGCATAACCGCTACGAGTGGGTACGCCCGTTAATCCAGCGACTGACGCCACAACAACCACTTGGCCCTTACTGGCTTTTAAATGGGGTAAAGCGGCATGGGTCAAATACGCAGGTCCAAGATAATTCACCCGCATAATGTCTTCGAGTACAGACAGTTGAGTAAGCTCATCGAAACGTGACCACATGGTCATGCCGGCATTATTAATTAAAATATCGAGATGTCCGTAATGCGCGACCGTGGCTTCAATTAAGGCTTCGCACTGTTCAGCACGAGAAACATCGGCAGCAAATACAAAGGGAGGTAAACCATAATTAGCGATTTCTAAGGCGAGTGAAGCGAGACGTGTTTCATTGCGTGCACTGATCACGAGCTGGCAGCCCATTCGCGCCATTGCCACAGCGAGTGCTCGACCAATACCTTCTGAAGCACCCGTGATGATCACGACCTTACCAGTGAGTCCATCCATAGTCATTCCTTTGTTATCGCTATGTTAATTACGCCTTTGGCTAAATTGGCATAATCACGCTAAAAGCGCAATCCTTCACGCGCGTTGTGCAAGCCTCATCTCATATTGTTCACGATAATTAGCTAAGGGTTGTGGACGTCCTATTGCATAACCTTGCGCGTAGTTAATGCCGATGCTCAATAATCTGTCGATAATATCTTGATTTTCAACAAACTCGGCTACGGTTTCAATCCCCATGACGCGACAAACATCCTGAATCGATTTAACGATAGCGTAATCTTTGGCGTTCACGGCAAGATTCTTGATAAAACAACCATCGATTTTGACATAATCGACAGGTAATTCACGCAAATAGCCGTAAGAGGCGAAACCACTGCCAAAATCATCCAAGGCAAACGAGAAGCCAAGCTTACGTAACTGCTTCAACATTTCCATACCACGATTGCGATTTTGGATCGCGGTGGTTTCAGTAATTTCAAAGCAAATACATTGACTTGGAATATCAAAAATATGCTGCTGCTGGGCGATATATTCCACCATACCTTCGGCGCCTAAACTATTGCCAGAAAGGTTGATCGAAATACAGTGATCAGGCCAAAGTACCGGATGCAAAGACAACCATAAAAAGGCTTTGCGGATCACTTCTTTATCAATATCGGGCATCAGCTTAAAACGTTCAGCCGCGGCAATAAACTGCGCAGGTGCCAAAATACGGCCACAGGGTTCTTGAATTCGCAGCAGGATTTCCATGCGTTGTCGCTGCGGACCACTGCCTAACCCACGGATCGGTTGGTAATACAGAATTAGCTCGTTTTCTTCAATCGCCTGCGCAATACGTACCGCCCACTTAGGCGCATTTCTCTGGTAAGTGAGCTCTTTATCTTTATCATCGTAAAAATGAATTTGATTGGCGCCCTTAGCTTTAGCGGCAATGCAGGCAATATCCGCGTCTTTCAATAATTCTTGTGCATCAATATAGGGCGTACGACCAAAGGCGACACCTATGCTGAGGCCGACTTTATAGTTACAGTTTCTGTCATTCAGCACTTGCAGCGAGACTTGTGCGATCATTTGCTTCAGTAATTGCGCCACAGATAAAGCACTGCGATTACAAAGCACTAAACCGAACTCATCGCCACCAAGGCGCGCCAATAGCCCCTGTGGCCCAAGACAAGCCTGCATAGCCTTAGCCACCATAGCGAGCATACGATCGCCTGCAGTATGGCCACAGCTGTCGTTAATCAACTTGAATTGCTCCAAATCGAGATAACAAACGGCGATGGTTTTAGCTGAGGCGGCAAATTGAGGAAGCTGTTCATCAAACGCCTGACGATTTAGCAGCCCAGTAATGCTGTCGAAATTGGCTCTTTTTTGGAGTTGGCGCTTAAGTAACTCTTCTTGAGTGATATCCCGCAATACCACGACAGTACCAACAATTTCTTTATCGTGATTGCGCAGATTGCTGATACTGCGCTCCATAATCCGAGGCGAAGCAGTTAATAGCTTGATTTTCTCGACCTGCGGCGCTGATTCTTCGAGACGAATGCAGGTAAAAACCGCCTGGTTCAACTGCTCCCCAGCCTTTAACAGACTCGCAAGGCTCTGACCTATGGCATAGCAACTAGCAACATCGAGAAGCAACTCGGCCCGCGGATTCATATAAATCACTTTGGCATCGACATCGGTCAAAATCACCGCTTCTGCAATGGATTCTAAGGTGATTTTCGCCCGTTCTTTCTGCTGATAAATTCTGGCCAGCAGGCTATTAACGCGGCTGGCAAGCACTTCTAATTCTTCATTGCCCTCACAGGTAACAGGTTGATAGACACTGGACATAGGATCGACCAACGCCAATTGCTGCATCAAGTTTTTAAAGGGTTTGAGTAAACCAGAGCGCAACCAAATATAGCCAAGGCCAACAATAAACACGCCAAAAAGAATAAAACCGAGCGATACCCAATCAAGCTTAAATTTAACCTCTTGGAAGGGCCCCTCGGAGAACTGCACTTGCAGGTAAACAGGTTTGTCTTTTAACAGGCTGGGAATTTCAATGATGTCACTATGAGTGCCCTCAACACTTGCCGTGACAACGTTAGAGTGACTCATAGTCACTTTAGTCACTTTAGTCACCAATAAGGCCTGCGCATATTCCAGCAAATCGTTATTGGTCAACTGGCGCACTAGCAGTACAGACTCATTAGGCGCAGAAGCTACGGCGGTGATGACATAAGTCTGCTCGCCAATCAAATAAGCGCCTGCCACACTGGGTTTATTAGCATTGATGATGGCGCTGGCGATTTCCTGCAGCTTATCAGAGGCAAAAGGATGTGCATTGGGGAAAAAAGTGTGCAGCTCGCCTTGGCGTAAAATATACCAACTGAGGTTGGCCGACATAGAACTGTCGTGCCACGAGGATTCTAGTTTCTTAAGTTGCTCTTCGTCTAACTGCGACAAAGGTAAAGCGTAGATATTCGTGAGAAAGGTTAAGCGATCGACATCAATTTGAAACTGCTGTTGGATATTAGCAAGCTCACGGTTAGCACTGTCTTGGCGCAATAGCTCGACGCGATGGTCGTACCAACACCCAAGACAATAGGAGACAATTACCACCGCAGGGAGACAAAAGCCTGCAATAAATACCAATATTTTCTTGCCAATGTGCATCTCTTACCACGGCTTGTTATGACTAAATTGATTGACGGCCTTGCATAATCCTTCACTGCGCCATGCAACATATCTCATTTGCGAATAGTATTAAACATCGCTTAGCTTTAGTCGTTGCTAAAGTAGACATTTTCATGCAATCAAATCAATTTTATACCTTTGATTTAAAAATAAAATTTATAAAATAAACGATTATGAATTTTACTTTTTATCAAGAAAATTCACACATAATCAGAATGTGAATATAGGGTGCTTAAGTCGTTATCTAAATGTAAGACACATTAAGCTCGCAGACGATAGAAATCACCACATACGCTCATCCATAAAGATACCTTCGCCAGAAGCTCCAACGCTATCAAACCCAAATGTCAGAAATAAAACAGGCCCGCAAGCGGGCCTGTATCGCAAACCAAAAATTACTTATGGTATTGCTTTGATTGCGCATGAACCGCCTTGATAAAGGCGCCGGCATGCTCTGGATCGACATGCTGATGGATGCCATGACCTAAGTTAAAGACATGGCCAGTACCCTCACCATAACCCGCTAGGATATGGCCCACTTCTTCTTCAATACGTGGAATAGGTGCATATAACATTGAAGGGTCCATGTTGCCTTGCAATGCAACTTTATGGCCTACACGGCGACGGGCATCGGCAATGTCTACCGTCCAATCCAAACCTAACGCATCACAGCCAGTTTCTGCCATCGCTTCTAACCACAAACCACCACCTTTAGTGAACAGCGTCACTGGCACTTTGCGGCCATCGGCAAAACGTGTCAGACCATCGACAATCTTCTGCATATAACGCAAAGAAAACTCACGGTAAGCAGAGTGTGATAACGCGCCGCCCCATGAGTCAAAAATCATTAGTGATTGTGCACCATTAGCCACTTGAGCATTCAGGTATAAGATCACTGAATCGGCTAATTTATCTAACAGCATGTGTAATGCCATTGGCTCAGCGTAAGCCATCTTCTTAATTTTTTCGAAAGTTTTGCTCGAGCCGCCTTCAACCATATAAGTCGCTAGGGTCCAAGGTGAACCAGAAAAGCCAATTAACGGCACTGCGCCATTCAGTTCACGGCGAATAGTGCTAACGGCTTTCATCACATAACCCAGCTCATCTTCTGGATCTGGAATTGAAAGCTTTTTGATCGCATCGATAGTGTCTGTAGGGCGTTCGAAACGTGGGCCTTCACCCGCCTCAAAATACAAACCTAACCCCATTGCATCGGGCACTGTTAAAATATCGGAAAACAAAATCGCCGCATCGAGATCATAACGACGTAAAGGTTGCAGCGTGACTTCACAGGCAAGCTCATGATTTTTACACAAAGACATGAAGTCACCCGCTTGAGCGCGAGTAGCTTTATATTCAGGAAGATAACGGCCAGCTTGACGCATCATCCACACAGGGGTCACATCGACAGGCTCTTTTAGTAGGGCACGTAAATAACGATCATTCTTTAATTCTGCCATTGGGCTTGGTTCCTAGTCTTATTGAGATCCGCTGGGTCGGTAGTTTAGCATTTACGCGAATAATGTAACCTTTATGTGCAAATATATGTGAGCTATTCCCCATCGTCGGCGTCGATTTGACCATATAAATTGGAAATTGTTATCCAGATAACATACTGCTGATTTATTCGTAACGAAGTCACACTCAGACAGAAAAAAGTTGCGCCGATTCCCAGCCTTTGGTATAAAAAGTCTGCGCTAGCAAGAACAATCAAGAAGCTCGTCGCATCGAGCCTGCTATAAACTTTACTCGCCCAACGATAGGTTTCTATCGTTGGGCTTTTTATTTGCATTTTTCGATACGAAACAGCTGGTTTGTCCATTTCGTCATTCTCGCAAATTCGCAAATTCGCATGAAAAGAGTTGATCGATTAGCAACTTGTCCCTACATTAGAGTTATGTGCTGGCACTTAAATGGAATGCATCATGCTGAGAGAACTTGAAAAAGCGGAACAGAAGTGGGGCGGCTCAAATAAGCTTATTGATCAATGGCTAAAAAATCGTCGCAAACTGTTAGTGCATTACTGCCAAATTGCTGGGCTTCCTCCTTACAGTAAATCAGAAAAATCACTTCCCTCGTTCGAACATGTTAAATCTTTCTGTGACTTATTAGTGGACTATGTCTCTGAAGGCCATTTCGAAGTCTACGATAGAGTCGTTAATGCCTGTAGTGAATATGGTGAATCAAGCAAAACACTCGCGCAACAAGTATTGCCAAAAATAACGCCAACCACGAATGCGGCATTAGACTTCAACGATAAATATGCGGAAACTCAAGACGATCTCGTATTGTATCAACTCGATAAAGATTTATCTGAACTTGCCCATAACATGGAAACTCGCTTCGAACTCGAAGATGAACTACTCGAAGTACTCCACCGTAAGCATTCAGAACACACCCAGTAAGCCTCAATCAATTTAAGCGCACTTTGTTGTGTTCGGTGCGCTTATCTTGACCAATCCAACGACTACCGAAATATATAGGCTCACTAACAAGTAATGGCTCATTAGAAACGTCGGTTAAAACCTATCTCTAGAAACTGCAACTAAATATGAAATGCTCTTTACGCACCTCACCCATCAAAGAGATACACTTTAACGCCTCAGTTAACTGTTAACTAACCTAGCCAGTGAACGCCAAGAGCAGTCTGTAATAACTTTATGAGCGGCACACACGGATTCGCGCAAACGTATGCGCATTTCTCTGATTTAACTATGGCAGCGATGTTGTGGGATTATGCATGTTCTTCATGATTATAACGTGATAATCAATTAGACATATAATTAATGTAAATGGTATTAGGCTGATTTCACAAATTTCAGATGCAAAAAAGCCAGCTTATTCAGCTGGCTTCGTTACATCTCAATGAGA
>NZ_JAUOEU010000022.1:0-76483 GCF_031932105.1 Shewanella sp. SP1S1-7
ATAATTCATTTAAGGCTATTGATTTAGGAAAAGGCGTCAATGCTATCGGGGTTTGTGAAAAAGAAAATTGTGTTGTATTGCCAATTGATAATGCAAAAGAAGCCAGTTTTATGACCTTATATGAGCTGCGTGATAAGTATAAAATCACTGAATTTTAAGAACTTTTTATATAGGGGAAAGAGAGCGGGCAGCCATAACACTTTTTACAATTAGCACCATTTTTTGGGGCTTTTTGTTGCCTGAAACTGGGCTATTTGTCCAGCAGCTTGGGTAGTCGTGACCAGTAGAAGAGTTCTGTCTTTAACGGCTGTGTGGGCAATCTGTTGCAGTGCCACCATCTGGCGGCACTGGCGCAATTGAGCATTTCTACTGTTCATGAGTGATCACTTCTACTGTTTTGAGCTGCTCAGTCTGCTGCGAGTTTTGACCAAATGAGTTTTTTGAGATTATTCCGCTTAAGTTCTGCAAAGAAAATGAATGGCTTGTTCATCGGGTTTAATACTAACGTTCAATAATCGCCTTACAAATATTAATCCGAAACCAATGAATTAGAGTAAAAAATCTAGCAAGGTTTTGTCCAAAAACGTGCTGTTTATTTCTTTAAAACTTACTGACTACGCCAATGCTAGAAAGGTGAGCCATGGTGATTAGCGAGACGACCGTCCGCCCCATGGACGGGGCGGTCGAGCATCCAAGGACGGACTTGCTGCGTGTCGGTGAGCGAATGCCATGGCTCATCATAAGCCAGCACTTAAAGAATTAAATGACCAAGTTTGATCCTTCAGCAGTGCTATCCAGAAATTCTTAAAGTACTTCTGTACCAAAGTGAGTTGTGTGGTGTCGAGTGGAGATTGTACGATTAAGTCACGCTATATAATCAAATCAGCCAGTTCGTGTATGAGTTAGTGCTAAAAGGGGAGTCAGTTAACCTGACTCCCCTTTTAGCTGAGCTATTGTTGCCGTTAGCTTTTAGAACAATAAATGCGCTACACCCGCGATAACAGGCAGTGTCACTAAGGTACGTAGAATAAACACCACGAAGAGCTCAACAAAGTTGACGGGGATTTTACTGCCGATAAGCAATGCGCCCACTTCGCTCATGTAGATCAACTGAGTCACAGATAGTGCTGCAATTACAAAGCGAGTCATATCCGATTCAATTGAGCTGGCCAGAATTGACGGAATAAACATGTCCGCAAAACCCACCACAATCGTTTTAGAGGCTTCAGTGGCTTCTGGAATATGCAGCAATTCGAGTAATGGAATAAACGGCATACCCAGATAGTTAAAGATAGGCGTGTGCTCGGCAATAATCAGCGCTAGCGTACCAATTGCCATTACCACAGGGATAATGCCAAACACCATATCGACAACGTTTTTAACGCCTTCATTCAAAACGGCTTTGATGCCACCGGCACTGGCGGCTTTTTCTAAGGCCTTATCAAAACCCCAAGAGAAAGCGTTGTGACCCGCGGGGATCAGCTCATCATCTGGCATGCGTGGGGTATCGTCTATGTAGTTGTCTTTCTTCCACGACAGCGGTGGCAACTTAGGTACAATCACAGCCGCCGCAAAACCGGCGAGACACACAGTCAAATAGAAGGGCACAAACATGTGCTCTAACTTAACTTGCGAGATCACGACTAGGCTGAAGGTAATCGATACTGCCGAGAAGGTTGTGCCGATAACCGCCGCTTCTCTTTGAGTATAAAAACGGGCTTCGTATTGTTTGCTGGTCAGCAAAATTCCCACACTGCCATCACCTAGCCATGAGGCCATACAATCAATTGCGCTGCGACCTGGTAGATTGAACACGGGGCGCATGATTTTGGTTAATAGTGTGCCAAACAGTTCGAGCAGACCGAAGTTCAGTAACAGCGGCAACAACATACCCGCAAAGATAAAAACAGAGAACAATACGGGCAGTAAGTCATTTAAGACTAATGCACCAGTGCTTGTGGAGTTAATAGCCTCTGGGCCTAAGCCTAAATAGGTCAGTACGACAAACACTGCACCTATGATCCGTGTGACCAACCATAATGGACTGACATTCAATAAGGCATTAAGGAAGTGATTCTGGGCCACAAACTTAGGCTTAAATGCTTTTGACAGCGAAGAGGCCAGCGCCGTAACCACGATAATTATGGTTACTATAAGGGTTAACACGCCGCTCAATGCGCCTTGCAGTGCTTTAGAGATAATCGCGATAGGAATAGTGATCGCATCGTTGTAACTGATAGGGGTCATAAATAACAACAGACCGATCAGTGAAGGGACGATAAAGGTGAGTATCGTCTTAATGTTTCGATTTTTATTTTCAGTAGCCAATTTTGTACACCTTAAAGTACGAGTCGTACATGGTAAATTTGAATTAATAGCCGCACGTAACACGCTGTTGACGCCAATTAAGGTGCATTTAAATTCAACTCAAAAACGAGAATGGGGAAGATTACTCGCTTAGCTTGTCTATGTAAAACGATTCGCTAGTTAGTTTGATATAAGCAGCAAAACAGCATAGTTATTTTACTTAAGTTGTCGGTGATATTAGGTCGATGCTTTCGGGTGGGTGTAAGTAAAAACTCATTATAAACATGGCGTTAAGTATTCTTGTTTCTGGTGGGTTAATTCTTTGTGTGGTGTTGTAGTTAAAACGATTGAGATGTTGTTTTTGCACGAAAAAACATCAGCAACTTTAGCCTTACAGCCCTATTGGTTGGTTTTTTGTGCGATTTAAGCGGGCTGTCGTGATAACACTTTCTATACGGCGTGGGTAAGCACTGTTTACGAATGCCACGCTTATGTTCAGTCTATTTCGCTGCTCGGCACATTTTTATGCGACAAGCAGTTAAATCTGCTTAGAGATAATAGTGATCCTCCTCAGCATCTTGATGTTTTGGAGGCTGACTAAAAAGTCGCTAATAACGATGAAAGTAAAAATATTATTCATAAAGCGGATACCCGCCGCTTTAAATCTTCTCATTTCCATGTAAGTTAGTATCATTCCTATCCAACTCAAGTATTCATGACTGCAAAAGTAGAGAAGGTTAAGATTAAAGGCGGCTCGACACTGGCCATTAAGTTTGGTTTTCTGGGGATCTTTGGGCTTTTAATCGGTATTGTGATGACTGTTTTAGGATTCGACGATGCCGAATCCCATCGCTTTAATTTTTTAAATCATACCCTAAGCGAATTGGGGACTTATGGTCATTCGTCTTTTGCTGTGCTCCTCAACGGGGGATTGTTTTTTGGCAGCTTAAGTCTCGTCTTTTATTGTTTGTCTTCGTTACAGCAAGTGACGTCTTTTTGGGGATATCCCTTCTTTATCAGTCTGGCATGCACTTTTTTAGCTTTAGCGAGCGTGGGATTATTTCCGGTGAACGTGTATCACTTGCACGTTTTAGGGCTGAAATGGTTTTTCTATCTGGGAAGTTTAAGTGCGATTTTCTACTTAGCTTTAGTTTTTTTCGGCAAGTCTCATTTTGGTCGCTGGACTGGGTTGTTAGCCCTCATTGTGCTGTGCAGCATGATGACGTTTCTGTATGCGCCGCAATTGGATTTAGGTTTGACCGAAGGCGATAGGCCGTTTTATCAGGAGATGGTATTGCAGCTGCCGCGTCCTAGTTTGTGGTGGCCAGCCCTACTGGAATGGATAGGGCTGGGGAGTCTATTGTGCTGGACCACTGTGCTGCTTTTCAGTCAGTTACACTCCAACCAAGATCGAACTAGCCAAGATCGAAATAGTACTGGTTAAACTCATTCCTTAAGTTAACGTCGATGTTGGCTTAAATCTAGATTATGTTTCCCGCTCCGATTCTCACTTAGATTAAGCTCTGGCTCATGTTTAGGCCCAAGCTCAGTTTCTAGCTCAGTCTCATCTTCTGACTCAGACTCTGGCTAAGGCTCTGAGTCAGGCTAGGGATTGGCATGCACAGCAAGGCCTGCTTCTCCAAACCAGTAGCCGTTACACTGGGTTCTCTCTAGGTTCGCATCGCTGCTAATCGCAAAATGTTGAGCATTTTCAGGCGTGTTAATTGCATCGACCAAGGCATTGGCTGTGGTGATGCAGTCAAAACTACTGGGTGATACCCGAAACACATCGATCCCCATCTTTGCCATTGTCGTTATTTCACTGCGTAAATCTAAACAACTGGCGGATTGAGTTTGGATCCCATTGAGCCTGAGCAAAGGCTGCAGCTCTTGGGTTTGCGCGAGTAGCCCTTTGCTGTATTCACGGCACACTGTTTCACAATGATCTTTGGTGAGCTGTTTGTGCCTAGCGGTAAAGCAGCGCGCCGAATGGGCGAGGGGTAAATAGCCGTGGCCGAGCACTTCCACTTCAAATGACGGCTTTTGTTGGATCACTTGGCTAAGCCAAGCTTTTGATAGCTCCACTGGCATCACAAACCTTTGCATCCCAAATCGCTGCAAAATGTCTAAACTAGCGCGATTGTAGTTATTGATACTCGCGCCGCAGACGAAGGGCAACTTATGTTCGTTGGCGAGATAGACCGCCGCCATATCGTTCGCTTCGACCATAAATTCGCCGTTATCGACTTGGCGTTTAAGCTCAGTGTATTCCGATGGTGCTTCGATTAACGCCAGCGTTGAAATCACGACTTCTTTACCCGCCTGCTTGAGCATTTGTGCCAGCTCCAGATAATCGCCCCATTTGAATTCGCGTCTGCGACTGCAGACGGCCTCGCCTAAATACACTAAGGGGATTTGACTAGCGGCGACTTGCTGATAAAAATCAGTGACCTGTTGTTTTTGCCAGCAATACAACAGCGGGCCTAGGGAAATATGCATAGCTTGTCCTTTGTTAATCTGGCGCTTTGTTCATTAACCTTTATTGCCAATCACGCTCGTAGGCGCCAAGTGTAGTGATTTGACCCTCGGAAACTTTTGCAAGGGCTTGTTCCCAATGGGGTTGGTTTGGGCTTGTTGAGTACAGTTCTGGGTTATCCAGATAGGTGTCTATGGCTTGGCGCCAAACTCTCGTGACTTGCTCAACATAGGCAGGGCTGCGTTGACGGCCTTCGATTTTTAGCGACACTATGCCTGCCTTAGCGAGTTCGGGCAGTAGGCTTAAGGTATTTAAACTGGTTGGTGATTCGAGCAAATACTGCGGCGAATCTTGATCTTCCGTGATGTAACGGCCTTTACATACCACGGGATAACCCATCTGTTCATCGAGGGCTGATTTATCAATCAATACATCGTTGAGCAGCGTTAATCTGTTCTGTCCTTCTTCCTGCCAGCGCACGTGTTTTGCCGGTGAACAAGAGCCGCCCGTGTTGGGCGATTGACCCGTCACATAGGATGACAGCTGGCAACGCCCTTCGGCCATGATGCATAGACTGCCGAAGGCGAACACTTCTAAATCCACTGGGCTGACTTTGGCAAGGTCACGCACTTGTTTCATGGATAACACCCGTGGTAACACGACTCGGGCGATGTTAAAAGCTTCTTTATAAAAGCTGAGCGCGCCCAGATTGGTCGCACTGGCTTGCACCGACAAATGCAGCGGCAAGTGTGGGTAATGTTGATGGGCATAATCGAGCAAAGAAAGATCGGCGACAATTAACGCATCGATACCCAGCTTAGCTGCGAGATCGATGGCTTGATACCAACGGTGTTCTTCGCCCGGTTTTGGAAAGGTATTTAAGGTTAAGAAGATTTTCTTGCCGTGTTTTTGCGTGAGCTCAGTGGCTTCTTGCAACTTTGCGGGGGTGAAGTTTAATCCTGCAAACGAGCGCGCGTTGGTGTCGTCTTTTAGTCCTAGATACACAGCGTCGGCTCCGGCATGCAATGCCGACTTTAGCGAGGCCAGATTTCCTGCTGGACACAACAGCTCCATAGTGATGCTCCCGATAAAATGATAGCCGCTGAGTGTAGGTAAGATTGAATGGCGATGAATTGATTTAAAACAGGTTTAAGATCATAAAATCCCGATAAACTGGGATATATATGTTTTATTCTTGTAGGGTTCCCGCCATGTCCGCTGTTTTTTCCGCAAAAATCGCTCAGCAACTTTTAGAATTCACCCCAAAAGCCATCGGCTTTCCCCTCGCTAAGATGCCCTTTAGCCTTAAAGCGAAAGCCATCAGCCAATTACTTGGGCTGTTACTCGCCGAACAAGCGGCAGACGATGAACTCGGATTTTTGACTGATAAATGGGTCGCGATTCAAGTGGAAGACTTAAACCTGGCCTTTGAGGTGAGTTTTAATGGCAAGTGGCAAGTCAGAGCGTTAACCGATGCGCAGGTGACCTTTAGTGCCAACTCAGCCGAACTCATACTCGTGGCAGCAGCAAAGGAAGACCCTGACACGCTATTCTTTCAGCGTAAGTTAAGTATTGAAGGCGATACAGAATTAGGGCTCGAAGTGAAAAACCTGCTGCTCAGCATCGAATTTGCCAGTATGCCGACCCCAATTCGCCTCAGCATTGCAAAACTCGCCGCTGTGATTGAGCGTCTGCAAATCGAAGCAAAACCAACAGTTATCCTCGCTAAGTCTCCAAGTTATTAATCAAGTGATTAATGCCATTTCGCGAGATTGGCTTCTGAATAAACCACTAAAAAGCCCACTAAGTTGTTACCTTTGTGGGCTTAAGTGTGAGTCAAAACTGACTGAGCTGATTTACTCGCTAGTAGCTTGCACTCAGTTGAACGCCCGAGTAATTAGCATAACCACGTAACATCACATGGTAAGTTCCCGCTTGAGTCACGGTGATTGAACAGCTTTCATTGTTACCGTTTTTATAGGGACGACAATCATAGCTGGTGGTCGTTGGGACAGTCCCTGCTTTGACATACAGATCCACGTCTCCAGTCCCGCCACTGGTGGTAATATTGAGTTGGCTATTGGCAGGTACGACGATTTTATACAGGGCTTCAGTTCCCGTTGCTCCGCTTAAATTCGTGACAGGTACGCCATTGGTTAAGCAGTTCGCATCGGTACAATTTCCGCCGCCATTAAGGTTATAGCTGGCGGTAAGCTGGGCGTTAGCATAATTGTTATAGCCTTGGACCATCACATACCAACGACCCGCCGCAGGCGCGGTAAAATTACAGCTCTCATTGTTACCATTTTGATATGGGCGGCATTGATAGCTGGTTGTCGTCGGTTTTTGCCCTTGGCTGACATAAATATCCGCATCGCCAGAGCCCCCTGCGAGGTTGATGCCTAAACTGGCCGCATTTGCGGGGACATCAATGTAGTAATAAGTTGCTGAACCTGTGGCTCCACTGATCGCGATACCCAGATTATTTTGCAGCGGAGTTTCGTCAACGGGGCAATTATTACCACAGCCACCATCATCGCTTGCAAGTGAAAACAGTAACTTATTCGGTGAGCCTGTCTTAGCATCTGTGACTTTGCCCGAAGTGGCGCGCGTCGCGAGTAAGTTCGTCACCTGTGCGGGTGAGAGGTTAGGATTTTCATCTAAGTATAATGCTGCGACGCCTGCCACATGGGGGGAAGCCATTGAAGTGCCACTAATGGTATTGGTCGCCGAATTTGAGGTATACCAAGAGGAAGTGATGCTCGAACCGGGCGCATAGATATCAAGGCAAGTCCCGTAGTTAGAAAAACTCGAGCGGGAATCGTTACTGGTGGTTGAACCGACAGTGATGGCATCTGCGGCACGAGCTGGGGAGTAATTACAGGCATTACTATTGTCATTGCCGGCTGCGACGACGAAGGTGATCCCTGCGGCAACAGCGGCATTGACGGCATCATCCGTGGCTTGGGAGGCGCCGCCCCCTAAACTCATGTTCGCGACAGCGGGGCCAGAAGCATTGTTTTTCACCCAGTTTATCCCTGCAATCACGCCAGAGTTACTGCCAGAACCTGAACAGTTGAGCACTCTGACACCCACCACATTGACGTTTTTCGCGACACCGTAGGTTGAGCCGCCAATCGTCCCTGCCACATGGGTACCATGACCGTTACAGTCAGTCGCATCGTAATCATTATCGATAAAGTCATAGCCACTGCTTGCGCGGCCGCCAAACTCATTGTGTGTATTAAGCACCCCAGTATCAATAACAAAGGCGGTCACACCAGATCCATCGTAATCCGTGTGGTAGTTGTTATCCAATGGCAAGTTGCGTTGATCGATTCTGTCTATGCCCCAGGTCGGACTCGGTTGGTCCGCATTGGCTTCCATCATGGGCGTTACTGACATCACTTGATCTTGTTCTACGTACTTCACTTTTGGATCTTTAAGCAGTGCTTTAACTTGTTGGGCACTGGCATTGATGAGTACACCGTTGAGCACATTGCCAAAGTTTTTCATCACTCTGACATCATATTGATTGACTAAACTCTCGGCTTGTTGAACCGCGAATTCAGCTATGGTGTTGTTATTACTTAGATTAAGAACACTTGGGGTATTGAATACAACGATATAAGTATCTTTGATGGCCTTAGATTGTGGGACACTTACCATAGTCGCTTGGTATTCATTAGCGTTAACAGGGAAGTAAGCAAGTCCAGTTGCGACTGCGACTGCTATTAAATGTTTCTTATGCATGTTGAACTCCATTTTCTTTTTATGTCTCCACAGACTTCGAGACATAATCCAATGTAGAAGGTATTTTCAACCTGCCCAGTTTAATGCTTAAGGCTTACCTCATTCACAATATCAAAATGTAACACTTGATTTACAATTTGGGCCTGAGTGAATTTTTACTGGAATGATTTTTTAGTTGTACAAATAAGCGTCAAAATAATAACTCTCAGTCTATTAAAGTAACAACGTTTGTAAAAGTAGTGATTTATCAAGCGACATTATGTCTTGAACTATAAATTGCGAAGAATGGATAAATACCGTCTGTTCGTTTTTTGACAGGCAGAACTAAATCAAAGTCAGTCTAAAGTAGTGTTTTTAGTAAACCAGGAATGAATGCTCGGATTTATGCGCTTAAATAGTTTTGCATACTGTTTATATGCATGTCTGTTGCATTGTTTTAGGCGGGGATGAGGGCGGATTTGACCGAGAGGTTAGATTACCACTCGGTCTGGGATGTGATTAAGCTTTTTGCGTTAGCACGGCAAATTTCACTAACAGCTCGTCGTTGGATTCGACGCGGTTTGGATCTGGGTCGATGCAATCAATTGGGCAGACAGACACGCAAGTCGGTTTGTCGTAATGCCCCACACATTCGGTGCAGCGGTCGGGATCGATTTCATAGATCTCTTCGCCCATAGTGATGGCCTGATTAGGACACTCAGGCTCACACATGTCGCAGTTGATGCAGCTATCGTCGATCAGTAATGCCATGACCTTAACCTAGTTCATGTGGGTTGCGCGTATCCTGACCTTGGGGCAGGTTACGCAGCAAAATACCGTGGCTCAAATCGACTTCTTTGGGCACGGGCAGATACACAGTGTGCCCAGAACCTAAGCCCGCTGCAACCGCTTCTGACTTGCGATTCTCGAGTTGTTCAATCGTCAGACTGATATTGCCCTGCGGCGTCATCAGCTCGACACTGTCGCCAACGGAAAATTTGTTCTTCACTTCGATTTCGGCCAATCCCGCAAGGTTACGTTTACCCGTTAGTTCACCCACAAATTGTTGGGTGTCACTGACTGAGTAGCCATAGTCATAATTTTGGTATTCATCATGCACATGGCGACGCAAAAAGCCTTCGGTATAACCACGGTGGGCTAGGCCTTCTAATTGATTCATTAGGCTGCGGTCGAAATCTTTACCCGATGAAGCATCTTCAATCGCGCGGCGATACAACTGTGCTGTGCGGGCGACGTAATAGAAAGACTTAGTGCGGCCTTCAATTTTAAGTGAGTCTATGCCCATTTGGGTTAGGCGCTCAACGTGTTGAATCGCACGTAAGTCCTTAGAGTTCATGATATAAGTACCATGCTCATCTTCAAAGGCTGGCATGTATTCGCCGGGACGATTGGCTTCCTGTAGTAGGTAGATTTGATCCGTGGGCGCACCCGCACCTAAAGTTGTCGGCGTTTCGATTTGTACTGCATTAGGCATGGCAATGATGTCGCCGCTGTCGTTTTGCTGCGCTTCATGTACGTCGTATTTCCAGCGACAAGCATTGGTGCAGGTGCCTTGGTTTGGATCGCGTTTATTGATATAACCCGAGAGTAAACAACGGCCTGAATACGCCATACACAGGGCGCCATGAACAAATACTTCGAGTTCTATATCTGGGCAGCGTTGACGAATTTCTTCGATTTCATCTAAGGATAATTCGCGCGACAGGATCACGCGCTTGATGCCTTGGGTTTGCCAAAACTTGACCGAGGCCCAGTTGATAGCATTTGCCTGTACGGATAAATGCACCACTTGATCGGGAAACGCTTCACGTACCATCATGATTAAACCCGGATCGGACATGATCAGCGCGTCTGGCTTCATCGCCACTACGGGTTCCATGTCCTTGATATAGGTTTTCAGCTTGGCATTGTGGGGCGCTATGTTGCTTACAACATAAAGTTTTTTACCCAGCGCATGGGCTTCTTGTATGCCTGTGGCAAGGTTTTCCATTTTGAAGTCATTGTTACGTACCCTTAGGCTATATCTCGGCTGACCGGCATACACGGCATCTGCGCCATAGGCAAAGGCGTAGCGCATGTTTTTCAGGGTTCCAGCTGGAGACAGCAGCTCAGGTTTAAACATAATCACTCTCAAATTAGTTAATAAAATCGATGAATAAATGACGCAGTGCGCGGGGGCGGGATTTTACACAATGAAAGTAGGGTTATGCAAATTGCCCTTACTAACTTTAGTGGTACTTCACATTTTACGAATATAGCGAGTTTAGCTTTGATCAAGCCGCGAGAAATATTTTAGCTCTGGTGATGATTGATGCAGAAGATTACGGCCGATAATTAAGCCAAAATTGATAACGCAATCATACAATTTATTAACGTCAGTTGCTTTTTTCTACGTATTGAATGACGGTCAGCTGATATACTCCAACTATCCAATGTTCATGTTTACAGATTGATGGGAGCTAAGATGTCTACCGAACATCTACTGTTAGTCAGTTTATTAAAAAAACTAAAAGATGATGCCTTAGTGCTACCGACATTGCCTGAAGTGGCGATGCGGGTGCAAGAAGTGGTCGGACGCTCAGATGCTAGCCTTAAACAAGTGGCAGAAGTAATCGGCCAAGATGCGGCGATTTCTGCCCGTATTATTAAGGTGGCCAATAGTGCCTTATACAGCCGAGGCGTCCCCGCTGAAAGCATTAACAGTGCGGTTTCTCGCATTGGGTTAATTCAAATTAAAAGCATTGCAACGTCAGTGGCAATGGAGCAATTGTTCATTTCCACCAATGAAATGGTGTGGGAAGTGATGGATGAAGTATGGCGTACCTCAATTGATGTGACCGCCGCCGCTTGTTCCATGTTGCAGATGTATAACAAACGTCATTCAAGTAGTCGATTAAATTTCGACACCTTAACCTTAGCTGGACTCGTGCATAACATTGGCGCCTTGCCAGTATTGACGGAAGCCGAGGCTAATCCACATTTATTTACCAGCATTGATCAATTGCGCGCGCTCGTTCGTAAAATGCAGGGACCATTAGGCCGTGCTGTGTTAAAGAGCTGGGATTTTTCTACCGAAGTGATGGAAGTGGTAGAGCGCTGGGCCGATTTACCTTATCTGCCCGATCACGTCACCTATCTCGACTTTATCCGTGCAGCGGCCTTCTATACCGGTGAATTACGTGCAGGCACTGAGTTAGAACAACGTCTTGGTGTGTTTGTCGCCCGCGGGTTACCCGTGACAACCGATGATTTAGCCAGTGATGAGTTTATGGAAAAATTCCATTCAATTAGAGAAAGTTACCAATAATCGTTAGGCCTAAATGGAACTTAAATGGCACGTGAATACTGAATAGCAGTGCCATTTGATAATAAGCTTACGCGGTAAAGCAGAGGCCAAGGTATGTTCGAAATCGGGTTAGTTGTTGCTTCTCTCATTTTATTGATATTTTCATTATATATACTTTCATTATATATACTGCAGGCAAAATATAGATCGCAACGGTCACAGCAAAAATTCTTAGCACAGCTTTGTCTCCAGCTAGAGCAACAAAAGATTGAACGCCAAGCATTAGACCTTGGTACGGTTCCCCAAGAGTTTGCGCCTCTCTACCATACCTTAAATGAATTATTGAAGGCCTTACCCGCAAGCGTGGGTAAGGATAAACTGACTGGACTGGTAAACCGGGTCGGCCTGAAACGTGCGCTAACCTCCATGATGCCGCTGACTCAAGGGACATTAGTGCTGATTGATATTTATCGATTTCGCTATGTGAATGATCTCTTTGGGTTTGTGTTTGGCGATATCCTGCTAAAGCAATTTGCGGAACGGTTAAACACCTTAAGTTTATCCCCAAGATTAATCGCACGGCTCAATGGTGATGAATTTTGCCTATATTACGAGCAAGCGTTGACGGAGGAGCAATTAGTCCATTTGAGAGGCCGTTTGCAGGTGCCTTTTAGCATTAAGAACACGCCAGTCAGCGTTAAACTTCAAATCGGCTGTGTGCATTTACAAGAACACCATGCCGATACTAGCCAGATGTTACGTCGCGTCGATTTGGCACTGAAGAAAGCCCGCCACTCTCGTAGCGCGATTGCTTACTATGCTGAGAATGATGATATTCAACAGTTAAGAGAACTGAGAATTATCGATAGCTTGCCTAAAGGTTTGCAACGCAACCAAGTGTATATGGTGTATCAAGCGAAACAGGATATGGCGACGGGAAGGTGTTTTCAGGTTGAAGCCTTGATGCGCTGGGAACACGACGAGCTTGGGGTTATTTCTCCTGGTGAGTTTATCCCTTTAGCCGAATATGCCGGCATGATTGATTTAGTGAGCCAATGGGCACTCGATCAGGTTTTAGCGCAGCAGGCAAAATGGCGCGCCGCAGGGATACAATTGTGCGTTGCAGTCAACCTATCTACACGGGATCTCGACAGTGAAACTTTGCCCCAAGAAATTGCGGCGAGATTGGCGCATTACAAGCTTCCGCCCGAATCCTTAATGATTGAAATTACGGAAAGTACCTTAATGGCGGATTTAACTAAGGCGGTCGAAACCTTAGATAAAATTCGTGCGTTAGGGGTGAGGCTCGCAATTGATGATTTTGGTACCGGTCATTCTTCACTGGCTTACTTGAAGCATCTACCCGTCAATGAAGTCAAAATCGATAAAGCTTTTCTAAAGGATCTTGAGCAGGATAAACCGTCGGAATATATCCTCGAAGCCAGTATTAATATTGCTAAAAAACTCGGTTATGAGGTGACTGTCGAAGGGATTGAAACCCCTGAAATTAGAGAGATACTCGTCGCTATGGGCGTCGATACCCTACAAGGCATGTATTACGCTAAGCCCATGAGAGCAGCAGAACTCGAAATGAACTGGGCCCGGCTGCACAATGCCATGTAAACCCAATGCCACGTAGATCCAATGCCATCTAAATCTATTGCTCATTAACCCAGTGCTAATTTGATTTAGTGCACTTAAATTTAGTGCACTTAAATTTAGTGCACTTAAAATTAGGGCCACTTAAATTAATGGCTAGTTACATCAACAGCTCGTTAAATCCACTGCGAGTAACTCAAGTTTACTAAGGCGCCTCAACTGAATCTGAGTGTATTCCTAACGCACCTATTCAAGTTACTGTTGTTTGAAGTGGTTTTGCAGAGGCTTTTGTTGCAGTCACTTTTGTAACAGCTACGATTTGTAATCGCCGCTTACGCTTATGTCGAAAGTCAGCTCAGGAAATCGCGCGTGCGTAAGTGTATTAGTTCTGTTCGCTTGAAACAAAACCCTGACTTAAGACGGCAATTAAATCTGCCGGCATAGGCGCTAGTTGGCGGGCTTGATTCATACATACCATCTCAATTGTGGCAGTGACCGCAGGCTTTTTACCCTGTGGACGCCAAATCTCCTGCTGCCACACAGTACGGTATTTACTCTCAAAGTAAAACTTAGTGCGCACATCGATAATATCGGCAAACTCCACCCCGTCATGGCACAGCATATCGCTACGATACACTGCAAAACCCAGTTGGTTTTGTTGCCACAACGCACTTAAACGCTCGGCACCAATCACATGCTCGCGGGCACGCTCGAAGTATTTCAAAAAGTTAGGGTGATACACCACGCCAGAAAAATCAGTATCTTCATAGTAGATTTGCACTGGGAAGGAGAAGGTCGGGCTAAATTGCGGCATGGGTTAAGGCTATTTTAGATAGTTTTATTGCGCAATAGTTTAGCGGCTTATCTCTTTAAACAAAACCTCTAAAAAAACCTTTAAAACAGAGATACAAAAGCGCGGTTGTGTAGCGCCAAGGCTATTTGAGGTTGGCAGCAGGCATGATGAGTTTGGTCATAATTGAAATGTGACTACTGAAAAAGCAAAGAAATTTGATTATGGGACGTTTTCCTATTTTATCGATAAAAGTAAGCCTCTGAGCAACCCATGCTCAAGAAATATCACGCTAATCAGGCAGTAAAATCGCACTATCGTGCCTAACTCATTAATCCCTTCCTATACTGATAGCTGGAATACCTTTCTTATGTTGATTTGCTAGGTTGAGAGCTTCATATGAGCGAAATAAAAAAATCAGAAATATTGACCGAAAGTGGCACAAATGAACTCGAGATTATTGAGTTTCATCTGCATAAGGTACTCCCTAACGGCGGCCATAAAGTGTGTCATTACGGGATCAATGTCGCCAAAGTGCGGGAAGTGATTCGGGTGCCAGAAACCTCCGACTATCCCAATGCACAACCGCATATGGTGGGGGTGTTCTCGTTGCGAGAAAAGCTGATCCCTTTGGTCGATCTTGCCGGTTGGCTCGGGATCTCTACACCGGAGGATTTAACCCATAAGGTCGTTATCGTCACTGATTTTAATAAGATGATTAATGGCTTCTTAATCGATAGTGTTCGCAGCATTCATCGGGTGTCGTGGGAGCAAGTTGAATCGCCGAGTCAGTTTTTAGAAGCGGGTGAAAATGATTGTGTCGTTGCTGTGGTTCGCCGTGATGGCATGCTGATTATGATATTGGATTTTGAGAAAATCATTGCCGATATCAATCCCGAGCTGAGTATGGATAAGTACGATGTCACCCTCGACAGGAGCGTGCTGATTAATGACAAAATGCTGGCAAAACGTGAAGCGAAAACCATTCTGGTTGTCGATGACTCCGCTTTTATTCGCAAAATGATTGAAAATACGCTCCGCAGTGCAGGTTATAACATTATTACTGCTAAAGATGGTGGTGATGCGCTTGAAATGCTAATGGAATTTGAGAGTCTGGCTGAACAAGATAATGCTTCTATTTCAGACTTTGTCAGTGCTGTAATCACGGACGTTGAAATGCCTCGCATGGATGGCATGCATCTGGTTAAACGCTTAAGAGAATCCAAGGCATACCAACACATGCCGATTGTGATGTTTTCTTCCCTAATGAGCGAGGATAACCGTATAAAGGCAATAGCATTGGGGGCGAATGACACTATTACTAAACCCGAAATTGGCCGTATGGTCGGTATGATAGATAAATACGTATTTGAAGAGTAATGCCATTTCATTTAGCTGTAATATTTGAATATCAGAGAGTTAGTGCTCGATATATTAATTGCAGCGACCAAGGTCTTACGTGATATGTCAATGATAAACATAAAAGTAAAAAGCCATATTCACCGAAGCGAATATGGCTTAGGGTAAACTTAGCTACTAGCGAATGATCATTTGATCGCGCTCAGGCCCAACAGAAACCATGCTAACACGCACACCCATTAGGGCTTCAATACGTTCAACATAGTGTTGCGCGGCCACTGGCAGGCTCTCGAAGGTGCGACAACCGGTAATATCTTCGCTCCAGCTTGGCATTTGCTCATACACTGGGCTCAACGCGGCAGTTTGTGGCCAAATTGGGTTCTCAGTGTGCTCACCTTCATAGGCTACGCAGATTTTCAGATCTTTCATGCCTGATAGGCAATCAATCTTAGTCAGGGCAATTTCAGTTGCCGCTTGCAGCTCAACACCATTACGGGTGGCAACAGCGTCAAAGTAACCCATGTCACGTGGACGGCCTGTGGTTGCACCAAACTCGTTGGCGTTTTCACGGAACGCGTCTTGCTCTTCCATTGCCGTCACTAACGTGCCAGTACCCACAGATGAGCTAAAGGCTTTCGCTACCGCAATTACGCGCTCTGGGCGCAGCGCAGGTAAACCACTACCGATACCTGCGTAAGCCGCAGTCACGTTTGATGAGGTGGTATAAGGGTATTCGCCGTACACTAAGTCGCGGCCAGCACCTAATTGCGCTTCAAACAGTAAGCTTGCATCTTGTTTTTGTAATGCTTTTAATGGCTCAGTCACATTGCAAATAAATGGACGCCATGGCGCAGTCACTTCTAACAACCATGCAGTCATTTCAGCGGCGGTTTGATTAAAATCGCAGCTTGGATAAAGTGCCTTTAATTGTGGCATTTTCCAGTCGAGCATAAATTGAATACGTTCTTGCAGCACTTCAGGTTGGTTTAACCAGCCGACTAAAATGCCTTTTTTCATCACGCGATCACCATAGGCAGGTGCAATCCCTTGACGGGTTGAACCATAGGCTAAATCGCCAAGACGTTGTTCTTCTAAGGTATCTTCTAATGCATGTAAAGGTAAGCACAGGGTCGCACGGTCAGAAATGCATAATTTGACTTCAACACCTGTTGCTTGTACTTCAGCAATTTCAACGCTGAGCTTTTCTGGGCTGATCACCATGCCAGGGCCCAATACTGCAATGCAGTTAGGGTTGAAAATGCCACTCGGTAATTGGTGTAATTTAAAGGTGCCATAGTCGTTGACTACGGTATGTCCGGCGTTGTTACCGCCTTGAAAGCGAATACTGGCAGCGGCATCCGCGGCTAAATAATCTACGATGCGGCCTTTGCCTTCATCACCCCAATTTGCACCCACAACCACGATAGACGGCATAACATCATCTCCACATTGATTAAGACGCTATGCTAGACCCGTCCTTTGAATAAGAGAAATTAATTATGGTTATCATCTCAATAAGGATTTCATATATCATTGGCTATAATTAACGCGAATTCACAGTAAAAGGGGGTTTTATGCTCGATATCCATTGGTTAAAGACCTTTGTGACTTTGGCTGAACATAAGCATTTTGGCAAAGCGGCCACGGCGCTGCACATGACGCAGCCTAATGTTAGCTTGCATATTAAGCAGTTAGAGCAAAGCACTCGAGTCAAGCTGATTGACCGTAATCCTTTTCGATTAACGCAAGCGGGATTTCGCCTGTTAGAGAGCAGTCAGAAAACGTTAATGGAGCTGCAAATTTGTCAGGCGGATCTCAATGCGATTAATGACCTTAGCCAAGGCACCTTAACCATCGCCGCCAGCGACATTATCTCGCGGTTATTGTTGATCCAGCCGTTTCAGCTCTTTAAGGCGGAGTTCCCTGGGATTGATTTCTCGCTGCTCAATACTACCTCATCCCAAGCTTCTGAGTTAGTGACTAATGCCGAGGCGGATTTAGGGTTTGTGATCGCGCAAAAGGAGAGTCAGCCACTGCATTTTACTGAACTACAACAGATTAAATGGTGTGCAATCGGGGACAATTTACAACAGTGGCAACAGGCAACGCCTTCTGTGGATACGCCCTTAGCCGAGCAACCCACCTTAATTCTGCTGGGCCATGATACGCGAACTCGCGAATTGCTCGATCCCGCACTGCCGTCGCTGAATTTGCCGAATTACAGAATTATGGAGGTGGGCAGTGTTGACGCGCAAATCGATTGGGCCGAGGCGGGGTTTGGGGTGGCGATAGTGCCTGAGTTTTCGGTTTATACTAAGGCTAATTTGACCACTAAAGTGACTCCTCTGCCACAATTTCCCACAACCAGTTTGGGCTATATTGTGCGCCAGAATCAGATCCTGTCTAAGGCGATCAAGCAGTTGTTATATTGGGTGAATCAAGAGATCATTCGCTCGCAGCGGTAATTTCTCATTCGCTTGCAGCGATAGGGAATTAGTCAGCAACTAAGAGTAATTTTTCGTATTGGCCTGTGGCTTTTAGCAGTGATAAGCCCGCGTCGAGTTGGGTCGCTAAGGTCTGCGCCTGTGGGTTTTCCTTCGAGAAGGCCAAAAAAATATCGCTGCTGTGGTTAGCAAATACTGGAATGACGTCATCATCCACGCCCATTTTTTTCAGGTTCTCCTTGGCGACTAAGTCAAACATCAATGCAGCATCTATGCGGCCAATCAACAATAAATTGATTAGCTGCTGCTGATTAGCGACGGTGACGATATTGAGCTGTTGCTGTTTGACTAACTTGGGAAAATCATCGCCATACTCATAGCTTTTAATCACCCCAATAACCGTGCCTTTAGGTAGCGCCCATTTATTGTCAGCCAAAATAGGCTTCTGTTTCTTCTGATAAAAAGATGCAGTGGCGATAAATAATGGGGTTTTACCGAAGATGAAGCGCTGTTCAGTGCTGTTCTCGCGGGTGACGTTAAATACCCCGTCTACGGCGCCTTTTTCTGCCATCATCAAGGCGCGAGAATAGGGCACGACTAAGCTATTTACTTCAATATGCGATTGCTTAAAGGCGGCTTGGATTAAACGATGGGAAATGCCTTGGCCGAATTGATTGGCAAAGGGCGGCCAACTGTCTTCTGCGGCTAAGGTTATCGCCTGAGGCTGCGATTCTGCGGGCACGGCATTGCTTTCTTGGGCGAATGCCATGTTGTAAGCCATGGATGCGAGTAATAAAACGATGCTAAGTATCAATGCTGATGGCAAATTTAATGCCTGCTGCATCCTGAGCCTCACTCTGTTCCCTACACGCATTTTGCTGCCATCTCCCTGCTTAATATATGGCTTTTATAGCATAAAGAATTATATCTAGACTAATGATTTGAATATTAATTATTGATAGCGAGTACTTTTGTGATGTTCATAGGATATTTCAACAACCTCAGTTCGCTGTGTGCGGGTCTATTACTTTCGTTTACTGTGTTTACCATGTTTAAGTGGGATTTTGCGCTGGGCAACGAATGAACAGGCTTAGCATTTTTGCTAAGTAGAAGAAATTGAAATGGATAGGTTTCAAAACGGCCATCAAACGAACCGCTAAAGTGCTTAGTGAGGTTCGTTTGATGGTGTGTTGATGTTGGCTGGGCTATTTGACCTTAGTGGCTTGCATAGTAAACCAAGTCTTATAGGGCTGATACTTGTCATAGCACCAATGGAATAGGGTGCTGTAAAAGAAGAAAAAGATCAAAAAAACCGCCTCTAAGCCCATGGCTGCCAACCAGCCTATCTGTAAAAACCAAGCGATGGTCGGTATGCTAATGAAAATAAGTCCCCCTTCAAATCCAAAGGTATGCAGTATTCGGGTTTTTAAAGTGCGTTGCTCTCGATTTGCCCCAAATACTCTGTCGAATCCTAGGTTGTAGAAGTAGTTCCACACCACGGTATAAAGACTCAAAGCGATACCGACTATGACAAGCTCACTGGTTCCCTTGCCTGATATGAGGGCAGAAACCGGGATAATAATCGCGAGTGCAATCGCTTCAAAGAGTAAGGCGTTAAAGATACGTTCTGTCGTTTTCATGGCTATTTTCCATTCATTCAATGTGACTATGGCCATAATTTTATCTAGTATAGGGATAAGTAATAGTTAGATAGTATCGGTAAAAGCGATATGTTTAGTCTCGAACAACTCGAAGCCTTTATGGAAACCGTAGAATCTGGTTCATTTTCGAATGCGGCAAGGCAATTGAAGAAAGCACAATCCGTGATTAGCCAGCATGTGATGAATCTTGAAATTGACTGTGGGGTCGAGTTATTTGACCGTTCGGGTCGTTACCCAGTATTAACGGCTGAAGGCAGTAAATTATTGCCCTACGCAAGAGCGACGATTCTTCAACATAGAAGGCTTAAACATACCGCCTTATCGCTTTTTAGTCGTCAATCTTCAGAAGTGTGCCTTGCGATGGATGAAGGCATTCCTATACAGAGAATATCGGAAATTATTCAGTTGTTAGAAAGTGATTTCCCTAATATCGAACTTGAGTTTCTCAGTGCCTCAAGCATAGATATTATCGACATGGTACATTCGGGAAGGGCATCTACAGGACTGATTTTTAGCGAATTATCTATGCCAAGTAGTATCGATTTTGAGAGTATTGGTGTGATTGAATTCGATCTTTATGTGGCGAGTTCGCATCCCTTAGCGAAATCAATTGCACCGAACATGGACTCATTGCGACTGTATCGACAATTATGCATCCGCTCACGTAATACTAAAACCAGTAGTTTTCAGCAGGCGTTCAGTCCTGATGTTTGGTATGCCGATAACTATTACGTGTTATTGGAGCTCGCATTACAGGGCCATGGTTGGTGTCTGTTGCCAGAGCATATGGCATCCAGCTCAGTTTTATCGGGTAACTTGACTCGTGTCCCCATAGAGTTTGAGCAGATAGGCTGGTATGCAAACGTCGATGTGATCCAGCATCAAGATAAAAGCAGCCTGCCATTATTGAAACGTCTCAGGCAACTGTTTAGAGAACTCTTGGTTGTGCAGAAGTAAATGCTTGGACAGAAATAAAGCAAAGCATAAATAAACCCCAGTTAAGTGAGAACTCAACTGGGGTTTATTGTTTGTGCGCATCAGGATTTGTGCATTAGGATTTATGGATCAGGACTCATCATTGCGCGGAAAGTTAGCGAGCACTAGCTCGGCGACTTTGCGTAATTCATTCGGGCAAATCCCACTGGTCGCTTGTACGGCCATGCCTTGCAATACTGTGCCGACATAACGGGCAAGCAGTAACGGCTCGGCATCTGCGGGCAAATCACCTTCATCTTTGGCGCGTTGCAATCTTTCGCACAGGGCGATTTCACCGTCGCGGCGACGATTAATCAAAGTGTCTTTAATCGCTTGCCCTGCTTCACTGCAGGTTAATGCCCCTTGAACAATCAAACATCCCTGCGGATGGCTTTTATCCACCAAAGAGCTCGCGGCCCCGAGCAGCATTGACTCGACTACCAGATAGGCGGTTTTCTGCTCCAGCGCGGGATAGAAAAACGCACAGGGGCGTTGTTCATATAATTCTATCGCTTTGAGAAATAACTGTTCTTTATTGCCGAAGGCGGCATAAAGGCTTGGCTTATTAATGCCCATAGCTTGGGTTAAATCGGTTAACGATGTACCTTCAAAACCTTTGCGCCAGAAGACCTCTAAGGCTTTGGCTAATGCATCGTCAGTGTCGAAGGCACGTGGGCGACCTACACAGGGCGTCTGGGTGACGGTTGACATCATTAGGCTCCTCAATTCTCAATTGCCCCTAGGATAGACATGGGTTTAGTCCATGTCCAGCCACACTTGCTGACTGATGACCGACTAAGGGGATTTGTCTACTTAGTCATCCAAGGTGTCACCTAAGTTCAGCATTCAATCCGTGTCAGTCAGCGTTCGCCTCAATATTCATAAAAATGCTTTGAAGATCAAACTTGTGGCTTTCCGCCTAAGGGCGCATTGCAAAGTAAAGGTCAATGCGCGCCTTTAATTTAATACCAATCGGTACATAAATTTGTTGACAGAGTCATTTTACGCTATATATTACCGTCCAGTACAGAATATTTTTTACCAGTCGGTATTTAAATGTGTGTGGTTCGAACAGCGTGACATGCCCGCCACTTTGAGGATAGTAATATGAAGAGTAATAAACCCTTACGAATAATGATGTTAACGGCGGTGGCCGCTTTCGTTCTTTCTGCTTGTGGTGAGCAAACAGCGCAGCAGGGGCCAGCACCAAGTGCGCCTATGGTGGATGTCGCCCAAGTATTGCATGAGCGAGTGACCGAATGGGATGAGTTTACCGGCCGTTTACAGGCGCCAGAAAGTGTCACCCTTATCCCGCGTGTATCTGGATATATCGACTCAGTGAATTTTAAAGAAGGCGCCTTAGTGAAAAAAGGCGACGTGTTATTCCGCATCGACCCGAGCGTATTTGAAGTGGAAGTGGCCCGGTTAAAAGCAGATCTTGCTAGCGCACTCTCTGCTGAGCAACTGGCCACAAATGACTTCGAACGAGCCCATAAATTGTTTGACCAAAAAGCGGTGTCTGCCGAGTTACTCGATACCCGTGAGTCAAACAAACGTCAAACCGCGGCTGCAGTGGCTTCGGTGAAAGCGGCCCTGATGCGCGCCGAGCTTGATTTAGCTTATACCCAAGTGCAAGCGCCGATTGATGGTCGCGTGTCCTACGCGAATGTCACCGCGGGCAATTATGTCACCGCAGGGCAGAGTGTGCTGACCAGTCTAGTCTCTACCGCCAGCATGTATGCGTATTTTGATGTGGATGAGCAAACCTATCTTAAATACGTGAAATTAACGGCCGAGAAGAAACGTAATGATCCCCGCGCTGGCGACAACCCTGTGTACATGGCCTTAGCCAATGAGCGTGATTATCAACATATCGGCATGGTCGACTTTGTGGATAATGCGATGGATAAGCAAACAGGCACCATTCGCGTGAGAGCTTCTTTTGACAATGAAGACAATAGCTTATTGCCTGGCTTGTTTGCCCGCCTTCGCACCGCAGGTAGCGGCGCTTATGAAGGTATCTTGATTGACGATAAAGCCGTTGGTACAGATCTGAACAATAAGTTTGTGTTAGTGGTGGGCGCCGATGGTTTAGTTGAATATCGCGGCGTGACCTTAGGCGAGAAAGTCCAAGGACTGCGCATCGTGACCCAAGGTTTGATGGCCGAAGATAAGATCGTCGTCAACGGTATGCAGCGCGTGCGCCCTAAGATGCAAATTGATCCGCATATGGTTGAAATGGTCGACAGCGACAAGCTCGAAGCATTACGCCAAGCCCAGTTAATTCTAGATAAAAACCAAGATACTTTGACGGCGCAAGCGGTCGAAACGGCTAGCCGCGGTTAAGGAATAGAACACCATGTTATCGCAGTTTTTTATTAAAAGACCGATATTTGCAGCCGTACTCTCACTGCTGTTTTTTATCACAGGGGCGATTGCCGTTTGGCAACTGCCGATCACTGAATACCCTGAAGTTGTGCCGCCCACCGTCGTGGTGACCGCTAACTACCCTGGCGCTAACCCTAAAGTGATTGCCGAAACCGTGGCTTCACCGCTGGAGCAGGAAATCAACGGCGTCGAAGACATGTTGTACATGTCATCGCAAGCGACGTCCGATGGACGCATGACCTTGACCATCACCTTTGCCATTGGCACAGATGTAGACAGGGCGCAAACCCAAGTGCAGAGCCGAGTCGATCGCGCTATGCCGCGTCTGCCGCAGGAAGTGCAACGCTTAGGCATAGTCACCGAAAAGTCATCGCCAGACTTGACCATGGTGGTGCATTTGCTGTCACCGGATAACCGTTATGACATGTTGTATTTATCTAACTATGCGGCGCTGAACGTTAAAGATGAGCTCGCACGGATTAAAGGTGTGGGCGCGGTACGCTTGTTTGGTGCAGGGGAATACAGCCTGCGTATTTGGCTCGACCCGAATAAAGTTTCGGCTCTGGGTTTATCACCTGCGGACATTATTGCTGCCGTGCGCGAGCAAAACCAACAGGCGGCAGCGGGCAGTTTAGGTGCTCAGCCAAGTGGTAGTGCTGACTTCCAACTCTTGATTAACGTGAAAGGTCGTTTAACTGAACTGTCTGAATTTGAAGATATCATCATCAAAGTCGGCCAAAACGGTGAAGTGAATCGTTTGAAGGATGTGGCTCGTATCGAGCTAGGTGCGACGAGTTATGCGCTGCGCTCACTGCTGGATAACAAAGATGCCGTGGCGATTCCTGTGTTCCAAGCATCGGGTTCAAATGCGATTCAGATTTCCGATGATGTGCGCGCCAAAATGGCAGAGCTGTCTAAAGGATTCCCTGAAGGACTAGAATACGAAATCGTTTACGACCCAACAGTGTTCGTGCGTGGCTCGATTGAAGCTGTGGTAAAAACCCTGCTCGAAGCCGTGTTACTGGTGGTGTTGGTGGTGGTGCTATTCCTGCAAACGTGGCGTGCATCGATTATTCCGCTGGTGGCCGTGCCTGTGTCTTTGGTCGGTACCTTTGCCTTTATGCATCTGCTCGGTTTCTCGTTAAACGCCTTGTCGCTATTTGGGCTGGTGCTCGCCATAGGTATCGTGGTTGACGATGCCATCGTCGTGGTCGAAAACGTCGAGCGTAATATTGCCGCAGGGTTAAGCCCAGTTGCGGCAACACAAAAGGCGATGAAGGAAGTGACTGGCCCGATTGTGGCAACCACCTTAGTGCTGGCGGCGGTGTTTATTCCAACGGCCTTTATGAGCGGTTTAACCGGGCAGTTCTATAAACAGTTTGCCTTGACTATTACTATCTCGACCTTTATCTCGGCGATTAACTCACTGACCTTAAGTCCGGCATTATCGGCGCTGTTACTCAAGAGTCATGATGCACCTAAGGACGGCTTAACCCGTCTAATGGATAAGTTGTTTGGTGCTTGGTTATTTGTGCCTTTTAATCGTTTATTTAACCGTGCATCCGATGGTTATGGCTGGTTAGTGCGTAAGGTGATCCGTTTTGGCGGCATTATTGGCCTAGTGTATTTAGGCATGGTGGCGTTAACGGGTGTGCAATTTGCCAATACACCAACGGGTTATGTACCCGGCCAAGATAAACAGTATTTAGTGGCCTTTGCTCAGTTGCCCGATGCGGCATCCCTTGAACGTACTGATACCGTTATCAAAAAGATGTCTGAGATTGCCCTTAATCACCCAGGAGTAGCGCACTCGATTGCCTTCCCAGGCCTTAGCATCAACGGTTTTACTAATAGTCCTAACTCAGGCGTGGTGTTTGTCGCGCTTGATGATTTTGAATTGCGTAAGAGTCCAGAGCTGTCGGCGAATGCCATTGCTGGGCAATTGAATAAAGAGTTTGCTGGTATTCAAGACGCATTTATTGCCATCTTCCCGCCGCCACCTGTGCAAGGCCTCGGTACTATAGGAGGGTTCCGTCTGCAAATTCAAGACAGAGCCAACCTTGGTTATGAGGCCTTGTATCAGGTGACCCAACAAGTGATGTACAAGGCGTGGGCCGATCCTCAGTTAGCCGGAATTTTCTCTAGCTATCAGGTGAACGTGCCTCAACTTGAACTGGATATTGATCGAACTAAAGCGAAACAGCAGGCAGTGTCGCTCGATCAAATCTTCCAGACATTACAAACCTATATGGGCTCGACCTATGTCAACGATTTCAATCGTTTCGGTCGAACCTATCAGGTGAATATGCAAGCCGATGAGGCATTCCGTCAAAGCCCGCAGCAGATAAGTCAGCTGAAGGTGCCGAATCTGAATGGTGATATGATCCCGCTAGGGTCGTTCATCAACGTCAGCCAAAGCTCAGGCCCAGACAGAGTGATGCACTATAACGGCTTTACGACCGCTGAAATCAACGGTGGCCCAGCAGCAGGTGTGAGTACTGGCCAAGCGCAGGCAGCGATTGAGAAAATCCTCGCCGAGACGCTGCCAAATGGTATGACCTACGAGTGGACTGAGTTGACCTATCAGCAAATCTTAGCAGGCAATACGGGCTTGTTAGTCTTCCCGCTGGTGATCTTGCTGGTGTTCATGGTGCTCGCTGCTCAGTATGAGAGCTTAAGCTTGCCATTGGCGATTATCTTAATCATTCCAATGACCTTGCTCTCAGCCCTCAGTGGAGTGTTAATTTACGGTGGTGACAACAATATCTTCACCCAAATTGGCCTGATAGTGCTGGTGGGACTCGCGACTAAGAACGCTATCTTGATTGTCGAGTTCGCCAAGGAGAAACAAGATCACGGTATGGCACCTATGGATGCGATATTAGAGGCAGCAAGATTACGTTTACGTCCTATCTTGATGACATCTATCGCCTTTATTATGGGAGTAGTGCCTATGGTATTCTCCACTGGCGCTGGCGCCGAGATGCGTCAAGCCATGGGCGTAGCAGTATTCGCCGGCATGATTGGGGTGACTGTGTTTGGTCTAATCCTAACGCCATTGTTCTACTACGCACTGGCAAAGCGAGGCAGTAAAAAAGCCGAAGAGCATAAAGAGCTAACCGTCAGTTAAGCTTGTTTCTCTCGATGGATAAATGCGTACAAAAGGCCTACATCAAGTAGGCCTTTTTTGTTTGTTCGCGGCGAAAAATATGAAACCTGACTATCTTTAGTTGGGATAAGTTGAGATTAGATTGCCGGTAAAGTTACAGTCAAAGATGGATAGAGTCAGAAGTATATGGGCTTGCTTTAATTGCCGATGAACAACAAAAAGTCATTTACTAGGGCAGTGTGTTAGTTAAATTGCTTATTGTGCATGGCAGACCTATGTTGACTAGATTCAACTGTTTTATTCAGCCAATGAGCTCGCAGTGATATTTGATCTCAGTAAGCGCCATAGTCGATTCAAACGCTTGTGGTTATCCGTGCTTGAAATGTGTGTATGATGTTGTTTATCCATTATTTGTGGTCACTTTCGTGCGTAATGGCAGTTGGACGATTAGAATGATTACTGTTTTGGCGCTCTTCTATAGGTTCTAATGGAATATTCGATATATTAGTGATGTACAATGCTACACGAATAAAAATAGTTTGTTTTACGCCGTACTCAGCTAAGGTACTTGTTGACCTTGCATCACTATGCCCGAGGTAACTGATGATCTTAAATCGCGCTTTATTTGCTCTAGTTTTGAGTGTTTCTGCCTCTCTGACGCCTCAAATCATGGCTGCTGAGCTCAATATTAAGCTGGTGGATCTACAGCAGCAGGCGATTGCCGATACGGTCGTGGAGTTGATCCCGGCAGTGATGCCCGATAAGGCTATGCCTGTTGGACATTATGAAATGTCACAAAAAAATCGAACCTTTATCCCTTTTGTGTTGGCGGTCCCTAAGGGCGCCAAGGTGGATTTTCCTAATCTAGATCGCACTCGTCACCATGTGTATTCCTTTTCCGAGGCGAAACCTTTCGAACTTAAACTGTATGTGGGTCAAGCCGAAGCGCCGATTCAGTTCGATAAACCCGGCTTAGTCGCACTTGGCTGCAATATTCACGATTATATGCAGGCATTTATCTATGTGGCGGATAGCCCAATTGTTGCGGTGACGGACGAAAAAGGTGAGATCCAGTTTAAGGATCTTACGGCCGGTCAATATAAAGTCAAACTCTGGCATCCATGGCAGAAGGCGGCCTCCGAGCCGACTGAGCTAATGTTAACCACTGGCGCGAATCAACTCAGTTTGTCCTTAGACATTGAACGCCAAGCTAAACCGTCAGCCCCGCCGTCGGGATTTGGCCACTACGATGCTCAAGGCAAGCCATTACATGCTAAATAGTTTTCGCGCACGGCTGATTTTAGTTTTCTTTATTGTGCTGACTCTAGTGCAGTTTGCCACGGCATTTTCCGTATTGACGGCGACCGAAAGGGACAACTTTTTACAACAACAAAAAAGTTTAGATATTGGTGCCAATGTGTTTCTCGAAGTCCTTTCGAATCGCGGTATTCAGCTCAGCCAAAGTTTGTCTGTGCTCAGTGCCGATTTTGGTTTTAAGCGCGCAATTGCCACCGGCGAGCAAGAAACCATTGAGTCAGTGTTATCCAATCACGGCTCTCGTATCGGCGCCGACGCTGCAGTATTGTTGTCTCCAAAAGGAGAGCTCTTGACCTCGAGTCTACCCGGACTCACTCAGGATGACATTCAATCCTTATTCGATATGACCACCAGCAATAACAATGCCTTAGCTATCCTCAATTTTGATCATGCCAGCTATCAGTTTGTGTTGCAGCCCGTGAAGGCGCCGACCTTGATTGCTTGGGTCGGAATGGGATTCCTATTGGATGAGAAAGTCGCCCAACAAGCTAAAGCCATTACCGGTATCGATGTCAGCTTTGTCAATCAAGCCACGGGTCGTACCGAAATCGCGTCAACCTTATCCGACGATGAAAAACGCAGTGTGGTAGAGCAGGCGAGCCTATTCCCCAGCCTACTGAAAATGCCCAGTGAGAACATTCCCGTGGATTATCTATCCATGGCGATCAAACTTTATGATCATAACGGCAGCCAATTAGCCCTACTGCATCAGTCAAACCTTAAGTGGCAGCAAAGTTATCAGCATCTACGCAATAATATGTTGCTGATTTTTGCCTTGACCTTAGCGCTGGCGATTGTGATTGCGATTTGGTTGTCGGGCAGTTTGACTGAGCCTGTGCATCAACTGGTGACCTATGCCCGTAAAATTGGTCAAGGTAAGCAGCCTGGCAGTATTCAAGGTGCGCCAGCAGAACTGCGGGTGTTGGCCAAAAGTTTGTCCTTGATGCGCGACGATATTGAAGCGCGGGAAAAGGATTTAGTCTATCAATCTCGCCACGACAGTTTGACGGGATTGCTCAATCGTTTTGCGGCAAAACAGCATTTAGCGGATCTTAAACATGAGCTATCCGGCGCTATGGTATTGCTGGATATTAAACATTTTCGCCATATCAACGACATTATTGGTTTTGCCAACGCCGATACCTTGTTGGTGCTTTTTGCTCGCCGTTTAGAGCAATTAGCCCCCACACCGGATTTACTCGCGCGATTAGACGGCGACTCATTTTTACTCCTGTATAGCCAAGGTATTCGTCCCGAGCACTTGCTGAAATCATTGGATATGTTGGAGTCGCCATTTCCAATCCAAGGCTCAAATATCTCTCTTACCGTGCGGGCGGGATTACTTGAAATCGATGGCAACGGTGCCGATATCGATGTGTTAGTACGCCGCGCCGAAATTGCCCTCAATCAAGCCTGTCTCGAGGAGCAACGTATTGTCAGTTATCGTCAGGGCGCCGATGAAAAGTATCAGCGTGAGCTGACGATTATCCGTGATTTGCCTATAGGTTTAGCGCAAAACCAATTGTATTTAGTGTTCCAACCTAAAGTGGATTTACGCCTAAACCAGTGCACTGGCGCCGAGGCATTGATCCGCTGGCAGCATCCAACCTTAGGGTTTATCCCGCCCGATGAGTTTATTCAACTGGCCGAAAATTCAGGCAACATTGATATAGTCAGCCAATGGGTGTTGAAGCAGGCGATTAAACAATTAGTCGCATGGCAGCAGCGGGGTATGCAGCTAAAACTGGCCATTAACCTGTCGGCCCATGATTTAGTCGATACCCGCTTGCCGAATCAAATTGCTAGTTTATTAAAAGATAATAATCTGCCAAGCGGCGCACTCTGTATTGAAGTCACCGAAGGTGCTGTGATGAAAGATGCACAGACTGTGGTGAGCGTATTGCAGCGATTCCGTGACATGGGTGTATCCGTCGCCATCGATGACTTTGGCACAGGGCATTCATCCTTAGCTTATTTGAAAATTTTGCCGGTCAATGAAGTGAAGATTGATCGTAGTTTTATCAAAGACATGCTCACGAATAGCCAAGATGTGATGATAGTGAACACGAGCATTCAGTTGATCCACGGTCTAGGTTTTACCGTCGTGGCCGAAGGGGTTGAAGAACCAGAAGGCGTTGACATCTTGCGTAACCTCAATTGCGACATCATCCAAGGTTACGTGTTTTCAAAACCCTTAAAAGCGGCTGAATTTGATCTGTGGTTTGAAGCGTTTAACCATAAAAATCCCTCTGACGCATAAGTTAATTTGCCCAAAAAAGCGCACAAAAAACCTTAGATTTAGTCGTGTTTGAAAGAATAAAACGGAGTAGCGAGTGAACATTGCCATGAATGCATTGAAGTTGAATTCATTAGCTTGGAATTGTGCTAAGGCTTTGCCTTGCCTCTTTTTACTATTGGGCACAGTTCCTGCGTTTGCCGAAGGTAGCCGCGTGGTCGCGACTGGCGGCGGGACGACGATTGAGGGCAGTGCTGGCGGTGGCATAGTGCCGTGGGCGGTGATCAACGGTTATGGCAGTAGCGATGAATGGTCCGCTACGGCGATGGCGACAGGCGTTTATGTCGATGACTTTACACTGAATGTGATTGGCGCTTCCTTGAGTTTTGATAATCGATTCGAACTGAGTTTAGCGCGGCAAACCTTTGATTTAGATACTATGGGCGGCGAGTTAGGCCAAGATATCTTTGGGGTAAAATACAAGCTTGCCGGCGAGTTACTTTATACGGCTATGCCGCAAATCACCCTAGGTGCCCAGTATAAAAGAGTCGATGACTTTGCGATTCCTCTGGCGGTTGGGGCGCGGGATGATTGGGGGTTAGATGTGTATATTGCGGCCAGCAAAGTATTTTTCGATGCGGTGGCGGGGCGCAATTTATTACTTAATGGTACAGTGCGCGCGACCAAGGCGAATCAAACGGGTTTATTGGGTTTTGGTACCCAAGCCAGTAATGATTACCTGTTTGTGCTCGAAGCGTCTGCGGCAGTATTGCTGACGGATAATGTGGCGCTGGGTATCGAATATCGCCAGAAACCCAATGAGTTAGCTTTTGCCCGTGAAGATGATTGGCAAGATGTGTTTTTAGCTTGGTTTATTAATAAGCATCTTTCCGTGGTCACGGCTTATGCGAATTTAGGCAGTATTGCGGGTTTTGCCGATCAGCAAGGTTGGTATGTGTCGGTGGAGGGAACACTATGAGTCGTTTATTGTTGAAGCTATTACCTGTCGCCGCTTTGCTTTTTTTCACTGGCTGCGCAGTGCAAACGGCTGAATCATCGGCGCCACAGGTTAACTCAAATAATGGCAACTCAAGCCAGCAAACCTTATATCAAGAGTTAGGTGGTGAAGCCGGTTTATCAGCGATTGTCGATGGCTTACTTGCCCGTATTGCAACTGATCCACGCATAGTGCATCACTTTCAAGAGACGGATATCGCGTTATTTCGTGAGCGCGCCATTGAACATTTTTGTCTGATTGCTGATGGCGGTTGCGTGTATCACGGTGAGAATATGGCACTGAGTCATCAAGGGTTGAATATTACTCAGGCAGATTTTGATGCCTTAGTGGGCCATTTAATTGAATCGATGAAGGAGCAACAGATACCATTATCGACCCGCAATGCCCTCCTAAAACGTCTCGCACCTATGTATTCGGACATTACCTATCATTAGATGTGTTGTAACTTTGATGGCTAAAATAGTGAACTTCAGATGCTGCTGTCGTGATTGATAGCAGCATTTTTTATGGGTACTAGAGCAAGAGTGCGGCATCTATGGGGTGAAATTGAGACGCTGCATCCCTTAAGGATTTAGCCGTCAGGGTAGGGACGCCATAGACTTGGATTTCAACGCCATATTTTTGATGGATTTTTTGTAGTAATAAATCGAAATCGCCATCACCAGACAACAAGATCACTGTATCGACTTCACTCGCCGCTTCCATAATATCGATAGTGATCCCCACATCCCAGTCGCCTTTGGCCGAGCCATCGCTGCGCTGAATGAAAGGTTTTAACTTCACCTCAAAGCCTATGTGCTTTAACGCATCCTGGAATTTCAACTGCCCATCGTCCCCCTTGTGGATGGCATAAGCCACGGCCAAGACTATGTTTCCCTCGTAACCTAAGTGTTGCCATAATTTACGGTAATTAAATTGGCGGCCATAGGCCTCGCGGCAGGTGTAATAGATGTTTTGTACATCCACAAATAAAGCGATTTTCTTCACAGAGTACTCACGTCAGTAGCAGCTAAGGGATGACTATAACACAGACTGGTGTGGCGGTTTTGAAAGGCGCGAAAGTGTGAACTTTACTGAGTCATTTCCAGCGCGAGCATGTTCTCTGTACTTACACTTCACGCTTATAATGCTAATGAACCGTTTGATTTATCAGCATTGCTACTTCATATGCTACTGAAAAGTAATCCCTTTAATGCCGAGTTTAACCAGCGTGCCTTAACTCAGGCTATGGGCAAAGATTAACGCAGAATTGAATTGAATTGAATTGAATCGAATCGAGCAGGGGAATCGTTTTTGTTTGCTAGCGGCCTTGATGATGTTTTTGATATTCGCCCGGTGACATGCCGCTGAGCTTTTTAAAGTAGCGGCCCATGTGGCTTTGATTAGCGAAGCCATTATTGAGGGCGATATCGGTCAAGGATTGCGTTGAATGACTCAAGCTTTGTTTGACCTTTTCGATGCGCACTTGTAGCAAATACTCCTGCGGCGTCATCGCAAATTGGCATTTAAACATGCGGCAAAAATGGTACTCGCTAAGCTGGGCAATCTCGGCCAGTTCAGACAAATAAATCTGCCGATGTGAATGGCAATAAATAAACTCTTTGATCGCTTTCGCCACTTTAGGTGCTAACCCGCCCTTGATTGGCCCCACCGACAAATTAAAGCCGGAACTTTGTAGTAACGTCACCAGCACAGTGTCGGTTACCTGTTCCATCATTAGATGGTTATCACTGATCTGCCAATTGAGCCCGGCAACTTGATGCCGAAATAGTGCCTCTAACCTCGGATTATCGACAAAGGTCAGCTCAGGTAAACGCACTTGGCGTGGATCTTTATCAAAGACTCGCACGGCCAATTTCTTCAGATGTTCATCGCTAAAATACAAATGCATAAACTGCTGCGGTTGTCCCAGTTGCCAATGGCTTTGGCAGCCTTGGGGCATAAGGCAAAACTTGCTGGGCGCGCCATAGTCGGCTTTGATATCGGTTCTGTGGGTTTCGTAGCCGCCATCCAGATACATGCTCAGCGTGTGTTGTGTATCGTTTTGGTAATACAAACGCTCGCCCGCATTTTGATAATGGGCCCAAGATAAATCCTCCGTAATCACTTGTTGGCGAAGACAGGTTTTAGCAGATTTATCAAAACTGGTGTATTTGGGCTCCATGGGGTCCTTGTTATCTCACTGGCTAAGTGTTTTGTCTGTCCAAATTATCGCACTTATTAATGCGGCTCAACGTTCGCTTGCGATTAAAACCGCAATATCGTGTTATGACCCACAAGATGGTGACATAAGGACGAAAGCCATCGCTGTATAGTTCGCCTCATTAAGTATTTTATGAAGGTGAGGGGGGACTCATTATGGCTGCTGTGATGTATTTGCTGATGATTTTTGTGTGGGGTTTTTCGTGGATTGCCATTAAGTGGCAGCACGGTGAGGTGGCGACGGAAGTCTCGATTTTTTATCGCTTCGCGATAGCGAGCCTGTTGATGTTCGCCATCGGCTTTGCCTTTAACAAGCTGCAAGCGGTAAAGCTTAGGCAGCATCCTTGGTTTGCACTGCAAGGTGTGTGTCTATTTTGTTTGAATTTTATCGCGTTTTATACTGCAACCCATTATATCGCCAGCGGTTTAACGGCGGTGATTATGGCCACTGCGCCCATTTTTAATGCGATACATGGCCGCATTTTTTACGGCACGCCCACTACCCGCAACTTTTGGTTAGGAGTCAGTGTCGGTCTGGGGGGCATTATCTTACTCTTTGGCGCCGATTTGCTCGCGACTCAGTGGTCACAAACCTTAGTATGGGGCTTACTGTTTTCGCTGCTAGGTACGTGGTTTTTCTCGATTGGCAACATGATCAGCATGCGTAACTCGCGCGATAATGTGTCGCCCTTTACTTCAACAGCGTATGCCATGTGCTATGGCAGTGCGGCGTTATTGCTCATCATTTGGTTTAAAGGTTTAAGCTTTAGTTTACCGCTGACAACGAGTTATCTTGGCAGCTTGTTCTACTTAGCCGTTATCGCCTCTGTGATTGGCTTTACCGCTTATTTGATCTTGGTTGAGCGAATTGGCGCTAACGCAGCGGCGTATCTGTTGGTGATAACCCCTGTGGTGGCGCTTAGTGTATCGAGCGTGTTTGAGGATTATCACTGGACTTGGTATTCAAGTGTGGGACTCTTGCTGGTCGCGCTCGGTAACATGTTAACGCGCCGCCAACGACCGCTTGCTTGGTTTAAGTCTTCTACCACGCCAGCGCTGAAAGCCTAACGTCGCAGCTAGCGCCATGATGCACATGAGGCAAGGCTCGATTCGGCGATTGTAAGTCAGTCGAGCCAGTACTTATTTGAAATATTGTGCCGGTGTGGTGCTGGTATATTGCTTAAAAAAGCTGATAAAGGCACTGTCGCTGGAAAATTGTAAATTAAAGCCCACCTGCGCCACCGATTTCCCCGCCGCCAATTGTTCAATGGCCGAGAGTAAACGCCATTGCTGGCGCCATGCTTGATAAGCCATTCCCGTCTGTGCGCTAAAAATGCGGCTAATTGTGCGTTCACTGGCTCCGATTTCTACTGCCATATCCTTAAGATTGGCTGGCGGTTTTTGGTGCTGTTGCAGTTGCGCAAGCCAGGTTTTTAAACGTTTATCCTGTGGGAGGGGTAAAGCCAGATTTTCTTCCGCGGCATGGCCCAATTCTTCGCAGAGCAGCAAAAAGGCATTGTGCTGAGTGCTTCTTGGTTTGTCCCAAGGCCAAAACGACATAGTGTCGATTAACGCTTTGAGTAGCGGGTTTACATGAAAAATAGTGACTTTATCGGGTAATGAAGTGACGGTTTCTGGTTCAAAGTAGAGTGAGCGATAGGCAACCACATTACGCATTGTAACGCTGTGCTTAACGCCAGCTGGCAACCAAGCCGCACGCGTTGGCGGTAACACCATTTGAGTATCGGCTAGGGTGAATCTCATCACGCCTGTGGGAGCGTACAGCAGTTGCGCCTTTCTGTGGTGATGTACTCCCGAGTCGTGTTCGCCCATATCTGCGGCAATGCCAATGACCATATTATCTAGCTGGTCTGGATTAAATTGCTGTTCAGGTAGAATAAAGGCCATTTTGTCCTATTTTTGATGTTTTTTGTCTAAGTGTTGCTAATGGACACATTTGGATTTTATCTATACTGCGCCATCTTTGACAAGTATGGAGCGACATTTCGGTAAACCAACTCATTTGGATGATTGAAATGGACTAAAAATCATGAATATAAAACCACCATTAGGGCTCGTTGTGCTGCTAATGATGTTTCCGCAAATTATGGAAACCATTTATAGCCCTGCTTTGCCTAATATTGCAGAAAACTTTGCTGTGTCGGTTGCCGCTGCATCGCAAACCTTATCTGTGTACTTTATGGCCTTTGCCGTCGGCGTATTTTGCTGGGGCCGCTTAGCCGACATTATTGGTCGCCGTAAAGCTATGCTCGCGGGATTAGTCTGTTATGCCATTGGCTCAACGTTAGCCTTGATGGTTAGCGACTTTAGCCTGTTGTTGATGGCCCGCGTATTGTCTGCCTTTGGCGCGGCAGTGGGGTCTGTGATTACCCAAACTATGATGCGTGACAGTTATAGCGGAGAGGAATTAGCGAAAGTATTTTCTGTAATGGGTATGTCACTTGGAATAAGCCCAGTTATCGGATTGCTATTAGGCAGTGTTCTCAGTGCGTATTGGGGATATCAAGGGGTGTTTGTCGCACTCATGGTCTCTGCAATCGTGTTGTTATTTTTGTCGGTAAAATATCTACCCGAAACCAAACCCGCACACACCCAGAAAATCGCGATAGGCGAGTTAGCGATTAAGATGCTTACCGATAGTGGGATTATTAAGAACACCTTGTTGGTAGCGGCGTTTAATCTAATGTGGTTTAGCTACTTTTCACTGGCGCCATTTATGTTTGAGGCGCAAGGGTTATCGACGCTTGCCTTTGGTACCAGTGGCTTACTGTTAGGCTTTGGTACATTCCTTGGCAGTTATGTTAATAAAATAATGCTGGGTCGAGGCCACACCGGTGCACGACTGGTTCGCTTAGCCAGTGCTATTGCACTTGTCGGTGGATTGGGGATTTGGCTGATCCAATCGACCTTTATAGGGCTGAATAATGTTTACTTTTTAGCGCCTATGCTATTGATTGTGATTGCTTACGGTATCGCTATTCCGAACATACTCAGCTCGGCTCTGGCAGACTACCGTACCTATGCGGGCTCTGCTGGCGCGCTCTTCGGACTGTTTTATTACATTCTGTTGGGACTGGGTTTAGGTGGCACGGGAATCGTTCACCATTTAGGTATGGTGATTACGTTAAGTGCACTGCTTTGTGTTGGCTTAGGTTTACATTTTGGCTTAGCCAATAAAGTAAAAAATGCTTAAGACGTAAATGAGAAAAAGCCAAGGCACTGAGTGCCTTGGCTTTTTGTTATGTGATTATCAACAGCTATGATTAGCGTTAGGCTTTAGGCGTGAGTTCCTGCTGCTTTGCCGCAGACGAAATCAATCGAGACATAGTGGGAAATAAGGTTAACTTCATCATTGAGTTGTCCACTGTCTATTCATAAGCAGAGGATAATTAATGGTGACGGTACACATCCATTATTCTGGCTAATCCCATCATCTTAGGCTTCTATTGAATCTTGTTATTATTAACAAGTACAAAAAACGAGCAACTAAAAAAGAAGAATAAAGGTCTTTTCAAACAAACGCTTCTTATTAGGATTTTCTTAAGTACTTGTCATTCCATCATTTTAGATGTGTCCCAAGTCACGTTCTGATTTTACGAGATGAGATTGTAGTATTTTTATATCGACGACGGCCTAAGTGAGTTCTTGTCCTCACAAATCATATGTGGTTCTATCACACTAAATGTTATCTCTATGTTATTTCGTTGTATGGGGAGATACGGATGCGTCGACTTTTTTCAGAAGATAGTGAAGCCTTATTATTCAAAAGTTTAAATTATATTCCTATCCCAGTTCTATTATCTGAGGCCTTGGACGTGGAAGGACGTCGTCCTAGCACTCATAGGGTGCATAGATTTATGAATCATGCATTTATTGAGCAATTGGGCTATACCATGTCGGACATCCCCGATATTGAATCTTGGTTTAATACTGTTTACCCCGACCCAATCCTTCGAGACAAAGCGATGCTCGAGTGGGATAGTGCTGTATATGAAAGTGAAAAACAGGGACTGAGCACCGCAGGTTTTCAAACTTACCTTCGCTGTGGCAATGGTGAATATCGTTGGTTTTTAATCACAGCTCAAATTACCACTGAAAATCAATCAAACTTAAACATAGTCACTATGAGAGATGTCCATCAGTTGCAGTTACTGATTGAGGATAACAAGCGGCAATCCAATACCGATTTACTGACGGGACTTGCCAATCGTCGTCAAGTGGAGCGGATCCTCGCTTCAGCCATGGAACACAGTACCGATGCAAAAGGTTCACTCTGTTTAGTGATGTGTGATATCGATTTTTTTAAGAGTATTAATGATAACTTTGGCCATCTGTGTGGCGATGATGTGCTTAAATTAGTAGCGGATCAGCTTAAGCACTATGCATCTTCTGCTTCCTGTGTCGCACGTTGGGGAGGGGAGGAGTTTCTGATTGTGCTGGAAAACACTGAACTTGAAGTCGCGAGAGAGCTTGCCGAGAAGCTGCGTTGTGACATCGAGTCCACGGATTACCAATCCTATGGTCAGCATATGCACTTAACCATGAGTTTTGGGTGTGTGGAGCATCAAGTCGGTGAAAGCCTCCAAAGTCTATTATTTCGGGTTGATAGCGTTTTATATAAAGCTAAGAATGATGGCCGCAACTGTGTTGTGCTTGATTGAATTTCTTATAAATTCAAACGTTAACTTATGTTTTATCAATCATCTTTTATCCCCAATTAGGTTTGGGATGTGATGACTGATCTTTGTTTGGGATTGAGCGGGGAAGATTAATGACAGCACGCAATGACAGTGAGGTAATTCTCTTTAAAAGCTTAGATTTCATTCCTATTCCAATCCTGCTTTCTGAATCACGTATTGATGAGATATCTGGGCGTATACAGCGGATCCACCGCTTTGTTAATCATGCCTTTATCGAACAAATTGGCTACACATTAGAAGATATTCCCGATATGGATGCTTGGTTTAAAACCGTGTATCCAGAGCCTTTAGTGCGTCAAGCCATGATTGAGGGATGGGCAAACATCGTTGAAAGCAGTATCAATGCAGGAATTGATACGGCTGAAATGCAGGCTCGTATTCTTTGTCGTAACGGTGAGTACCGTTGGTTTTTGATCACGGCACAAATTGCCACGGAGAATCAATCGGAATTGCATATAGTGACGATGAGAGATATCCATGATTTACAATTGCTTATTGATGAAAATCAAACGTTATCAAATACCGACGTGTTAACTGGACTCGCTAATCGCCGCAAAGCGGAAGCGGTGTTGGAGAATGCCTTAAGTACCGCAAAAGGCACAGAGCTTTGTTTGTTAATGTGCGATGTCGATTACTTCAAAGCCATCAATGACACGTTTGGTCATTTATGTGGGGATGATGTTTTAGTGCAAGTCGCAAGGTTACTTGAAGGGCTACGGCAACCCGCTGCTTGTATTGCCCGCTGGGGAGGTGAAGAGTTCTTGATTGTTTTACAGGGTTGCTCCTTAGATGAAGCACATCAAATCGCAGAGCAATTACGCTTAGATTTAGCGGCGACGGATTTCTTCTATCACAATCAACAACTGAATTTGACCATGAGTTTTGGCTGTATCAGTGTTCAAGATAACGAGAGTTTGCGTAGCGCACTTTTCCGGGTAGATAGTGCGTTGTATAACGCTAAATCAGCTGGTCGAAATTGTGTTGTGATGGGATAGATAAATTCCCTATATCCCATATAAGGTAAGGCTCTTGATTGAGCTGCCAATAAAAAAAGCCAAGGCACTGAGTGCCTTGGCTTTTTGCTATGAGATTTTCTGCAGTTATGATTAGCGCTAGGCTTTAGGCGCTAGTTCCTGCTGCTTTGCCGCCGCCTCTTGGGCCGCTAACTCTTGCGCTTTAATTGCCGCTTCGAGCTTAGCTTCAACATATCCCGGTGAATGGGTCGCTGCCGAGATTAATCGATACATGGCGGGGATGACGAGTAGGGTCACAAAGGTGGCGAATGCCATACCGAAGAACACTACAGTACCTACAGCGATACGACTTTCTGAGCCTGCGCCCGTCGAGAAAATTAACGGTACAGCGCCCACTAATGTGGTGAAGGCTGTCATTAGGATTGGCCGCAAACGACGGGATGAAGCGTCGATAATGGCTTTATCGAGTTCAAAGCCGCGGTCACGTAATTGGTTAGCAAACTCAACGATAAGGATACCGTTTTTGGTCACCATACCAATCAACATGATCATGCCTATCTGGCTGTAGATGTTGATCCCTTGACTGGTTAGCAGTAGACCTAAGAAACCACCAAACACGCCCATAGGCACAGTAAACATCACCACTAATGGGTTGATAAAACTCTCAAACTGCGCGGCTAAGACTAAGTAAGCGACCAGTAAGGCCAAACCAAATACGATGAAGATACTGCTTTGGTTTTCCTTAAAGTCTTTGGATTCGCCGGTGTAACCAATGGAAATATCTTTAGGTAATAATTCAATGGCTTTAGCATCAAGAAACTTTAAGCCTTCACCTAAGGTGTAGCCTTCACTGACGTTAGCCTTGAGGGTGATCGATTTTTGCTTATTGGTGTGACTTAATCTTTGTGCCGAAGCAATCTCTTCGATATGGGTCACGGTATCAAGCGTCACTAATTCGCCTTTACCGGAACGCATGTAGATTTGGCTAAGATCGCCAACGTTGTTAAAACTGTTTTCATCACCGCGCAAGTACACATCGTACTCTTCGCCGCGATCCACATAGGTGGTTTCGGTGCGACCGCCGAGCATCACTTCTAAGGTTTGCGAGACGTCATCGACACTGATCCCAAGCTCCGCAGCGCGTTCTTTATCAACCGTCACGATAAGCTCAGGCGTGGTTTCGGCGTAATCTAAGTCGGCGCCTTCCATCATAGGGCCGGCATTGGCTTCTTCTTTGAGCACCTGCGCCCACTTAAAGAGTTCGGCATAGTCCGAACCACCAAGCACAAATTGCACCGGTTCGCTCGATTGACCCCTAAAGCCTGGCATCATAGGGCGAACCATCACATCGGGAATGTCTTTCAATGCTTTGCTAATAATCCCAAGCGCTTGCTGTGCGGATTCGGTGCGTGTGCCCCAATCTTCAAGCTGCATGATCACAAAGCCCGTTTGATCGCCCGCACGGCCACCAAACGCGGGGGCTTGCACGCTGAAGGAGCGCAGCACACCTTGACCCAGCAAGGGCATAAGTCTGTCTTCGACTATGTCCATGTTAGCTGTCATACGGTTATAACTGGTGCCTTCTGCGCCTTTAACAAAGGCGAACAACACACCGCGGTCTTCCTGCGGCGCCAGCTGTGACGGCACTTGTTGCATTAACCAAGCACTGCCGCCGATACAGGCGAGAATAACTAAGGGCGCGAGTAGACGAAGTTTAATCGCCCGAGTAACGGCGACGCGATAGACGCTTTCCATGCGGGCAAAACCGCGATCGACCCAACGATTAAAGCGATTCGGTTTGACGTTGGCTTTAAGTAACTTGCTGCTCAGCACGGGCGTAAGTGTCAGTGCTACTAAGGAGGAAAACAGCACCGACACCGCCAGCATCACGGAGAACTCGGTAAATAAGAGTCCGACCATACCCTCCATAAAGGAAATCGGCAGGAATACCATAACTAATACCGCCGTGGTGGCGACAACGGCAAAGCCCACTTCGCGGGTGCCTTTATAGGCGGCGAGTAAGGGCTCTTCGCCTTTTTCTATATGGTGGAAAATGTTCTCGACCACCACAATCGCATCATCGACCACTAGACCGATGGAGAGGATTAACGCCATCAATGTCAGTAGGTTAATTGAATAACCTAGCATGTTAGCGGCGATAAATGCCGAGATTAACGATACCGGAACCGTTACCGCAGGGATGAGTGTCGCCCGCGCTTGTCCGATGAAGATATACAGCACGAGTACCACTAAGGCGCCGGTGACATAAAGGGTGCTATACACCTCGTTAATCGAGCGGTCGATAAATACGGTAGAGTCGAAGTCGACCACTAGGCTAGTGCCTTCGGGCAGGAAGTCTTGTACGCGGTCGACTTCTTGGTGCACTTCTTTGGCAACGAGCAAGGGGTTGGCATCGGACTGGGCAATAATGCCTAAACTGATGTTAACGATACCGTCGCTTTTGAAGGTCGAGTTTTCGTTTTGTGCGCCGACAGCCACATCGGCCACATCTTTTAAGTAGATAGGCGTGCCATCGCTGGCGGTACGCACCACAAGGTAGTCAAAATCCTTTGGCGTGTAGTACAAGCGTTTGGTACGCACCGACATCACTGTGGTGTCGTTTCGCACTTGGCCGCCGGGTGTTTCGATGTTTTCTTTGCGCAGCGCGTTCGTTATGTCGGTGACTGTGACATTGCGGCCCGCCATTTGTTCGGGTCTGAGCTTGACGTACATGACCTTGTACAAACCGCCGGAAATACTGATGGAGCTCACGCCGCTGATAAGGCTAAATCTGTCCTCTAACACGCGCTGGGCGTAATCCGTTAATTGAGTGCGGTCCATCACACTCGAACTTAAATTCACATAGACGGAGGGCTCGCCCGAACCGTTGTCTTTGGAGACGACAGGATCTTTCGCATCTTCAGGCAGCCTGCGCTGGGCACGGGCCACAGCGTCACGCACATCACTTACGCCTTCGGTTAAGTTCCACCCGAGGAGGAATTTCACTGTGATACGCGAGCTACCATTACGGGTGGTCGACGTGATTTCGTCGATACCACTGATCCCCGTCAGTTCATCTTCTAGGGTCTTAGTGATCTGGCTTTCCATAATAGCCGCCGACGCACCCGAGTAACTGGTGCTAATGGTGACCACAGGGCTTTCGACGTCGGGCATTTCCCGTATCGACAATTTAGAGAAGGAGACTATGCCGAATACGCACAGCAGTAAGCTTAAAACGATGGCAACGACGGGGCGTTTAACCGAAACATCGGACAACCACATTATTTAGTCTCCGTAGCTTTTGGGCTTGAAAGCTCAGTCGCACGGGCTGATGCCTTGGCATCTAGCGTCACTTCATTGATTTTCAGGCCATCGCGCATATTCACTAAGCCTTGTACGACGACTTTGTCACCTATGTTCAAACCGTTTTCAATCAAGACTTGGTTATCGATACGCGCACCTAACTGCACTTCGGTGCGGTTGGCGATGTGATCGGCGCTAACCACGTACACGTAACGTTTAGTGCCTGAATATTCAAGGGCTTGTACTGGCACCATAGGTGCTGAAATCGCAGGGAACGTGATAGTTGATGACATCATCATGCCGGGTTTTAAGCGATTTTTGGGGTTGTCGAATTGCACCCGCACTTTAAGGTTTAAGGTTTCTTCATTGACGCGTGGATCGATAGCGACAACTTTGCCAGTAAAGGTTTCATCCGGCCAAGCACGGCTGGTGGCCGCCACTTGCATACCTATGCTCAATTGCGACAGGAAATGTTCTGGCACTTGTAAGTCGAGGCGCATGCTAGATAAATCATCCAGCGACATTAATTCAGTGCCTATGCTGACCATCTTGCCTTCGCTGAAATTAATCAGTCCCGTATTGCCCGCAAACGGCGCAATCAGCGAGTGGTAATGTAAATCCGCTTGTGCTGAAGCTAAGCGTGCTTGGGCGATATCGACACTGGCTTTTTGTGCGTCAATTTCGGTTTGGGTGATGGCGTTACGGCTGATCAGCTTTTCAAACTCTTTGAGTTTACGTTTTTCATCGTTGAGAAAGGCATTAGCCTCAGCGACGGCGGCTTGGGCTTTCATATCATCGAGTTCGATAAGCAACTGACCTTTTTTCACCGCTTGGTTTGAGGTCACGGCGACTTGTTTAATCTTACCAGTGACTTGTGGCGCGATCACCACAGCGCGTTCGGCAGCGAGCTTGCCGATAAGTGAAATAGATTGTGCTAATGGATATTCAACGACTTCCCCCGTGACCACTGGAACGGTTCGCATAAGATGAGGTGCGCTTTCGGGTTTAGCCGCTTGAAGGACATCACTAAAACTTACCGCTGTGGCGATAACCGCAAGCAGGGCAATGGCAATAATGGTTTTTTTCATTGTAATTATTATCTCGCGCAAAGGCAGTTTAAAAAGGTAATCGCTCTAATGGCGCTATTCTAGTGAATAACGTACGCCAGTTGGGTAAAAGTTTGTAAAGGTAAGCGAACGAAAATGAAAGAAATTGTGTTTTTTGAGCCTTGAGCACAATTCAACGCAGCTTTTGTGGTTTTTTTGTGCAAAGGGCATGAGCGAGAAGACCCTCGAGCGCTAGGGATGGACCTCTGTAGGCGATTTTTCGACAGGTGCTTGAGTCGTTTCCACCTGAGGAAATTGGCTTAAAATAGAAGCTAAGCGACCATCGCTGCGCATACTGTCTAAGCCTTGATTAAAATCCGTTACCAACTGCTGATGATCTGTCACGGCCAAAGACACCCCTAAGTGAAATACCTCAGTTGCTATGGGGTGACCGACTTGTTCAAAGGCATCGTCATATTCAGCGGGGCCTTTTTTGATTAAGTATCTGGCTAAGTTATGGCCAATCAAGACTAAGTCGATACGCTTTAAAAATAGCTTCTTGAGGTTCATTTCATCCGAATTGCCTTCTTCGGTGGTGAGCCCAGCGGCGAAGATTTCGGGTGGATTAGCGTAACCGCGGCCTATGCCAATCGTGTAGGGGTTGAGATCTGAGAGCTGACTGAAACTCAGCGGCGCATCTTTACGTTTATAAAACACAATTTGCACCGGTTGGATAGGCGCAGAATATTGAGCCCATTGCTCACGCTCTTTACGATACCAGAGCCCAATGATGCCATCGGCTTGGCCCGTTTTAACGAGTAAGGCGGCGCGAGCGAAGGGATAAAACTTGAGGCTGGCATTGTAACCTTGGCGTTTAAAGGCTTCTTTGACCACTTGGGCAACGCCGCCCTGTTCGGGTAAGGCATCGGCATAAAAAGGAGGGTAGTTAGTGGCGACTAAATGAAGTTCTCGACCCGCAAATGCGGGCTGGATGAAGCCGAGCATAAACAAGCAAAAGCCAGATAATGTGAGTAATTGCTTCCCCATTTCCACTCCAGCACTGAGGTGAGTCGCACTTGGCTTGAGTATAGTCAGAGTTAATAAAAACTGGCGAACTTATGGACATTAAGATGCGTGCATGTTGAGAGCCATATAGATTGAGCGTTATGTCGATTTAGAGCCATGCAGATTTAGAACGCTACAGATTTATAACCATGGTGGGTGCCCGTTTACCTTTGCTTATTTATACATTCACGCCCTAACTTATGCATGCATTAGGGCGCTAGGGCATTCACGTATTATGGCGAAGATATTAGTGAGGTATCTTATAGCGAAACCTGCTCACCCTGATACAGACCGCGGGTGAGTTTGCCGGCGTCGATAAGTAACAGTTCACCGGATTGACCATTCTTAATGCTGCTGTCTATCGCAATGATTTTATTGTGATAGAGACCAAGCACTTGCTCCTGCGATGTGTGTCCAACGACAATATGCTCGACCTTGAAATAGTTCAGTATGCTATCGATATCCGACTCTTTCAGTTCATCTTTAAAGTAACCGCGATACCAAGTTGGACCATTGGTAAAAAACAGAAAGTTGAGTAAATCATCTTTCTTCAAATCGGCTTTTTTATCATCTAAATGCTGACGAAATAGTTGGTTAGCCTCGCTGATATGTAATTTACGCTCGACCCATTCAGGGCTGATGCCCCCGTGCATAAACAAGATATTATTGATTTTGACTAAGGTGTGTTTGCTGCGAAGCCACTGGCCGATTTCGGTGTTTTTGTTGTAGAGCGCATCGTAGTGGCGTTTGAGTAAATCGGCCGAGACTTGGTAGCGTTCGTTGACGTAGCGTAAGTCGCCGCGAAACACCATTTGCTCGTGGTTGCCCATGAGTAGATGTAAGCGCCCGCCCGCAGCTTGAGCTTCTTGATCTAAGGCATATAAAAACCACAATACTTCATTGACTTGATGGCCACGGTCAAACATGTCTCCCGTCATCACCATATGACCGTCATCAAAGGCCCAGTGGTTATCTTTGTCGATAATCTTATGGGCTTTTAGTAAGTTAATCATCACATCAAATTGGCCGTGCACATCGCTAAGGGCGACAATTTTGCTGACATGAGTAAAGGTATCGGGCTCAACCGTGGCCGCTAGTGTGTGAAGATGGGGCTCTGGTAATTTACCGCAACTGGCAGGGCGAGTTAACTGCGCCTTCGCAATCGGCGTTTGTTTAAGCTCACTCTGGCAAATCCAATAGGCAGTGTCTTTTTGAGCATTGTCCAAAAACACATAAGGGCCATCGGTGACGCTGCTTTCTTGAATCTTTAGTTCTGGCTCGGCCTCACTGGTATTGGCCGCGAATGAGTTAAAGGAGAGTGTGACAAAAGGGAGTGCGGTGACAAACCATAACAGTGGCGTGAATTTTCTATGTCGCTTGAGTATCCATTGGCTGGCTCGACTCAGTCGGGTGATAGAGAGTGTGATTGGGTGAGCCCCGACTGGCATCGAATTGATTCGCATTAGACCGCATCCTTGTTCTTGTTTTAGTTATTCATTCTGTCATTTTAGACACTTGAGTTGATGAGTCTTCGAATGTGTAACTTTACGAAGTTAATCTCAAGTGTTCAATTTCAAACGCTCAGACTCAAGCGCTTAATCTTAAGTACTTAATGTCAAGTGCTCAACATATTGAAAAGACTAAATCATACGGATAAGGCTTAGGGTCGACAAGTCACGAGGCGGGCTAAATGAAACTTGCCCGCCTCATTATTCAGTTATTTCATGTCTCAATATCATGACTTCAGTTACATGATATTGACCGTTACATGATATTGACGACGGTATGACTATCGACAAACTGTTCGAAACTGACGATTTTGCCGCTGTGTATCTTCCATAAATGGGCGACTCGGGCGCTAAAATACTTGCCTGTTTTGACATAGGTACCTGAATAAGTACCGAAGGCAAAAACCTTATCGCCTTGGGCGACATAGTCTTCGATATCGACGCGATAGTTATCCCATTCAGTTTCAAGACGAGCGAACACCTTGGTGGCTATTGCGCTAAAGCCTACGTAAGTGCCCGCATAGGGAAAACCTGCCGCCTCTGTCCAGCGTGCGTCACTCGCTAAGGCATGCTGAAGATTTTTGGCGTTCTCGGCTGAGCTATTTCCCTCATAGGTGCTTTTAACCAGTGCAAGATTCGCATCAGTCTGCCTTGCTGTTTTGATAAGACTTAACTGAGCAAGCTCACTCACTAATGAGCCTTCTGAAATACCATTAAGCATTGGCATGATTATGACTCAAATTGCGCTTCAAGATGGCTTAACCACTGGGCGGGTTGGCCGTAGAAGCGGTTGATATTAATGGCGGTGATGTTGCCGTCATTATCCTCTATAGCCATTGAAGGGAAACCTTGGGCCCCTATCAGATTCAATAATGCTCTGGATTCAACGATATGCTCATACAGCTTGTCTTCACCTTGGGCATAATGCTGCGCAAAGCTTATCGGGTCGAGCCCTAGTTCAGCAGCTAGCCTTGCGAGATTACCTTCATCACTGGCGCTGTGACCATCACGGTAATGGGCCAGTTGTACTGAGTGTAGATAGGCCAAACTGTCGCCACCCATAGCATCGACTGCGAGCATGGCTTTAATGGGGGGCGCCGAGTCGAGTACGACTGTGGTATCGCGCAGCAGACCATCGAAATAGTTCTCACCAAAAGGCTGTCCGGTTAGCTCGGCAATGCGCAGATCGTGGGGCATAACATAGTCGCGCCAGTTGGCATCGATTTGTTTGCGTCTTGGGCCTGTGAGCATACCGCCGCCGTGGAGCTTAATGGTAAAGCCTGCTTTTGCAGCAGCATCGAGTAATGGCGCCGCTGCATAACACCAACCACATAAAGGGTCGATAATCGCGTGCAGAGTACGCACTTTGGCCGCTGGTGTGCTGTTGGCCGTGCTAGCAGAAGGAGTTATTGGGGTAGTCATAGTGTTAAACCTTTTGGCTTAAATTGCAAAATTACGATCTAAGCATTTGATATTTTAAAGTTAAATGGCGATCGTGGTACTGCTGTAGATATGGCTATTGATAGGATTATTTAAGTGCAGCTAGTCAGGTGCAGTTATGTAGATACTGTTATTTAGGTAAGAACTGGCACGCAATTGCTCACGTGCCTGCCTTTAACTATTCTCACTTATGCCTAACTCGCTGTCGCCATCGCTAAGATATTAGTGCTGGGCTTACATAGGCCAGGTCATTTCGCCCATGATAACTTTGGCGCTGATCTCAAGCCCAGCATCGGCTGGCATTTGTGGGTATAGCGCCAGCATCTTTTGGATTAATTCGGCTGAATATTTCGAGGCTTTTGCTGCGACTTCAAAGGCTTTTACATAGTCACGGGTAAAACCGATGGCACGGGTATCAAATCGCGCTTCGCCTAAATAGTGCCCTGGGATCACTGTGGTCGGCAGCAGTTTTTCCATCGCATCTAAATGAGTTAACCATTCCTGACGCTCTGCGGTAGTTTGAGTGTCAGCCATCCAAACATGCGTGTTATCAAATACTTCTACGCCACCTGTAATGGTTTTTGCCGATGGTACCCACAGGAAAGTGTGTTTAGGATGTTTGTCATTGAAACCTTCGATAATCACTTGCTCACCGTCGATGGTGAAAGTGTCGCTGTGAATCGCCTTAGGTAGCACTAATTCACTTGGCGCATTGTCCTTTAAAATCGGACCCCAGTAGGCGAGCTTGCCTTCCATTGAGGCTTTAATGGCATCGACAGTGGTTTGAGTCGCGACGATTTGTGCATCGGGAAAATGCTTTTTAATCACGGCTAAGCCGAAATAAAAGTCAGGATCGCTATGACTGATATACACCTGAGTCAGCTTTTTACCGCTGGCCTTAATCGTATCAACCAAGGTTTGGGCATCGTTATTTTGAAATTGTGCATCGACTAACATCATTTCGTGTTCGCCGCTGATAAAGCTCGATGACACGGCAAAGATGCTGTTTTCGCCCGGATTAAAATGGCTCACTTGCAATGGCGCAGCATTGACCGCGCCAAGTCCCGCTAGCAGTAAGGTAGCGGCTAGACTGATTTTAGACGAGGCCTTCAATGTGGCGTTAACTGTGTTGCGTATAGCATAGGTCGATGTGTTCATTTTTGGCTCACTTATAGTCACAGGATGAAAGAGTAAAAAGGTTCGATTTAGCATTCATTGATTTGCAGCTGCTGCAAAAAGTGAGTTAAGTATAGGTTGCAATAATCAATAGATAAATGCGAGTATCTGCCCATGTTTGTTGCATTAATCGGACGAATAGCCGGATGTACTCTTAGTGATTATTCATGTGGGGCACGAGTATGTGAGTGAGCCTTCGAGTGATTGAACGTTATTGATTGAACGTTATTGATTGAACATGAGTGGAGATAAATCATGGATAGACTCGAAGCGGCTAAAGTGTTTGTCACTATCGTCGAGCGCGGCAGCATGATCAGCGCCGCCAATGCCTTAGATATGTCGCGTTCTATGGTGACCCGTTACTTGAGCGAAATGGAAGAATGGTCCGGCGCTAGATTGTTGCATCGCTCGACGCGCAGTCTCAGCTTAACGCCAGCGGGTGAGCAAGTGCTGGATTATTGCCATCGACTGCTCGAATTGGCTAATGAAGTGCCAGCGGTCAGTCATGCCGCTGTGGCGATTCCGCGCGGATTGTTGCGTATTAGCTGCTCCCAGTTTTTGGCGCATCAGATTTTAGCGCCCGTGGTGCGCCAATACTTAGCCAGTTATCCGCAGGCGAGTGTGAATTTCCACGTGAGCAGCCAAACCGTCGATCTGGTCGCCGAGCGGATTGATCTGGCGATTCGCATCACCAATGAACTCGATCCCAATCTTATCGCAAGGCGCTTGGGTGAATGTGAATCAGTGGTGTGCGCTGCACCGAGTTACCTTGCCGCGCGCGCCGCCGTGCTGCATCCCGAAGATTTGACCCAGCATAATTGCTTAACCTATTCCTACTTTGGCGATGTGATGTGGCGGTTTTATCAAAGCGATGTGGCAGATAAACTGGCTCAGGCGCTGAACTCCGAGCCTAAGTTAAACCAAGGCCAGGCGTTTAATGTGCCTGTGAATGGGAATTTTAGTGCCAATGATTCCATGGTGGTGCTCAATGCCACGCTGGCAGGTGAGGGGATTGCAATGCAACCGCTGTGGGCAGCGAAACCCTATTTTGATTCGGGTCAGTTAGTGCCTTTGTTAACTGAGTTCATGCCGCAGTCACTGGGTGTGTATGGCGTATATCAATCTCGCAAACATATGCAGCCTGCACTTAGGGTGATGATGGACATGCTGGTGGCCTATTTTGCCAGCTTGAAAAGCTGAGTCGTTTTATAGAAGCTATTCGATAGCACTCCACAAAACTAGCCCATAAAAACTTCCCCATAAAAAGCATCCAATAAAAAGGAGCGCAGATCCTTCGACCTGAGCTCCTTTTTTGCTTAATCACTTTATGCCGTGTTGGTTATTTTTAACTTAGCCCACTAGGTCTGCAAATAACCGCCTTGCCTAAAGTGCGTTACATTCCCGCTGAATCCTGCATCTTCAGGTTGTTTGGGTATACAAGTGCTAAAACGACTACTTAATCATGCGCTTGTATTTCAAGCGGTGTGGCTCAACCACATCGGCGCCATAGGTGTTTTTCAACCATGCTGAGTATTCTGTGTAGTTACCTTCGTAGAAGTTCACTTGGCCTTCGTCACGGTAATCCAGAATGTGGGTCGCGATACGGTCGAGGAACCAACGGTCATGCGAAATCACCATAGCGCAACCTGGGAATTCCAGAATCGCTTCTTCCAGTGCGCGCAGGGTTTCAACGTCTAAGTCGTTGGTGGGTTCGTCGAGTAATAAGACGTTACCGCCCGCTTGCAGCAGTTTGGCTAAATGCACTCGGTTACGTTCACCACCTGACAAGGTGCCGATGACTTTTTGCTGATCGCCACCACGGAAGTTGAAGCGGCCTACATAGGCGCGGCTCGGGATTTCCATGTTGTTGATACGCATGATGTCTTGACCACCGGAGATTTCTTCCCAAATGGTGTTCTTATCATTCATCGAATCGCGGAACTGCTCAACCGAGGCCAGTTGCACAGTTTCACCCAGCTCAATACTGCCGCTGTCTGGTGTTTCAGCGCCGGATAACATGCGGAACAGGGTCGATTTACCCGCGCCGTTGGCACCGATAATGCCGACGATTGCGCCCTTAGGTACTGAGAACGACAAGTTGTCGATCAAAACGCGGTCACCGTAAGACTTGGTCAGGTTATTCACTTCAATAACCTTGTCACCTAAACGTGGTCCGGGCGGAATAAACAGCTCGTTGGTTTCGTTACGTTTTTGGTAATCGTTAGTGTTCAGCTCTTCAAAGCGCGCCATACGTGCCTTGCCCTTAGACTGGCGGCCTTTGGCACCTTGACGTACCCATTCCAATTCCTTGGCAATGGTCTTTTGGCGAGCGCTTTCTGTGGCTGATTCTTGCTTCAGACGGGCATCTTTCTGCTCAAGCCATGAAGAATAGTTACCTTCCCACGGAATACCTTCACCGCGGTCGAGTTCTAAAATCCAGCCAGCGGCATTGTCGAGGAAGTATCTGTCGTGGGTAATCGCGACCACAGTACCAGCATACTCCTGCAAGAAGTGCTCAAGCCAAGCCACGGATTCCGCATCCAAGTGGTTGGTCGGTTCGTCCAGTAGCAGCATTTCAGGCTTTTCAAGCAGCAAGCGACAAATCGCCACGCGGCGACGTTCACCACCGGATAACACTTCGATTTTCTCATCCCAATCTGGCAGACGCAGGGCGTTAGCTGCGCGCTCAAGGATATGATCTAAGTTATGGGCATCTTGGGCTTGGATAATGGCTTCGAGTTCACCTTGCTCTTTGGCAAGGGCATCGAAATCGGCATCCGGCTCGGCGTAGGCTGCGTAAACGGCATCGAGGCGAGTCAGGGCATTTTTTGCCTCAGAGACGGCTTCTTCAATCGCTTCACGCACGGTTTGGGTTGGATCGAGTTTAGGTTCCTGCGGTAGGTAACCGATTTTCAATCCCGGCATTGGGCGCGCTTCACCTTCAATTTCGGTGTCGATACCCGCCATAATACGCAGTAGTGTCGACTTACCTGAACCGTTAAGGCCGAGTACACCAATTTTGGCGCCAGGGAAAAAGCTTAAAGAAATATCTTTAAGGATCTGCTTCTTAGGCGGAACAATTTTTCCCACCCGCAGCATGCTGTAAACAAACTGAGCCATTTTTCTCTATCTTAAGTGACTAATGATGCGGCTAATTCTACTCGATTGCACGCCGAACTCAACTCGACAATGAGCCAAGTTCAAGCTAAAACGCTAGGAATTTCATGTTTCAAATACTGGGATTGTGGTCGCGTTCCGAGTAGAATACCGCGCAACCCTACCTATAAGAATTGGCAGCTGGAGTAAGCAATGCTGAAAAAAGATATGAATATCGCAGATTATGATCCGGAACTGTTTAACGCAATTCAGAACGAAACTCTGCGTCAAGAAGAGCATATTGAGCTGATTGCTTCTGAAAACTACACCAGTCCACGCGTGATGGAAGCGCAAGGTTCACAGTTAACCAATAAGTACGCTGAAGGCTATCCAGGCAAGCGTTACTACGGTGGTTGTGAGTATGTGGACGTAGTTGAAACCTTAGCGATTGAGCGTGCTAAACAACTGTTTGGCGCAACTTACGCTAACGTACAACCTCATTCAGGTTCACAGGCAAACAGCGCGGTTTACATGGCATTGTTAAAACCTGGCGATACCGTACTGGGCATGAACTTAGCTCATGGTGGTCACTTGACCCACGGTTCACCGGTTAACTTCTCTGGCAAACTGTACAACATCATTCCTTACGGTATCGACGAGTCTGGCAAAATTGACTACGACGAGATGGAACGTCTGGCCGTAGAACACAAGCCTAAGATGATGATCGGCGGTTTCTCTGCCTACTCAGGTATCGTTGATTGGGCAAAAATGCGTGAAATCGCAGACAAAATAGGTGCTTACCTATTTGTCGATATGGCGCACGTTGCCGGTCTTATTGCTGCTGGCGTTTATCCAAACCCAGTGCCACACGCACACGTTGTCACTTCAACGACTCACAAAACCTTAGCGGGTCCTCGTGGTGGCGTGATTTTGTCTGCTGCTGATGATGAAGACTTGTACAAAAAGTTGAACTCTGCAGTATTCCCCGGCGGTCAAGGTGGCCCATTAATGCACGTTATCGCCGGTAAAGCGGTGGCGTTCAAAGAAGCCCTAGAGCCAGAATTTAAAGTTTACCAACAGCAAGTGGTTAATAACGCTAAAGCTATGGTTGAAGTGTTCCTTGAGCGCGGTTACAAAATCGTCTCTGGCGGAACCAGCAACCACTTGATGCTAGTTGACCTGATTGGTCGTGACTTAACCGGTAAAGAAGCCGATGCCGCCTTAGGTAGCGCTAACATTACCGTGAACAAAAACTCAGTACCAAACGATCCACGTTCACCTTTTGTGACTTCAGGTGTGCGTATCGGTACGCCAGCGATTACGCGTCGCGGCTTTAAAGAAGCGGAATCGAAAGAGCTGACTGGCTGGATCTGTGACATCCTTGATGATGCTAACAATCCTGCAGTGATTGAGCGTGTTAAAGGCCAAGTATTGGCACTGTGCGCACGTTTCCCTGTTTACGGTTAATCTGTAAATAGTCTCCTTTTTGTGGTGCTGAGCCTAACAAGCATCAGGTGGTTAACCTCAGCCCATAAATAGGATAAAATCCCATGGCCGCATTAAGCGGCCATTTTTATTGCTAAAATCTTAGACTTAAACCAAACAGGCTAACCTTAGATAACATAGTAAAGCCAACGGCTTTACGTCATTCACTGGCAGGAGGCTCAATGCATTGTCCATTTTGCAGCGCGACAGATACTAAAGTCATCGATTCTCGATTAGTGGCGGAAGGCCATCAAGTGCGCCGTCGCCGAGAATGCACCGAATGCCATGAAAGATTTACCACCTTTGAAGGTGCCGAGTTAGTCATGCCTCGGGTGATCAAGCGCGATGGTTCACGCCAACCCTTCGATGAAGAAAAACTCCAAGGTGGCATGCTGCGCGCGGTTGAAAAACGCCCCGTGTCTATGGATGAAATCGAGCAAGCGCTTAGCAAAATCAAATCTACCCTGCGCGCCACTGGCGAGCGGGAAGTGCCCTCAGAAATGGTTGGTAACTTGATGATGGAGCAATTGATGAGCTTAGATAAAGTCGCCTACATACGTTTTGCTTCTGTGTACCGCGCCTTTGAAGACGTGTCTGAATTTGGTGAAGCCATCGCCAAACTGCAAAAGTAGTTATTCGATTTTTGTTGCCTGTCGTTCAGTCTTCTGGTTGCGCTAGCTTTAAAAGAGGCTTTTGATTAATAGCTTCTGCAAGACAGGTTTTAAACACAGATTTACAAGACTGGTGAAAGCCGAAACCTTTAACAACAGGGTTGAACATGAGCTTGAACATAAGTTGGTCCGTACTCGACACCCAAATGATGAGCCGCGCGATTCAATTGGCGCGCAAAGGCTTTTACACCACGAGACCCAATCCCAGTGTGGGCTGCGTTATCGTTAAAGATAACCAAATCATTGGTGAAGGTTATCATCAAAAAGCGGGTGAGCCCCACGCCGAAGTGCATGCGCTACGTATGGCTGGCGAACACGCCCGCGGCGCAACAGCCTATGTCACCTTAGAGCCCTGCAGTCATTATGGCCGCACACCGCCCTGCGCCTTGGCGCTGATCAATATTGGCGTCAAACGTGTGGTGGTGGCGGTGGAAGATCCTAATCCGCAAGTCGGTGGGCGCGGTATTCAAATGCTGCGCGACGCCGGTATTGAAGTGGATGTGGGATTACACCGTGATGAAGCTTATGCCTTGAATTTAGGTTTTATGAAGCGGATGGAATCGGGTTTACCCAGAGTTACAGTCAAATTGGCTGCGAGTCTCGATGGTAAAACCGCGCTGTCTAACGGGGTATCTAAATGGATTACCGGCCCTGAATCTCGCCGCGACGTGCAGCGTTTACGCTTACGTTCCTGCGCTTTGGTCACTGGGATTGAAACCATATTGGCTGATGATCCCTCGCTCAATGTGCGATATCAAGAACTTGGCGACATAAAAGACTGCGTAACCGAGGCGCAATTACTGCAGCCATTAAGGGTGATACTCGACAGTCGCGCCCGTTTGCCGTTATCGGCTGCCTGTTTGGCTATCGTATCGCCGATACTCTTGGTCTCGACCGTGGCTTATCCCACAGAGTTTCAAGCACAATTGCCCTCCCATGTGAGTTGCCTAGTATTACCAGCAATTGCAGGTCGCGTATCCTTACCTGAACTATTAAGCTATTTAGGCCAAAGTTGTAATCACGTGCTGGTGGAAGCGGGGGCAACCTTAGCGGGCGCATTTTTAGCACAGGGGCTGGCTGATGAATTAGTGCTGTACCAAGCGATGAAAATCCTCGGCGGGCAAGGGCGTAATCTGCTGCAGCTACCCGATTATCAAACCATGGCGCAAATTCCTGCATTAATGTTGGTCGATGAGCGCAAATTAGGGCCAGATACCCGTTTAATCTTGAGCGTTAAGCCTGATACCTCTTTATCTAAATCGAATTGGAGCAAGATAACCGTTTAACCTTGAGCGTTATGCTTGATACTTCTTTATTTAATTAGGGCAAGATAACCGTTAAACCTTGAGTCTTATGCCTTATTACTTCTTTATCGAATAAGTGAGTTAACCATGTTTACTGGGATTATTGAAGCCGTTGGCACCCTGCGCAAACTGGAGCGTAAAGGCGATGATATTCGTCTTACCGTGGCGAGCGGCAAACTGGATTTAAACGATGTGCGTTTAGGCGACAGTATTGCTACCAACGGTGTGTGCTTAACGGTTGTGCAGCAATTAGCAGACGGTTATGTGGCTGATGTATCAGCTGAAACTGTGAGTCTAACTGGCTTTGCAAACTACAAAGTGGGCACTAAGGTGAATCTTGAAAAAGCCGTCACCCCAACTACACGCTTAGGCGGCCATATGGTCAGCGGCCATGTTGACGGTATTGCAACGGTTGAGCAACGCTTAGTGCGTGGTCAAGCCATTGAATTTTGGTTAGCCGCACCCGCAGAGCTTGGGCGTTACATTGCCCATAAAGGTTCCATCACCATTGATGGCGTGAGTCTGACAGTTAACGAGGTGGACGGTAGTCGATTCCGCTTGACCATAGTGCCGCATACTGCAGGTGAAACCACGTTAATCGACCTGCAAGCAGGCGATAAGGTGAATATCGAAGTGGATTTAATCGCCCGTTATCTTGAACGCTTGATGAATTATGATGGCAAAGACAGCAAGAGCGGTGGCGTCACCATGGAAATGTTAGCCCGTGCCGGCTTTGTGCGTTAGTGCACAGGAGCAGATTATTTAACTTAAGCTTATCGGCAGCTTAGGTTATTTAGGTATAGAATTTCATAATAACAGCAAAATCATAAGGTCCTACAATGGCGCTGCACAGTATAGAAGAGATCATCGAAGATATTCGTCAAGGCAAAATGGTTATTTTGATGGATGACGAAGACAGAGAAAACGAAGGTGATTTGATCATGGCGGCCGAAATGGTCACGCCAGAAGCGATTAACTTTATGGCGAAATATGGCCGTGGGCTGATTTGCCAGACCATGACTAAAGCCCGTTGCCAGCAGTTAAACCTGCCTTTAATGGTGACGAATAATAACGCACAGTTCTCGACTAACTTTACGGTTTCTATTGAAGCGGCAGAAGGTGTGACTACCGGTATTTCGGCCCACGATCGCGCTGTAACGGTGAAAGCGGCGGTGGCTAAAGAGGCTAAAGCGTCTGATTTAGTGCAACCAGGGCATATCTTCCCGTTAATGGCACAGGACGGCGGCGTATTAACCCGCGCAGGCCACACTGAAGCTGGCTGTGATTTAGCCCGTCTTGCGGGACTTGAGCCATCGGGCGTTATCGTTGAGATTTTGAACGAAGACGGCACTATGGCACGTCGCCCCGATTTAGAAATTTTCTCCGAGTTACATGGCATCAAAATCGGCACTATCGCGGCTTTAATCGAGTATCGCAATACCAAAGAAACCACGGTTGTGCGCGAAGCTAAATGCAAATTACCGACCCGTTTCGGTGAGTTCGATATGGTGACTTTTAGAGACACTATCGACAATCAATTGCACTTTGCCTTAGTCAAAGGTGAGGTGAAAGAAGATTGTTTGGTGCGCGTGCATTTGCAAAATACCTTCAACGATTTACTCCACTCAGAGCGCGATCAGCAACGCAGCTGGCCACTCGAAAAGGCGATGGAGCGTATTTCTGCAGAAGGTGGTGTATTGGTTTTACTCGGGAATCAAGAGCATCCCTGTGAAATCCTCTCTAAGGTGAAAGCCTTTGAAGCCGAAGATCAAGGCCAAGCGCCTGCTTCTGCAAAATGGCAAGGGACGTCGCGCCGTGTGGGTGTTGGCTCGCAAATTCTCGCCAGCCTTGGTGTGACTAAGATGCGCCTGCTCAGTTCGCCTAAACGCTACCACTCACTTTCGGGCTTTGGCCTTGAAGTGACTGAGTATGTGGCAGACTGAAATCCAAAGTTACACTAAAGTAAAATTAACAATTTCTGATAATTTGCATAGGGCTCTGGGCAATTGGCTGTGATATCATGTCGCCACTTTTCGCCCCGAGCTGGGTGCTTTAGCTAAATTAGGTAAGATAATGAACGTAGTTCAAGGTAATATCGAAGCGAAAAATGCCAAAGTTGCGATTGTAATTTCGCGTTTCAACAGCTTTTTAGTTGAGAGCTTGCTTGAAGGTGCACTTGACACGCTGAAACGTTTTGGCCAAGTCAGCGACGACAATATCACTGTTGTCCGTGTACCAGGTGCGGTTGAGTTGCCGCTAGCTGCGCGTCGCGTAGCTGCCAGTGGTAAATTCGACGGTATTATCGCATTAGGTGCGGTGATCCGTGGTGGTACTCCTCATTTTGATTTTGTTGCAGGCGAATGTAATAAAGGTCTAGCTCAAGTTGCTTTAGAATTTGATCTGCCTGTTGCTTTCGGTGTTTTGACCACAGATACCATTGAACAAGCTATTGAACGTTCAGGTACCAAAGCGGGTAACAAAGGCGGCGAAGCTGCTTTAAGTCTGCTTGAAATGGTCAATGTTCTGCAAGAACTTGAACAACAGTTGTTATAGTAGGAAAAATAATGAAGCCTTCTGAGCGCCGCAAGGCCCGCCGTTTAGCCGTTCAAGCCATCTATTCATGGCAACTAAGCGGGAATAATATTGCCGATGTTGAGCATGAGTTTTTAACTGAACAAAGTCTCGACGGTGTTGATGTAGCTTATTTTCGTGAGCTATTTTCAGGCGTTGCAACGAAGAAAACCCAATTGGATGAGCTGATCATCCCGCATCTGGAACGCCCGATTGATGAAGTGTCTCCAGTTGAGAAAGCCATAGTTCGTTTAGCGACCTATGAGCTGACTTTCCGTAAAGATGTGCCCTACAAGGTCGCGATTAACGAAGCGATTGAGTTGGCAAAAGCTTTCGGTGCGGACGAGAGTCATAAGTTTGTTAACGGACTGCTCGACAAACTGGTTGCACGCAAGTAATAAAGACAAACGGTATCTTAGGATACCGTTTTTCATTGCTAACAAAGGTGGCCGATGTAAGTCGTGCCAAACTGTACAGTGAAAGAATTCCAATTAATTGAATGTTATTTTAGCAACCGCGGCCCTACTCGCCGTGATGTGAAGCTTGGCATCGGTGATGATTGCGCTTTAGTGCAACCCGCAGAAAACAAGTCGATTGCTATCTCCTGTGACACCTTAGTCGAAAATGTCCACTTCTTCCCCGATATGCCTCCTGCTGCCTTAGGTTACAAAGCCTTAGCGGTAAATTTATCTGATCTGGCTGCCATGGGTGCTGAACCTGCGTGGATGACGCTTGCCTTGACGTTACCCGCAGTCGATGAAACTTGGCTCAGTGGTTTTAGCGAAGGTTTATTTGAAGCGGCTGATTACTATGGCATTGCCTTAATTGGCGGCGATACGACGCGTGGCCCACGGGCGATTAATATCACAGTGCACGGCCAAGTCCCACAGGGTAAGGCACTCACGCGTCATGGTGCTAAAGCCGGTGATTGGATTTATGTCACGGGCACGCTCGGAGATTCGGCCTTAGGTCTGGATATCATTCGCGGTGTACAACAGGCCAGAGCTGAGCACAAAGAATTCCTGATTAATCGCCATTATCGCCCAACACCAAGAGTCTTAGCGGGCCAAGCTTTGCGTTCGCTAGCCTCCAGTGCTATCGACCTTTCCGACGGGTTTATCTCGGATATCGGTCATGTCCTTAAGGCTTCTGCAGTTGGTGCGGTTGTAGATGTTAATTGCATCCCGCTTTCGCGTGCGATGCAAGATACCGTCAGTGAGGAGCATGCCTTAGGTTATGCGCTGACAGGCGGCGAAGATTATGAACTGCTGTTCACCGTTCCTGAGGCGCAAAAAGGCGCGCTTGAGACAGCATTAAGCCATGCAGGAGCAAAATTTGTTCGTGTTGGGCAAATTTGTGCGGGCAGTAAGCTCAAGTTACAACTCAATGGTGAGCCGTTTACGCCGCCGTATCACGGTTTCGAGCACTTTTAAGCGAAGAGCATGTTAATGAAATGGTTGTCAAAGGATCAGGCGTTAACGCGCCTGTCATTAAAAAATCCTGTCCACTTTTTGGCACTCGGTTTCGGTAGCGGACTCGCCGCTAAAGCGCCCGGTACTTTCGGTACCATAGCTGCTATTCCCCTCTATTTACTGATGGCGCCATTACCGCTTGCTTGGTATCTGGGCTTAACTTTAGTGAGTGTATTTGCAGGATTTTATATCTGTGGTAAAGCGGCCCATGACATGGGCGTACACGACCATGGCGCGATTGTGTGGGATGAAGTGGCTGGATTGTTGATCACTATGATAGCGGCACCAGCGGGCTGGATTTGGCTGTTAGTGGGCTTTGGTTTATTTCGCTTTTTTGACATCATCAAACCTTGGCCAATCCGTTGGCTCGATGCCAAAGTCGAAGGTGGTTTTGGCATTATGATTGATGATGTTTTAGCGGGTGTATTTGCCTTTATCTGTCTGCAAGGGCTAGTCTGGTGTGTTAGCTAACATGATTGCTAACTTGGCATGATAGTTAACATGGCCAACAACTAACCCTTAGCTTTTGATTTCGCATTTTTCTGATTGAAGGGATGAAGGGATTAGCTGAACATCCCTTATCCCTTTTCTGCTTGATTCTACTATTGCAGCAGTTCCCTTGCGTTCGCTAGGGTATTGCTAGTGATAGTATCGCCACCTAACAGCCTTGCCAGCTCTTGAATGCGTTGCTCACGATCGAGCGACTTCATTGTGGTCTCAGTACTGCCCGCCTTATTAAACTTATCGACGAACATGTGTTGATGACCATTGCCCGCAACTTGCGGCAAGTGAGTCACGCACAGTACTTGGGTCGATTCCCCTAAGCTGCGTAACATGCGGCCAACCACTGCGGCGGTGGGGCCCGAAATCCCGACATCCACCTCATCGAAAATCAATGTCGGCGTGGCAACTTTCTTCGCGGTAATGACTTGGATCCCTAAGCCTATCCGTGAAAGTTCACCGCCAGATGCGACTTTCGAAATCGGTTGTAAAGGTTGGCCAGGGTTAGTGGTGACCATAAATTCGATATTATCACTGCCGTTGGCTGACATTTGCTCTGGGTGGAAATTGACTTCGATAGTAAATTTACCCTTTGGCATATTCAGTTCGTGGATTGACTGAGTCACGAGTTTGTCGAGTTCTTTGGCATATCTAGCGCGGCTTTGGCTGAGTTTTTGTGCGTTGCTAAGGTAAGCGGCTCTACTGGCATCGACCTGTAGTTGAATTTCTTCGAGCTTGCTTTCGTCACTGTCTAAGGTGCTCAGCTCTGCCTTTAATGCCAAATGATGTTCGGCTAGTTTATTTGGGCTGACATGGTGCTTACGCGCCAGTTGCATGGCTTTTGATAGCCGTTCTTCTAAATAGGCAAAGTGGGTTGGATCGAGTTCAAGCTTACTCAAATAGTGCTGTAATTCGCCTGCGCTTTCTTGCACTTGGATTAAGGCATCATTCAACATAGTGTTGATATTGCTTAATGCAGGATCGTAGCTTTGCAGATCTTCGGCGAGGGAAACGACTCGGTTGAGCAGTGACTCTATATTGTTCTCTTCGCCTTCAGTGAGTATATCTAAGCTCGCCTGACAGGTATCAATCAACTCAGTGCCATTGGCAAGACGTTTGTGCTCTTGCTCAATTTCATCGAACTCATCGACTTTAAGATCAAACTCATCAAGTTCTTCTACTTGATATTGCACTAATTGCTTACGGGCAATACGTTCATGCTGGGAGGCTTCGAGTTGTTTTAGATCGGCCTCAATTTGCTTGCAGCGTTGAAAGCTGGCGGCAACCGTATCGATAAGTAATCTGTGGTTGGCATAACTGTCGAGCAAGGTGAGTTGATGTTCACTTTTTAACATTGCATGGTGCGCATGTTGACCGTGAATACCGATAAGCAACTGACCCAGTAATTTGAGCTGCGTCAGTGGCACTGGATTACCATTGATGTAGGCGCGTGAACGGCCATCGCTACCAATAGTTCGACGTAGGATGCACTCATCATCGAGTTCAAGATCGTTATCTTCTAACCAACGTTTTGCCAGTGGAATATCATCCAAGGAAAAGCGGGCGCTAACCTCGGTTTTATTGGCTCCGGGGCGAACACTGCTGGCATCGGCGCGATTGCCTAGGCACAGGCCTAGCGCATCGATGGCGATCGATTTACCTGCACCGGTTTCACCTGTGATGCTGGTCATACCGGGGCGAAAATCCAGTTCTAAAAAACGGACGATAGCGAAGTTATTAATGCTGAGTTGGCAAAGCATAGTGAATTCCTGTCGAAAAACATACCAAACCACTGTATTGATAAACAGTATATACTGATTTTATATACAGTAAAGTGGCTTGGGCAAATAATCGGCATTATTGGCAGAAAATATTTTCAATTAACTGATTATGCATGGGTTCTTACTAAGCTTTCTAAGATAGGCAAACTAAAAAAAGTGACTAAGGTGCCAAACAGAATGCCCTGGGCACTGGTAGAAGCCTGAGTGTTATAGCGCTGGGCGAGCAAGTACACGCTAGCGGCTGTGGGCAGTGCGCTCAAGAGCACGCCCATGATCAGGTAGTCACCGCTCACGCCAAAACGGTTAAGCATAAAGTAGACGAGTACAGGTTGAATCACCAACTTGAATAGGTTGATAAGGCTCAGTTCGATAAAATTCTTGGGGCTAAATACGCTGCTATCTTTCTGGTAACGCATCGCTTTGGCGAGCACCATGCCGATGGCAAACAGCGCGCACGGGCTTGAGGTATTGCCAATTTGCTGGATCATTAGCGCCAGTCCTGAAGGCAGTTTTATCTCTAGCGCCGAAATGCCGACGCCAATCAAGCTACCAATAACGATAGGGTTTTTACCGACCGCCATCATCATTATGACTAAGGCGTGGTGTTGTCTTTGGGTGTTAGTGGCCAGTTCCATCGAGACTAAGGCGACGGCAAACATCAGCACGGATAATAAGCTGGCAATCGCGGCGGCAACTAATGCACTTTGCTGCTGCGGGAATAAGATGATAAGCAGTGGAATACCAATAAATGCCGTATTACCAAAGGTGGCATTGAGGGCTCGAATGGCGGCAACCGCATGCTGTTTAGGGTTAGCAAGCAGCGAGAGCCCAAGGCAGACAAGATAAGTAATCACCATAGCCGTGCTGTAGCCTGCAATAAATCCCCATTGCAAAATCTCGCCAATCGGCTGCTGGGCGAGGGCGATAAGCATGATCGCAGGGAACGCAATATAGTACACATATTGGTTTAGCACTTGATCCGTATCGACGGGCAAGAGTTTTAATTTTTGCACTAGTGTGCCGAGCAACATGATCCCGAAGACGGCAAACAGAGGGGTTAAAATGGTCATTTCCCTCACTCATCCTTACGATTAAATTTGAATAAACTCAGCCATCACCGTCATTTCTACTATCGCTATGATTTTAGGTGGGCGCTTGCCTTTTTTATGTCACGTTAGAACCAGAACTAGCGCCAGCGCAGTAAAACTCGCCACAAAATAACATATCATTTCAGTCTAAGGCTATTGCGCTATGGTCGTATAAGTGGATTAATTGATGTTTAAAACACAATGACTTAGCGTACGCTGTGATTGTTGATGACTTTATATAGTGCCTAAAGTGGGCAGCTAGAACAGAATTAGGACATGCAATGAGTGATGATTTAGGCGCTGAACTACAACTTGTCTATCTTTTTGTGCATTTAGTCAATGCGGGCAGTTTTTCACAGGCGGCGAAGGAGCTTGATATGCCCATTGCCACAGTGAGCCGCAAGTTAGCTAAGTTGGAAGAGAAGCTCGATAAGCAGCTTTTTATGCGCAGCACCCGCAAGTTACGATTGACGGAGGAAGGGCTGGCACTCTTTCAACGCTACCAGAGTGTGGTTGCCCAATTTGATGAACTGAGTGGTGCGGGCAGCGATAAACCCGAGGGCACCCTGCGCATCGCCGCGCCAATTTCGATTATTTCCATCGTGTTTATTCAAGCATTGAATGAATTTGGCCGCCTGTATCCCGATATCCGTTTACACATTTCCCAGAGCAATGAGTTAGTCGATTTGATCGACAAGGGCATAGATGTGGCGATTGTCGGCGGGGCTCAGCCTGATTCTTCTTGGGTGTCGAGTACCTTAGGTGAGCTGGATTATTGCCTGTTTGCCACACCAGAATATTTGGCTCAGGCACCTAAACTTGAGCATCCCGATGATCTCGAAGCCCATCAGCTGATAAAAGTCTGGCCGCTGTTTAATTGGCATTTAAAGCATCCGAGCGGTGAGTCTTTCTATTTTAATGGCCCAACTAAGTTGACCCTCACGGATTTACACGGTGCGATTCAGGCGACCTTAGGCCATGGCGGGATCTTGTATGGTCCCGAACTATTTGTAAAACAGCAGATTAAAGAAGGGAAACTTAAAGTGTTATTGCCAGAATGGATTGGCGAGCAGAGGCGGATTTCGATTTTATATCATCAGCGCAGCCAGCAGCCGCTAAAGGTAAGAGTCTTTATTGAGTTTATGCAGTCAAAGGCGCCAGAGTTATTCTCTATGCGTTGATTTAACGAGGGGAACGGATGCTTAACGTCTTTTAGGTTTTACCGTGTTTTTGCTCATGGTATTTTGCGTTTGTTTCGCATCCTGCAGGCTGGAGCGTGTCGCAGGTAATATGCCGAGTTCCAAGAAGTATCCCACTAAACGCCGCAGTTCGAATAAAGAGCCGATACGCTGTTGATCTTTGATGGTCAGTTTCCAACTGTCGGTTCGTCCTTCGCTATTGGTTAAGACAAATCCTTGATAAACAATCTTTTTCATTGGAATAACTCAATATTGGCTGATGGAACTTGCTAGCTTTGGTTTTACTCGTTTTATGGCTTGCTTGAAAGTGATTGCAGTCGAGACTAGAGGCTTATTGTTTAGAAACATTATTTAGAAACATTATTTAGAAACATTGTTTAGACATATTGTTTAGAAATAAGGGTGCCTGAGTTATCCCAAGCACCCGATCAATTAAGCGACGCTGATGCCGATATTTGATACGCCCGCTTCGATAATGTCTTTGCGTAAACCTTTGACCAGTTCCGCTGTGATCTTTGGATTTTCTTCGATAATTTCCAGCAGAGAATTTTGTAATTCTTTCTCTTCTTCCATGACTTCGTGGGCAAAAACAAAATCATCTAATGCTTCATCGACTAAATCGACATCACTGATGGCTTCGATATAGTTAGCCACTGTGCTCGATGACAGTTTGCTGATATTGACGATATCTTCTTCAATCTTGCCTTGAATCGCACCCAATAAGGTTGATATGGCGACCACAGCGTCCATGGCTGGATAGACGCCATAGGCTTCAAAATCAGCGGGTTCTGGGGTGTTATCTTCAAGACGTTGCAGATGCACATCGATATTGAATTTAAGCTTAGGATCGTACAGGGATTGCCACAGTAGCTCTAATGCAGTGCTTAACACTGCAGGGTCACCAAACTCACAGACTTCGGAAAACAGTTGATAGTTGGGCAACATGCGTTGGCAAAGTGCAGTGGCGAAGAGTTGTTTTTGTGGCAGTGTTAACGCCTTAAGACGTTTAAAGAAGCCCGTTTTTTTGGTCATCTGTTATTTCCGCTGATAGCTGTGATATCACTTGATTTGCCGCAGATTCTACCTTAGTTAACTCATCAAGTAACTCTAGTATTTCGGGTTCGAGATCTTCGACCGCTGTTTCACGTTTTAGCGCCGATTCTATTTCTTGGCATAATCTTTGGGTTGTTGGCACGCCGCAGTAGCAGCTCGCACCATGTAGTTTATGGATAGTACTGAGCATGACGGGATGATCGTTTTGACTCAGCGCCGTCTGAATTGTCGTCACTGTTTGCGGTAAGGAGTCGAGCAGCATTCTCAGCATGTCTAAGGCGAGGTCTGCCTTATGATTTGCTTGGGTTAAACATAAATCCCAGTTCAGCGTATGCAGGTCAAAATGGGTGAATTTAGGCCGAGTGATCCAGCGATGGATAACGTCTTTGAGCGCCGCTTCATCAATAGGTTTAGGTAAATATCCATCCATGCCACTGCCTAAAATCAGCTCGCGTTCTTCGGCAATCGCATGGGCCGTCACGGCAATAATTGGCGTGTTACGGTTCATTGAGCCTTGGCGAATTTGCTTAGTGGCGCTGATACCATCTGTGCCTGGCATCTGAATATCCATAAAAATCAAATCGAAGGTGCGAGTCTTCGCCTGTTTAACCGCTTCATCGCCACTGTTGACCGCAACTACCGTGGTCACTAACTCGCTGAGCAAGGTGTCGATTAGCTTTAAGTTAGCAAAGTTATCATCCACCGCCAGTACGGTTAAGGATTGGCGCGCCGCCGGCGTGGCTATGGTCACTGGGGCTATGATGTCGTATTCCATCGGTGGATAGAGTAAGTTGCGGGCAAGTTGATGCTCACTGACGGGCAGAGACAACACCACATCGGCATTCGGGCGAATAAATTGGGTTAAGGCGTCTTGTTCTTGGCAATCATATAGCACCACAAGGCAATCGGTTTTGGTCTTTGCCAAGTTAAGTGTACTTACCAGTTGTCCTGCATCGCTAAACCCATGGCAACTCAAGAGAACATAGTCGTATGGCGCCTCGGCCGTGTTGAGCGTGGTCAGCAAGCTTGGGATATGCTGATGGTGAGTCACTTTGGTATCCCATTGATTCAATTGGCGACTCAAGACAGCATGAGTCAGCACTCGGGGCTCATAAAACAGTATGGTTTTGTCTTTGAGTTTTTCGAGCGGCAGTGAGTCACCGATTTGGAACTGACCTAAGCCGAGCGGCAAACTGAACCAGAAGTTTGAGCCTTTTTCTGGGGATGAGGTAAAACCGATTTGGCCGCCCATTTGATTCACTAAACGCTTAGTGATCACTAAACCTAAGCCTGTGCCACCAAAGCGGCGGGAAATCGACGAGTCGGCTTGGCCAAAGGCTTGGAATAAAAAGTCCTGCTGGCTTTCATCGATACCGATACCTGTGTCGACCACATCACAACGCAGTACCACTTGTTCTTCCGACTGGCTTTGCAGTTCGATTTTGACCATCACGCTGCCAGAGTCGGTGAATTTAATCGCGTTACCGACCAAGTTATTGATGATTTGGCACACACGCATTGCATCGCCATTCACATTGTCCGGTACGTTAGGAACGATATCGACGACGAGTTCTAGGCCCTTAGCCTGAGCGCTGCCCGAGATTAGCGTGATGGTATCGCCTATGGTTTCTCTTAGACCGAAGGGCATGTTTTCCAACACCATTTTACCGGCTTCGAGTTTAGAAAAATCGAGAATATCGTTGATGATGCCCAGCAGGTTAGTGGCGCTGCGCTCAATGGTTTTGATGTAATCCACTTGGCTCGAATGCAAAGGGGTTTTCACCAATTGCCGCGCAAAACCGATAACGCCATTGAGCGGCGTACGTAACTCGTGGGACATGTTGGCTAAGAATTCAGATTTAATTCGGCTGGCTTCTAAGGCACGTTTTTTCGCTAAATCTAACTCGACGTTTTGGATTTCAATCTGTTCTAAGGTTTCCCGCAGATCCGAAGTCGCTTGGTCGATATTTTGCTGCATCTCATCATGGTATTCCGATAGCGACCCCGCCATGGCATTGATGCCGCGTTTGAGTAAGTCGAGCTCACCAATCAAGTTGCCATCTAAGCGGGCGTCCAATTTACCTTCACGGATTTTAGCAACGACGCGCACCATTTCAGTAATGGGCTGAGTGACGTTTTTCACCAGCCGGAAAGTGAACAGCAAGTTCAACTGTACCCCGATCAACACGATAATAAAGGCGGCGACCGCGGCTCTATGTTGCTCGAGCAAGGCGCGTTCTTTATTGATGATGATGGAGATATAACCTAATAGCTGACCATCGTCGGTTTGGATATCGTAATTGGCGGGAGCGGCGCTGGGGCCGGTGGAGAAAATCGGTGTCCGTAAAATCAGGCTGTCGCCCACATGCTCAATTTCGGTTTTATGCAGTGTGTTAAGCGCTTCTTTGTAGCGCATAATTTCAAAGTCTTTGTGGTAGTGCGAGGTCACAAAGAGTTGATTATTGGCGTCGAAAATCGCGATGGATTTCACTAAGGTGGATTTGTTGAGCTGCGCCGCGGCGAGTAAGCGTTTGGTCGCCTCGCGATCATTGGCCACTAAACCGATTTCACTGGCAATCGACAGCGGCTCGATAATATTGCTGCCCTGTTCGACGAGCGTATCTTCAAGCTCATAAAAACGATTTATGGTAAAGTAGCTGCCCAGAAGGATACCGACCAAGATTGTTGGCGCGAGCGCCAGCACAAGAACCCAAGAACGTAGGCTGTATTTGGTCATGTTGTTGACTGGGTTCATAGCAGCGGCGGTGTTTCCTGTAACAGAGACTAAGATAATTTTATAAGACTGCCAGAAAGAGGGCGGTCTTTGCCAGTATTTTATTGATTTAGAGGCCGAAATGGCGCAATTTTTTAAAGCAAAACCAAATAGTTCCAAACAGTTGTCGGCTAAGTTATCACTGAGTGTCAATCAGCTCGATCACTTAGGCGCAGGTATAGCACAACATCAAGGTAAAGTCGTGTTTATCCCAGGCGCACTGCCCGATGAAACCGTGACGGTACAGCTCACCGAGCAAAAGAAAAATTATGCCCGCGCCAAGTTAATTAAAGTCGATGCACCTAGCTCTGAGCGCGTCGAGCCTGAGTGTCCACACTATCACACCTGCGGCGGCTGCGACTTACAGCATATGTCATTATCGGGCCAGCGTGAGCATAAAGAAGCGGCGCTACTGGATATTATGGCTAAGTTTGCCGGCGCCGAAGGCGGCGCTTTATCGCCCGCATTAACGGGTGAAGGGTGGCATTATCGTCGCCGCGCCCGTCTTGCGACCTTATTTGATAAAAATACCAAGCACTTAAGCTTAGGTTTTCGCGCCGCCAGTAGCAGTAATGTGGTGCCAATCAGTCAGTGTCTGGTGTTAGCTAAGCCGTTATCGAACTTGATCGTCCCCTTTGCTAAGTTGCTGAATCAATTGTCGGCTAAAGCGAGCTTAGGCCACCTTGAGTTGATTGCCGCCGATAATGGTCACTTCGCCGTGCTGCGTATCACTAAGGCGCTTAACGATAAAGATCTCGCTAAGCTGTCAGCCTTTGTTGAGCAGCATCAAATTCACATTTGTCTGCAGGATAATGAAGGCCAATTCCAAGGCGTTGGCGCCGAGTTAGTGTTACCGGTTTATCAGCTGTTAGATGACAAAGTTGAGTCGGATGCGGTGAGTTTAAGCTTCACCCCAGGTAACTTTGTGCAGGTGAATGGACAAATTAACAAGGCCATGGTCGCTCAAGCGATGGATTGGTTAGCGCCAGCGCCTGATGAACGCATTTTGGATTTGTTCTGCGGCATGGGGAATTTCAGTTTGCCCTTAGCGAAAATGGGCGCGGATGTGATTGGCGTCGAAGGGGTTGCCGAGATGGTGACTCAGGCACGGGTGAACGCTAAAGCTAACAATTTGGATAAACTGACCTTTTACCATGGCGACTTAAGCGCGGATTTATCCCTTGAGCCTTGGATGGGCAAAATTGATAAATTACTGCTCGATCCTGCCCGTGCTGGGGCATTTGAAAGCTTGCAATGGCTGAAGAAAATGAAGCCGCGCAAAGTCGTGTATGTTTCGTGTAATCCTGCGAGCTTGGCCCGCGATAGCGCTGTACTGCTAGAGCGCGGTTACCGATTACAGCAATTGGGACTTATCGACATGTTCCCACAGACACACCATATCGAAGCCATGGCACTGTTTGAATTAACCAAGTAATTTGCGCTGGCAAAGTAAGCAAAGCGTTTGAATAACGTAAAAAATGTGATTATTGCGTCGGTTGGGTTTGACAAGTTCGCGCCAATGCTGAAGATAGGAGAGCTGAAGTGGTGCCCACTTTCTCTCTGAGCACGGATAAGGAAATAAATTAGATGGTCTCTGTTCGCGAAGCGCACTTTAATGATCCCGATTTTCACTTAGAAGATTGGGTGGCTCGCTATGTCGGTCATGCCGATGAAGCGCAGATGCTGCTCTCCTTGATTGGGCAGATTGATGCTTTGCCCGCTAAGAGTCCTGCGGCGAAGAGAGAACTGCTCGAACGTGCCCGAGAGATGATCGAAATCCTCGCACCGCTGAACATGGACATTGAAACCCTGCAAGCAGCAATTTTGTTTGTGGTGTTCGATGCTGGGTTACTGACCGAAGAAGCCATCAAAGAAAAATTTGGTGAGCCGCTGGCGCGTTTAGTGGCGAGCGTTGTGACCATGAATGCGATTGGCGCCTTAAAAATCAATCCCAATAGTCGCTCCACCGAGCCGCAAATCGACAATATCCGCCGCATGTTGCTGGCTATGGTTGAAGATGTGCGCGCCGTGGTGATTAAGCTTGCTGAGCGTGTGTGTTTGTTGCGGGCGGTGAAAAATGCCGACGAAGAAACTCGCGTACTACTGGCCCGTGAAATTGCCGATATTTACGCGCCGCTGGCCAACCGTTTAGGGATTGGCCAATTGAAGTGGGAGCTGGAAGATATTTCTTTTCGCTACTTGCATCCAGATACCTACAAAGACATCGCTAAGCAATTAGATGGCAAACGACTGGATCGTGAAGTATTTATCGATAAGTTTGTCAGTCAGTTGCAACAAAGATTAGATGAAGATCAAATTCGCGCTAAGGTCTACGGCCGGCCGAAACATATCTACAGTATTTGGCGCAAGATGAAGGGCAAACACCTCAAATTTGATGAGTTGTTTGACGTGCGCGCCGTGCGTATCGTGACTGAGCGTTTGCAGGATTGTTATGGCGCGTTAGGTGTTGTGCATACGCTTTGGCACCATATTCCGCGGGAATTTGACGACTATGTCGCTAACCCTAAACCTAACGGTTATCAATCGATTCATACCGTAGTGGTGGGGCCTGAGGGCAAAACCGTTGAAATTCAAATTCGTACCCAAGACATGCATGAAGATGCAGAGCTGGGTGTGGCCGCGCACTGGAAATACAAAGAAGGCAATCATTCCGGTAAGCAAAGCGGCTACGAAGAAAAAATTAACTGGCTGCGTAAAATTCTGCAATGGCAGGAAGACGTGGTCGAAAGTGGCAACTTGGTCGAAGAAGTGCGCAGCCAAGTGTTTGAAGACAGAGTCTATGTGTTCACCCCAAGCGGTGAAGTTGTCGACTTGCCACTGGGCTCAACCGTGCTCGACTTTGCCTATTACATTCACTCACAAGTGGGACATAAATGTATTGGTGCTAAGGTCGATGGCCGTATTGTGCCGTTCACCTATCAGGTTGAAACGGGCGAGCGTATCGAGATCATCACCTCGAAACAGCCCAATCCTAAGCGCGACTGGCTTAACCCTAACTTAGGTTATATCCGTACTTCGCGGGCGCGTTCGAAAATCCAGCATTGGTTCAAGCAGCAGGACAGAGACAAGAATATTGTCGCCGGCAAAGAAATGCTTGAATCCGAATTGGCGCGGGTGAGCCTTAAAATTAAAGACGCCGCCATCGCGGTCGAGCGCTTTAATATGGCGAGCATGGATGACTTACTGGCAGCGATTGGCGGCGGTGATGTGCGTCTGCATCAAGTGGTTAACCATATTCAGAGTCGTCTGCGACTAGACGAAGTGTCAGAAGAAGATGCCGTCGAAGAATTAGTTAAGAAAGGCCAACATAAGCCGACTTCCAGTGGCCGTGGTCAGGTTGAAGTCAACGGTGTGGGTAACTTGCTTAACCATATCGCCCGTTGTTGCCAGCCCGTTCCCGGTGATGAAATCTTAGGTTTTATCACTAAAGGCCGTGGCATTTCTGTACATCGTGCTGATTGTGAACAAGTTAAAGAGTTAATGCGGGTTCACCCAGAGCGTGGCGTTGATGTGGTCTGGGGCGAAAATTACTCCGGCGGTTATCGAATGCGTTTGCGGGTATTAGCCCACGATCGTAGTGGTTTATTACGTGACTTAACCTCAGTACTGGCTGCCGAAAAATCCAATGTTCTGGCCATGAGTTCGTCATCGGATACCAAAAACCAGACCGCCGCGATTGAGTTGGAACTAGAGCTTTATAACCTTGATGGTTTATCGCGAGTGTTATCTAAACTGACCCAGGTCGATAGCGTGATAGAAGCAAGACGGCTTTAAGGCTTGTAACGCCTTTCGAAGCGAGCGATATCTAGAAGCCATCTAGAAGCAAGAGATAAAGGATTGAGGCGGTAGGGAGGCTGTTCATCGTTCTGAGCAATGGTTTGCCATGGCATTTGCTCCCCGACGCGCAGCCAGTCCATCCGTGGATGCTCGACCGCCCCGTCCATGGGGCGGACGGTCGTCTCGCAAATCACCCTTGCTCACCTTTCACGTATCAGCGTAACCAGTAGGTTCAAAAATTAAGTCATAAGTATTCTGTTAAATTGTTCAACCTGATTAGGCTTGAGCGAAGTCATTCGATTGAACATAAGAAACTTTGGGACAAAAGCGTGATAGATTTTTTACTCTAGTCCATTAGTTTCGGATTAATATTTGTAAGGCAACTATTGAACGTTAGTATTAAAACCGATGAACAAGCCATCCTAAAGCGAATGATCTTCTAAAACTCATTTTGTCAACACTTGCAGCAGACTGAGCAGCTCAAAGCAGTAGAAGTGATCACCCATAAACAGCAGAAGCGATCAATTGCGTCAGTGTCATCAGTTTGGTGGCGCTGCACCAAATCGCCCACACGGCTGTTACAGACTGAACGCTTCTACTGGCAACGACTGCCCAAGCCGCTGGTCAAATTGCCCAGTTTTAGATAAGAAAAAGCCCCAATAAATTGGGGCTAACGGTAAAATGTTATGGCTATCCTGTCACTTTCATTTTTTACATGTTATGTACTTTTTATTTGAAAGGTACTGCTTAATCCATCAACTATGTACTTCAGATAATTAGACGAAAACATATCTCCATCACATACGGAAAATGATAAGCTTTTTACTTTTTCATCTTCGCCACATTCCAACATTACTGTTGCCAACATATTATCGTTTACAACTAATTCCCATGTTGAGCTTAATGAAGTAAAGCTCATATATGACCATTCACCTTCTTTGTTTTCTCTTAACTTTAAGGCACCCCATAAATAATCCTCAAGCTCCTCATGTAGCTCGAAATTTTCCCAGCCACCAATTGGCTTCATATCTCTAATTATCATGATAACACTCCATCAAGGTGTAGCATGGTTTGTAAAGTAAGTTGATAACCTTTGCCTGCTTTCCAAGTTAAATCCTTCTACCCCTGCGGGATGAATTAACCTAGCATGATTTACAAAGTTACTCGTAGGGTCTGCTAGAACATCGAAGCCAGCATTACGAATTCCTCTGAGGCTTGCTTGCCCTGTGATAGCAAATGAGAAGTTCGGAAATTTACTTCTAAATTGTGCAGCAGCTGCCTGAGCATCCGTGCTAACTAATAGAGAAATTCCTGGAGGCGATAGACCTTTCTCTATTCCCTTCAACTTAAGATTGTTTGCATCCCCGCCAGCTATTCTGAACAGACTAAGCCCCTCATCACTTGCTTTTCCTTGAAGGGCCTCTTGCAAAGCTGCTGCCGAATTATTAGCTATATTCGCTGCTATTGTCGGGGCTGCTAAGGCTTCCATTTCTTCATCGGTTGCTGTTTTGGTCGGTTTGAGGGCCTCAATTCCTGCCATGACTGCACCACCACCTAGTAGTGCAGCGGCGCCTTTAGCCAATGTTTTGGCGCTTAGATTCCTTCCTGCTGCAGCGGCAGCGGCACCTCCGAGGGTTAATACATCCGCACTACCCCCACTGGTGCCACCATTCCCCCCGCCTTTAGCAATCTGCTGCTGGGATCCAATATCTGCAGTCTTACCAGCATTGGCTATTGAGCTGGTAACGGCGGCCTGACCTTTGCTGGAACCATTACTGATATGCACATTACCTTGACTATCCTTGCCGATATGGCCAACGGTTTTGCCGTCCGCATTGGTAATGGCTTGGGTTTTCCCCGCTTCCAAGCCATCGGCACAACCTTTCAGCGTATCGTCCGTCGAACAGTAGCCAGTTGGATCTATACCCGACATGGGGTTGTTCATGATATAGGAGTAGGGGTTCACGCTCTGGGTCGAGGTGGGGCTCTGAATAAACGGGTCAACACTTAAGAAACGCCCGACGTTGAAATCGTAAATCCGCCCGTTCATATGAATTAACTGTTGCTCATTCAAATGCTCATGGTCGGTGTAACCTTTGGTAACCCCTTGCCAGGCCGTCAGTAAGGCATTGCCTGCGGCAATATCCCGTGGCCGGCCGAACACATCATAACCCCGGTATTGCAGAACTGCCCCCGTTTGCCCATCGATTAAGGTATCGACACTGCCTAGGTGGTCCCTTAATACATGCTGAAATGGCGATAGATTACCTAAGCTCCCCACATGGGCTTTCATCTTGATGGTGTGGTCACCGATGTAAGTCTTATCGATGGTCGCACTGCTGCTGACCTCACGTTCAAAACTGCCCACATAGTAGGTAGTCGTGATGCTGCTACCTTGCTGCTTCACCTGTTTATAGCGCTGACCATTTGCATCATAACTAAAGGTACTGGTAGTGCCATTACGTACTACAGTTAACGGCTTGTTTTGGTCATCGTAGGTTAAGGTCGCCCCATCACCAGTTAAGCGATTACCATTGTTATCATAGGTAAAGTTGGAGGTTATCCCCCCGCGAATAAACTGTCTTATCGCGTTGGGGCCCGCATTGCCCCCTAAACCTTTACCCACGTTACCATACAGATAACCGCTGCCGTAATCATCTTTAACCAAAATATTCCCCGCGGCATCATAGTCATAATTGATAGGCGCATACGTGGTGCCATTAATGGTTTTGGTGGAATTATCGACCCGCATCAGTTCATCGTAGGTATAATCCTCTGCAAAGCGGGTGATGGCATTTTCTTGCCGAACCAGATTGCCCATAGCATCGTAGTCATAGTTAAGATACTGAATACCGACCGTGCTACAACTGCCGTTATTACTGGTACAAATCGAAAGTGGAGAGCCCGCTTCATTGCGGAAGAATTGTTGTATCTTACCGTTGCTGAATCGTTGCTGGTTGATACTCCCTAAGGCACTGTATGCCTCAACCGTGCGTAGAGACAATTCACTGCCATCGGTAAAGCGTTGATAGTCTTCAATCAGATAGCCGTTATCATTGAAACGGTAAGCAACATGCTCACCACTGGGGAAGGCCATGGCCTTGAGGCGGCCAAATTGACTGTCGTAGACATACTTTTCAGTTAAGTTAAGGCCGCCCATTTGCGTGATGGTTTGTATCATCCGCCCCGCGGTATCGTAACTGTGGGTTTGCGTGTGCCCTGTAACACTGGCTTGATACAACTTGCCATTACCGACCGTGGTGTCATACACCCAAGTGCGTGTAGTTTGGGTATTGGCTTGCTTGGTCTGCCTGCCCATAACCCGCCTCATCCATGGCGCTTATCTGCCGGTAGACATAGCTGCGGACCACGCCATTTTCGGTTGTTAAATTGTTAAAGAACTGTGTTGTTTCAAATGCTTATATCAAGACGTTCTGTTCTTCCAAAAAATTTAACAATGGGCGTCTCGTTAAATCGGCGGGCCTGTCACCCCATCACGTTCACTGGTGAGATTCATAAACTCATCGTAACCATCGTAATAGTGCGCATGAATACGCCCCAGCGGGCCATCCACTTCGACACTCGCCATGGTGCCTTCGCTATAGTAGCTGCGAGATTCAGACATCACGCGGTTAGCAAGGTCGGCGCCTGTGATATGGCCCGCTTCATCCATAGCGGTGATGCGCCGATATTGATAGCCAGAAGCAGCATTGCTGGTCTGCTCGAGGTAGCCATAATCGTTATAGGACTATCTTGAAATAGTGAGGAGGGTTAAGCCATTAGGGTATTCGAGCGCCTTAGGGCGACCATAGAAACCATCGTATTGATGCTTAACCGTGTGACTCACACCATCGACGGCGACTGTGATTTTTAATTGTTAAAGAACACTTTCATTTCAGATGGTTATATCTAGCCGTTCTGTTCCATCTCGTTAAATCTCGCATGGCCAGCTAAAAGCAGGCTAAATGAACACCCGAACAAAAATAAATATTGCAATTAAAAAATAAGTTATATAGCTATGAAATTTTATTTCCTTCGCACCTATACTAGATTCAAAATCAATTTCATATTTTTTTAAAAATTTACAAAGCCGAGCATTAATGTACAACCATAAAAAACATAAAAAGACTAAAAAAACATAACCATAATAGTTAATGTTTGAGAAAAAACTAAAGCCATTAGAGTTCAATATTCCATGAAAAATAATTAAAACAAAACCCAATGATGAAAAAAGCAACATTGACACTGATCCAGAATGGCCAAAGCCTTTTTTTCTATAATATGCGTACCCACCAACTATAAAACTTCGAAAAAACTCCATGATCACCCCCCACCAATGCTGATATTTTGAACACTTAATAATTTATGAAGAAATCCATTTGGATCACTGTCATATTCTCGCCTAATACCTTTCATGTCACGCCCCAGTTCTTGAAAACTTGATTGGGTATTTCCCATTGCTTGCACCCCATCTCTTTTGAGCATAATCCAACCATTCACATCATCTTTTGAAAAAACATAGTCAGCTACATAATATACAGCACCAGCAACAGCTCCTCCTGTTCCGCCCCTCATAGCTACAATCAACATGGCTATATCAGCGTTACGTTTACCTTCGAACTCCCCTTCAGAAATACTGCCATTACTCAACGCATCAGAATTTGCCTCCGTTGCTGCAGCCGCCGCAATAACGCCCAAAAATCCGCCCCCAGCTTTAGCGGATTCTGTTAACTGTTTTAATGAAATTTGATTTACCTTACCCCATTTAACCTTTTCTAACTTACCTAGCCCTCTGGATTGGCCTGTTGATTTATAATCTCCTGCCGGTGGCACAAGAGCTTTGTCTTTTGTTATATGTTCAATAGCGCTAAGTGCTACACTTCCCGCCCCCGCAGCAGTTGCGATTTCTGAAACGGCAATGCCAACTCCTTCTTTGTCATCCTCACCAGAGTTATTCCCAGTGGAATTCTCATCATTTGTTTGCCCATTTGAAGCAGAAAAAAGATGAGATGTTCCTTTAAACATCTCATTTGTCCTTCTCATTTCGTCCTCTGATGGAAAAGGAGTACCAGCAAACTCTCCCATCAACTCATTCGTGCGCCAAGCAGATGCATTGCCACTTCGAACAGCACTATACCCAGTCGGGTCAGTCCCACTCATCGGGTTATTCAAGATATACGAATAAGGGTTCGCACTCTGGCTGTTCTCAGGGAACTGTAAAAACGGGTCAACACTTAAGAAGCGGCCGACATTAAAGTCGTAAATCCGCCCGTTCATATGAATTAACTGTTGCTCATTCAAATGCTCATGGTCGGTGTAACCTTTGGTAACCCCTTGCCAGGCCGTCAGTAAGGCATTGCCTGCGGCAATATCCCGTGGCCGGCCGAACACATCATAACCCCGGTATTGCAGAACTGCCCCCGTTTGCCCATCGATTAAGGTATCGACACTGCCTAGGTGGTCCCTTAATACATGCTGAAATGGTGACTGATTGCCTAAGCTCCCCACATGGGCTTTCATCTTGATGGTGTGGTCACC
>NZ_JAUOEU010000023.1:0-74308 GCF_031932105.1 Shewanella sp. SP1S1-7
GTGAATTGAGTGAACTTGAAGAGCCTAATGAGCTGTTAAGGTTTGTGGCAAGTCCTTTATTAGTATTCGAAAGCGGTAAGCCAGCATCGTTTATGCTTTTGTTTTTGATGCCTTCGGTACTTGTATCTAATGTTTGTGGTTGAGCTGTTCTACCGCTTACCTTAGTCTCCGGTGCATCTACCTTTGCTGTAGTCGTTTGTTTTGTTGGTTCAGGTAAAAAAACGATAGCTTCAAGTTTTTTTAAAAAGGAAGCGATGATCTGAACTGGTTCAACTTTGGCGATCACAATGTCAGAAGACAATTTATTTGTGGGAACCTGAGTTTCATTTACTGGCGCCCCAATAACGATTTCGAGTTTGCTCTGTATTGGGGTGAGTAATAAAATAGGTCGCCCTTGCTGAAAGGTTATTTTTGCTAAGAATTCTCCTTGATTCAGCTGAGGTCCAGAATCTTGTGCTACAACAGTGCCATTAGCAAATTGAAACTCTTTGTTAATAATTGTGACGTTCGGTAATGGGTAACCTTGAGTTCGAGCCGCAAGAGCCGAAAGCTGTGCCTGAGATATGCCATTTTGTTGCGCCAAATTGATAACAGCCTCTGGAACTTTCAACGCAATAGGCGTGGCTAGAGCAAGCAGTTGGCTGATGGGATTTTGAGTCGCTGCGGTTGTTGGTTGCGTGTTTTGCGTAATAGGCGTGACTAGAAAAGTATTCGCTGTCAATAATACTTGCCGCTGCTGAGCGTTAACAAGCTTTAAATTATATTCTGTACCGTTTAGAATAATACTATCTCCTTCAGGCGAGGTTTGCACCTGAGCTGGAATAGGGCGCGGAGAAGCATTGAGAGCATCAGCTTGGGCCATCGCAGTATGTAACTGCGGGGTTCGACTGCTAACAAGTGGAATCGACTCCATTTATAGACCTTATATAGTTTATTCGGCGATACATTCGTTTTGTAAAATTAACAATTGACCAATTTTTTTTGCCAAGTATGCTTATGCGCCTTGTGACAACGGAACTGTCATACTGGATAGTATGCCACTAAGACGAATTATCTTTATATCGTCATTTTTGTATTGTCACTTTAGCGAAAACTTGCTGCCTAAGCTGTACATTTATATTAAGAGAGCGATATGAAGTTAAAATGGATGGGATTATCTTTGGGGTTATTGCTGTTGCCTAAAGTGCAAGCGGCTGAAGTACCCGCATCAGATACCATTCCGCAGGAAACCCCTGCTAAGGTACAAATCACCTATGATGATCCCCGCGACCCGTTCGAAGGCTTTAACCGTGCGATGTGGGATTTTAACTATCTCTATTTAGATAGATATTTATATCGTCCTGTTGCCCATGGTTACAACGATTACGTTCCTATGCCTGCTAAAACGGGCATCAATAATTTTGTACAGAATTTAGAAGAACCGAGCAGCTTAGTAAACAACGTGCTGCAGGGAAAGTGGGGCTGGGCGGCGAATGCGGGTGGACGCTTTACGATTAACACAACTGTTGGTCTATTAGGTGTCATTGACGTCGCAGATATGATGGGCATGAGCCGTAAGCAAGATGAGTTTAACGAAGTGCTTGGTTATTATGGCGTACCCAATGGACCTTATTTCATGGCACCGTTTGCGGGTCCTTATGTCGTGCGAGAACTCGCGTCTGATTGGGTTGATGGTCTATACTTTCCCTTGTCTGAGCTAACAATGTGGCAAACCATTGTTAAATGGGGACTTAAAAATCTTCACTCCAGAGCATCTGCGATCGATCAAGAGCGACTCGTTGATAATGCACTCGATCCCTATGCCTTTGTCAAAGATGCGTATTTACAACACATGGACTATAAAGTCTATGATGGGAATGTTCCTCAAAAACAAGATGATGATGAGTTACTCGAACAGTATATGCAGGAGCTAGAGTAACCAATAGGCCGTACTTGACAGCATTTGTCTTTAGTATGCAAGTGTTCGCCTTATCGAATAACGTTATCGGTATGTTCACTTGAGTAATGGCAATGCGATGAATTCTATTCAGGAACTTTTATGGCGTTAAATGGTGTTGCGGTTCTTTTAGTTGAAGATGATCCTGTGTTTAGGCAGATTGTTGCAAGCTTTCTTGATAGTAGAGGCGCGCAAGTTACACAAGCCTGTGATGGTGAAGAAGGATTATCATTTTTCAAATCGCAGCACTTTGATGTTGTTCTTGCAGATTTAAGCATGCCTAAGCTTGGTGGGCTCGATATGCTTAAGGAAATGACAAGGTTAGCGCCACTGGTTCCTTCAGTTGTGATCTCAGGTAATAATGTCATGGCTGACGTTGTTGAAGCCCTAAGGATTGGCGCCAGTGATTATCTCGTTAAGCCAGTATCCGATTTATTCATCATCGAACAAGCCATTAAGCAAAGCCTGCATAATTCCTACATTGATGATACCCAAGCCGCGGATTTTGAAGCCCTATCCCATCAAGAGTTAAGTGATAACCTCGCTTTACTTGAGCAAAGTGTTGCCGCGGCCAAGCAAGTGCAGCAACAATTATTCCCCGCTTCAAACATCAGTTACCCTGCCGCCAAAGTTGACTACAGTTTGTATAAAAACAGTGACATTAGCAGTTACTTTATTGATTCAACAATGGTCGGCACTGATCACTTGATCATGTATATGGCGCATTTATATCCCGAAGATAATCGAGCCGCTTTTGCCTGTGTTCTGCTGAGAAGTTTTGTTAATCAGAAGCTTAAAGATTTTCGAAATGGCCAAAGCCAAAGCATTATTGAACCATTCAATATGATGAGCTATTTGAACGAGCGTCTAGTTAAATCGGGACTCGATATCAAAGCGGATATGATTTATGTCTCCATTGAGCTAACTAAGTACCGTGCTGCTATCGCACAGGCTGGGAAGGGACTGCGTTGTTATCTGCGTAATGACGAGGGATTAAGCCCGCTAGCGCTTTCAGAGAGCCTACAGCTGGGCGTATTAGATTGGGGTAAGCCGAGCATTCAGTTCCGCAGTATTTTACCGCAAGAGCAGTTGTGTATTGCGACCAGTGAGCCTGAACATAAACAGGCTTTGCTTGATAATAAATTTAAGGGGTTGGTTTACGATGCCACAATCCCCGAAGGTGGCTTCCTACAGTTGAGCCTCTAGTTCGTCTTAAATGAAATCAGTATTCAGTCCAAATTCGACATAAAAAAACGCCTTACTAATGCTAGTAAGGCGTTTTTGTTTTTACAGTCGCAGAGCTTATTAGCGTTTTATTGCTTCATGCTCAGCGGTAACGGCTATTTCGTCTTCTAAGGCTTCAGCTTCAGTATGATGCTTAGTCTCAGCGCCATGCATCCAATCCACTAACTTATCAGCCATAAAATACAGGATAATGCCTGAGAGAGCTGCTGTGATGGCAATACCAGAGAAAATCGCCATTGCATTGGCTAGTTGTTCTTCTTTTTCTCCGCCATGGCCGATGAATGATCCGACAACACCACCAATCTTGTTGGCGGCTGCAACGAATAGGAACCAAGCACCCATCATCAAAGAGGCAATACGCAGTGGAGCCAGTTTAGTCACCATAGACAGACCGATAGGTGATAAACACAGTTCACCCATAGTATGGAAGAAATAAGCGCCCACTAACCACCACATGCTCGATTTAACTGATGCATCACCGCCCATTTGCATTACAGCGCCTATCATAAATAGGAAACCGATCGCGAGTAAAAACAGACCAAGCGCAAATTTCACTGGCGAGTTAGGCTCATTCTTACCTAAGCGGATCCAGATAGAAGCAATCACAGGGGCAAATAATACGATAAAGATAGCGTTTAATGATTGGAACCAAGTTGTCGGAACTTCAAAGGTACCGACCATACGATCGGTGAACTCGTTTGTAAACAAGTTCATTAAACCGCCCGCTTGTTCAAAACCAGCCCAGAAGATAATAGTAAATAAACCCATTACCATGATGACCTTAATACGGTCACGCTCGACTTTTGTGAGTGGTTCTTTACGTATTTCGCCTTTTTCTTCCGCTTTTTGTTTTTCAAGCTTAGCGGCTGGCACTCTGCCTATATCGCCTAAATACTTCTGTGCAAACAAGAATTGGATAATTAGAGAGAAGATCATACCAACACCAGCACAGAAGAAACCTGCTTGCCAGTTGTTAACAAATACTTCTTGTCCGTTAACGATAGCCGCGTGTCCGAAGCTAGTGTAAGCCCAAGCTACAATAAAGCCTGAAAGTGCAGCACCTAAGTTGATGCCCATGTAGAAAATTGTAAATGCGCCATCACGACGGTGGTCGCCTTCTTCGTATAGATCACCCACCATAGTGGAGATGTTTGGCTTAAATAAACCGTTACCTAAGATAAGAGTGCCTAGGCCGATATAGAACACCGTTGTTTCTAAACCTGGGATCCAGCTATGCGGCGCGGCAAGTAAGAATTGGCCGGCAGCCATTAAAGCACCACCCAAATAAATGGCTTTACGTTGGCCCAAAATGTTATCGGCTAACCAACCGCCGATAAGTGGCGTTAAGTAAACTAAACCTGTGAAGGTACCATAAAGTGATAATGCTTCAGCCTGAGTCCAACCTAGACCATGCCCGCCGTCACTCTGTACTTTATCAACTAAATACAGCACCAAAATGGCGCGCATTGCATAATAACTAAAACGTTCCCAAAGTTCTGTTGTAAACAGCAGGAACAATCCCTTAGGATGCCCAAGCATCGTTCCTTGTGGTTTTGCTACGCTCATGAAGTCTTCCACCTTAAGCTCGTGATTGCCTGTGGGCCCCTGAAACAGGATGATGTCACCACAGAAAAATGGTTGTTGCTCGTCCCCATATCGCCTGCAGGTTTAATCAGCAATCAATTCATACTAATGCATTCATTAATTGTTGAATAACCGCTAGTTACGTATGGGTTATTGTTACGTTTTTATAATAAAAGTAATATTTTTAGCTGTGAAATGAGTATTTTCGCTAAAATCCCACCTTATATACCCCTTAAAAGCAACCAAAGTCAATTTTGGTAAACCAAGTGGTGACATTATCAGCAATATAGTATTACCGTGCTTTTAGATGTGAATTCGCTAATCTAAGTGCGCATTGTATGTATACCGAGCGAGATGTCAGAGAACGGCGAAAAACTGCTTCCATCGACTTAAGCATCTTTGCTATGATTGCCGCCCGTGAATGGACGTCACTTAAAATAGGGTAGTGAGATTAGCGTATGAAGGCATGGTACCTTTTGTATTGTAAGCCTCGTAGTGAAGCGAGAGCACAACAGAACTTAGCACTTCAAAATTTAGAGACGTATTTACCTATGGTCTCTGAAGAGAAATCTCAACGCGGGCGGAAACAAGTCTGTCGTGTACCATTATTCCCTAATTATTTATTCATCAATTTCGACCCAAGCCAAACAAGTGTTAGGCAGGTCCACTCTACTCGTGGTGTGAATCGAATCGTTAATTGTCAAGAAAAAATGACGCCCATTGACGACAGAATTATCCATGCCATTCGCATGAAAGAATTAACGCCTTCCCAAACGGTATTAGCCGAAGTACCAGAGCTAAAAACTGGGGAAAAAATTCGTTTTACAGATGGACCATTTGTTGATTTAGAAGGTATTTTTCAAGAAAAATGCCCGAATAAGCGTTGTCATGTTCTATTCAACATAATGGGACAAATAAAGACAGTTACAGTGCCAGAACAAACTGTTGAGCGGGTTAGTATTTAGCGAGTTGGATCACACTTCATTGTCAGACTTAAGATGAAGTTTTTGTAGGATATTAGCTATTTTAGTGATTATTGCTTTTTGCCTACAATAAATAAAAATAATTGAAAAACATATAAATCAATGAGTTACAGGTTGTCTGAAATAGTTGGTTGGTTTGGCAACAAACTGTTGTTTAAAATTCGAACAAACGCCTTGTGTTTGCTTGTTAATTAACCAGCTAAAACTGAAAGTTTACAGTAAACTTATAAAACTCAATGTTGTGATAATGTTTTAATAATCTGGTCGCCCATCGTGGAGGCTAGCTAAGTGTCAAATGTGGATATTGAGGCAAAGACGACAATTAGCCTAGTTAAGCTATTTGTTTTTGCTTACCTAAAGTAGAAATTGCTCGGCGTGTTTTCTCACAAGTTTGATGATGTTACTCGCTAGGAATACTAAAGGATTAGAGCCTTGCCATTCTTTATATCAAAGAATGTTATAGCTTTATTGCTTGAAAAATATGAATTTTCGCGTCGCGAAGGGCAATATAGAAGCCGCAATCTATGGGCGGTAGCGTGCCTGAAAGGTGAGAAACCGAAGGTTGGGCCCTCGAACGAGAGGTACGGATACCGAACTGGCAGTTATATAGGGATATATTTATCGAATGAATAGTTTCATTCGTTAAGCGAACGCCGAAGGCATCAGGCCGCCACGCGGATCGGTAGCGTGCCAGAAAGGCATTATGTATTTCAGTTTATGTAAAGACATCAAGCTGTTTACTGCTCAAACGTAGAACAAATTGTGCTACATCTAAATTCTAAAAAATAAGTTTTGCCCCAATTTTTATAAACGGAGATATCTGGTGCTACGACAAGTCAAAAAATTCATCATACTAGGCATAAGTGCCGCGATTTTGATGGGCGCGCAGGCTAATGCCATTACGCCATCTCCGCAGATGATCGAGCAGTTCAAAGCATTACCTAAGTCTGAACAAGAAAGATTAGCACGCCAATATGGTGTTGACCCTTCAATCATAACTGGGGCTGGTGCTACAGCGACAGTTGTTGAAAATCCTACAGTAGTCACTCCTCGCACGGCGAAAAATAATGTGGTTGATCAATCGGAAAGCGACCAGTTAAATCAAGCGACTAAGTCAGAATCTACGGTTGAGGCAATTGAAGACAAGAAAGAAAATCAACTCAAACGTTTTGGCTACGACCTCTTTGCGGGTTCACCAAGTACATTTGCGCCAGTTAGCGATGTGCCCGTACCTGCTGAGTATATGATCGGTCCTGGTGATAGTCTGAATGTTCAGTTGTTCGGTAAAGAAAATAACCAATACACATTAACAGTGGGCCGTGATGGTGCCATTCAGTTTCCTAATTTAGGGCCTATATCGCTGGTTGGTTTGAGTTTTGCTGAGGTGCGCGAATTATTACAGCAAAAGATTAGCCAAAGCATGATCGGCATTGAATCAAATATCACTATGGGCGAATTACGCTCAATCCGCATTTTCGTTGCTGGTGATGCTTTCCAACCAGGTTCTTACACAGTTTCAAGTTTATCGACTATTACTCAAGCCCTATTTATCTCTGGTGGCGTGAACCAAATTGGTAGTTTACGCAACATTCAAATTAAGCGTGCTGGTAAAACGGTAGGCCACTTAGACTTATATGATCTTCTGCTTCGCGGGGATGCCTCTGGGGATATTCGTTTACAATCTGGTGATGTCGTGTTCATTCCATCTTCTGGTGGTTCAGTGAGTGTGATGGGGGAGGTTCGTCGTCCCGCTATTTATGAACTCAAAAATAATGAAACAATGGCCGATGTTATTCGCATGGCGAGTGGTCTAAACCCAGGCGCTTATCCTAAAGCAAGTACGGTTGAGCGTTTCAGTAACGAATCAGTTAAAACCGTAATCAGTGTTGATTTAACCGAAAATGCGGGTTTAAACACCTTAGTTAAAAATGGTGATCTTTTAAATGTAAGATCGGCTTCAAGCCGCATCGATAATGCGATTACTGTCGCTGGTGCTGTCGTTCGACCTGGTAAGTATCAATGGACGAAAGGTCTGACCGTTGCGGATTTGCTTCCTTCAATTTGGGGTGATCTCACCATTTCAGCTGATTTGGATTATGCCTTACTAGTACGTGAGATAAATCAGCGCGGCGATATTCAAGTTGAGCGTATTGCCCTCGGACGCGCAATAGGTGAGCCAAAATCACACTACAATCCTCAATTGAATCCGCGTGATTCAATCATAGTGTTTGATTATGCAGACCGCGAAGCGTTACTAAAGCCAATAATTCAAAAACTTAGAGAACAAAGCCGTTTTGGCGCCGCTGCTAAGTTGGTCAGTATTAATGGAAATGTACGTTTTCCTGGCCAATATCCCATCACCATTAATGCTGATGTTAAAGAGCTACTTATCGCTGCCGGTGGTTTAGAGGAAGGCGCTTATACACTCTCTGCTGAATTAACACGCCAACAGGTTTCAGAGCAAAATGGGGTGTCAGTTGAGCATGTGCAGCTGAGCTTAGACCGCGTAATGCAAAATGATCCATCTGCAAATATTAAGCTACAAAGCCGCGATATTCTAACCGTACGCACCCTTCCTGATTGGCAAGATACTCGTTGGGTAACCATTAAAGGGGAAGTCAAGTTCCCCGGTACCTATAGCATTCAACGCGGTGAAAGTTTAAAGGATGTTCTTGCTCGTGCTGGCGGCTTAACGAGCGATGCAGCTCCTCGCAGTGCGGTATTTCTACGTAAATCAGTAAAAGATAAAGAGCAACTTGAGTTATCAAAACTCGCGGATGAATTACGCCGAGAGATTGCTGCGAAAGCGCTGACCAAAGATACCCCAACTATTGGTTATAACGATGCACAGCAAATGCTCAATGAGCTCGAGAATGTCAAAACGGTAGGTCGATTAGTTGTTGATATTAATGCCATTGAATTAGGGATTGATAGCGCAAACCTTATGCTTGAGGATGCCGATGCCTTGTACATTCCACCGACCAATCAAACGATTTCTGTCATGGGCCAAGTGCAACACCCAAGTACACACAGATACAAGCAAGGTATGACTTTCGATCAATATCTGGCTTTATCCGGCGGAGCGCGTAAACGTGCCGATGAATCGCGCTCTTATGTACTGAAAGCTGATGGCTCAGTCCAAATGCCTGAATCATCTTTTTGGTTTAATGGCGGAAGTGCCATGGAACCAGGCGATACCATAGTTGTACCACTAGATACTGAATATAAAGATAACCTAACCTTATGGTCACAGATAACGGGCATTATTTATAATACTGCAATTGCTGTATCGGTAATCTCTGGGCTGTAGAACTAAGGAGCTAGGAACGCCGCGTTGCGACTACAGAACGTCACTACGTGACTCACGGATAACGGAATGGGCTGCGCCCTTACGGTAAGCGAATTTCTTGTTGCTTATACCGTTATCTGTAAGCGAAGCGTTCTGTCAACAGTCAACGTTTCCGGTTCCGTCAACCGTGATTGGTTTCTAATTTTTCCAAGGAGAGGATATGAAGTTTCAAAAGCTAGAAGTCTGGCAACTTAGTTACGAATTATCATCTTCTATTTATATAGCAACAAAAGACCTCCGAGATTGGGGCTTCAGAGATCAAATTACTCGGTCAGGACTTTCAGTTCCGTCAAATATTGCGGAGGGGATGGAGCGGTATGGTGCAAAAGAGCAAATACATTTTTTATATATTGCAAAAGCTTCGCTAGCTGAATTGATTACCCAAGCAATGATTGGTAAAGATATTGGTTATTTAGAGCCAAATTATGTTGATGAATTACTAATAAAAACTGAAAGATTATCTGCAATGTTAGCTGGGCTAATCAAATCGATTAAAGATCGAAATTCAGAAAATAAATAAGCGCACGCCGCTTTGCGGCTACAGAACGTCACTACGTGACTCACGGATGTTACTAAGATAACGGAACGTCACTACGTGACTTACGGATAACGGAACGGGCTTCGCCCTTTACGGAAAACAAATTATTTGTTGCTTTTACCGTTATCTGTGAGCGAAGCGTTCCGTCAACGTTCTTAGCTTTGCTTTTACCGTTATCTGTAAGCGAAGCGTTCTGTCAACCGTCAACGGTAACCCGTCAACCGTATTCGAGAACTCACACAACGAGATAAGTTTTAAATGTCCAATGAAATAAACAAGTATAGGCAAGATGCACAGTTTTCAACTATCCAGCGACCCGCAGACGACGAAATTGATCTTCGAGAGCTATTTGCCGTTATCTGGCAAGGCAAATGGCTCATCATAGCCATCACTGCAGTATTTACCATTGGCGCGGTGGTATTTGCCATTAAACAACCTAATATCTACAAATCTGAAGCTTTGCTTGCACCAGCATCCGAAGAGCAAGGTGGTGGACTAAGTGCCTTGGCATCTCAATTTGGCGGCTTAGCTAGCCTTGCAGGAGTTAACCTCCGTGGTAAAGGGGGCGTTGATAAAACCCAAATGGCGATTGAGGTATTAAAATCCCGTCAATTTGCCAGTGATTTTATTAAAAAGCATAATATTCTTGCCGATTTAATGGCGGCAAAAAAGTGGGACCGTGAGAACAATCGCGTTATCTACGATGAAGATGATTATGATGTGAACAATCAAACATGGGTAAGGGATGTCAAGCCACCACGCCAACCTGAGCCTTCCATGCAAGAAGCCTTTAAGGTATTCGAAAAAATATTGGTGGTGACTAAAGATAAAGAGACAAGCTTAGTCACTATTGCAGTTGAACATCGTTCTCCTTTTGTTGCTCAGCAGTGGGTGACATGGCTCGTTCAAGACATTAATAAAGCGATGAAAGAGCGTGATGTAGCAGAAGCCAATCGGAGTAGTGAGTTTTTAAATAAGCAAATCGCCTTAACCAATGTCGCCGATATTAAATCGATTCTTTATAAGTTGGTGGAAGAACAAGCTAAAACGATTATGTTTGCCGAAGTGCGCGATGAATACGTATTTAAAACGCTTGATCCTGCATTAGCGCCAGAAGAAAAGGCTAAACCGAAGCGTGCATTGATTTGCGTATTAGGCACTATGCTCGGCGGTATGTTAGGTGTGATGTTCGTATTGGTAAGATATTTTATGAGAAAAGAGCCTATTGGGACAGTTTTTAGAAAAACAGCTGAAGAACAGTAAAACCTAGGCTTTACAAGTGATGGTGCTTACTTAGAAATAAGAGCAGCTGTCTCAAAATGGATGAAAAGTGTCTTAGCTTGGTTTGGAAGGCTGAGATAAAATGTGTAGTATTTCAATTTCTTTTTTAGAAATTGTTCTAAATAAGGTCTGAAGTAATGACGAAAAAGAAAGTTCTTACGGTTTTTGGTACACGTCCAGAAGCAATAAAAATGGCTCCATTGGTTCATACATTAGCTTCAGATGATCGTTTCGAAGCAAAAGTCTGTGTAACGGCCCAGCATCGTGAAATGTTAGATCAAGTTTTGTCATTATTTGATATCACTCCAGATTATGATTTAAATCTGATGAAGGCTGGGCAGACATTAAATGATATTACAGCTCGTATTTTGCTAGAGCTAAAACCAGTTCTGCAAGAATTTAAACCCGATGTTGTGTTAGTTCATGGTGATACAGCGACTACATTTGCAGCAAGCTTAGCTGCATATTACGAGCAAATTGATGTCGGACATGTTGAAGCAGGTCTGCGAACTGGCAACATATATTCACCATGGCCTGAAGAAGCAAATCGCAAGCTCACTGGTACCTTAACCAAATACCACTTCGCACCTACCGAAACATCTAAACAAAATTTACTTCAAGAAAATTATACTGAAGTAAATATTTTTGTTACTGGTAATACAGTAATTGATGCACTTCTAATGGTAAAAGCCAAGATTGAACAAAATAGCGAACTAAAAAATACTTTAGCTGCACTGTTTCCATTTTTAGATGAAAATAAAAAATTGATTTTAGTCACGGGCCATCGACGTGAAAGTTTTGGTGGTGGTTTTGAACGAATTTGTGAAGCTTTAGCTATCACTGCTAAAGCCAATCCTGATGTTCAAATTCTTTATCCAATGCACCTTAACCCCAATGTCCGTGAGCCAGTCAACCGCATTTTAGGCGGTATCGAAAATATCATTTTGATTGAGCCTCAAGAGTATCTGCCGTTTATTTATCTGATGATGCGCAGCCATATTATTTTAACGGATTCTGGCGGCATTCAAGAAGAAGCACCTTCTTTAGGTAAACCTGTATTAGTTATGCGTGATACTACAGAACGACCCGAAGCTATAGCTGCTGGGACTGTTAAATTAGTGGGCACAGATGTTGATAAAATCGTATCTGGCCTTTCGGTATTACTCAATGATATCGACGCATATACCGAAATGAGCTTTGCACATAATCCCTATGGTGACGGTCGAGCTTGCAAAAGAATTTTAAACGAATTAGTTAAATAAAATTTAGGAAGAAAAATGTCTTTCAAAACAATTTCAGTAATTGGTCTTGGTTATATTGGCTTACCTACGGCGGCAATGTTTGCCTCGCGCAAGGTCAACGTAATTGGTGTGGATGTTAATAAACATGCAGTAGATACCATCAACCAAGGAAGAATTCATATAGTTGAACCAGAGCTTGATATGTTGGTGCATGCAGCCGTGACAGAAGGCTATCTCAGAGCAGTTATGATACCGGAGCCTGCCGATGCCTTTTTAATCGCCGTACCAACACCTTTTTTACCTTGCGCTGAAGGCGAAATTCCTGCCCCTGATTTAACCTATATTGAATCTGCTTGCCGTGGTATTGCCCCCGTGCTCAAAAAAGGCGATTTAGTGATTTTAGAATCCACTTCCCCTGTTGGTGCGACAGAGCAAGTAGCCGAGTGGCTTGCTGCAGCTCGACCAGATTTATCTTTCCCACAAACTGTGGCTGATGCTGCGGATATAAATGTAGCTCACTGCCCTGAGCGTGTATTGCCAGGTCATGTAGTGCGTGAACTAGTGCAAAATGATCGTGTAATTGGTGGTATTTCTGCAACATGTTCTGCACGCTCGGTTGAGCTTTACAAAATATTCGTAGAGGGTGATTGCATTATCACTAATGCTCGAACAGCTGAAATGGCCAAGTTAACTGAAAACAGCTCTCGAGATGTCCAAATTGCCTTCGCTAATGAGTTATCGATGATCTGCGATAAACTGGATATCAATGTGTGGGAATTGATTAGTCTTGCTAATCGCCACCCACGTGTAAATATCCTACAGCCTGGGCCTGGTGTAGGCGGTCACTGTATTGCGGTTGATCCTTGGTTCATTGTGTCTAAAACTCCTGCCGAGGCTCGATTGATTCATACAGCCCGTATGGTTAACGATAGCAAACCTCTGTGGGTGATTGATAAAGTTAAATTAGCTATTGCCGATTTCTTACAGGCAAACCCCACTAAAACAACTAAAGATATTACTATCGCCTGTTATGGCTTAGCTTTTAAACCCGATATTGATGACTTACGTGAAAGCCCAGCGATGTCTATCACACAAAAACTTGCTGAGTTTCATTCAGGTCGTGTTGTTGCTATAGAACCAAATATTGAATCGATCCCATCAAAACTTTCAAATGTAGAACTCCTGGATTTGGTTAACGCTCAGAAAGAAGCAGATATACATATAATTCTTGTTGATCATAAAGAGTTTAAAAGTGGTTTAAACATCTCTGGATTTACTGTTGATACGAAAGGTATTTTATAAAAATGAGCTCGTATTTTTATATGAGCCATTGTGAGTTATGTAATGAAAGAGTTTAAATCAAATGTTATTAATGTAGTCTTCGGGACTTCAATAATTCAGTTATCAACCATAGCTAACTTTATCATATTAGCGAGGATTCTTTCTGTCGATGAATTTGGTATGCTTAGGCAGCTATTGCTAATATCTCAAATGATATTTGCAGTAATTTTTGCTGCGATACCAGTTTCTGCTCTATATTACTGTAGTTTACAAAAAGAAAATAAATGTAAGAAGCATGTGATAGTAAGTCATACAAAAGTTTGTTTATCAATTGGGTTACTATCAAGTATTCTTATCTTTTTATTTAAAGATACAATTGCTTTAGCATTTGGTGGTGAGTACTTAAGTTATTATCTAATATCATTTTCCATTTATCCTTTATTCCATATATTGTACAATTTTGTACCAACTGCTTTAATTGCACTAGAAGAAGTTAGATTGATAAAGTGGTATTGCCCTATTATTGCTGTGATTAATACTGTAGTTGTGGCTGTAACCGCTTTAATTTATGATTTTGAGAGTGTCGTTTATGCCTATATTATAAGTGCAGCATTGTCTTTTTTTATTGCTTTGGCAGTCATTTATTTTGTGACTAAAGGGCATTCTGTGGCAAGAGATAATGTAGGTATAGTATCATACTCTAAGATTATTAAATATTCGTGGTTTCTGGCTTTAGCTTCTGGTATCGGTATTATCGCTAGTAGATATGACCATATGCTGGTTTCAAATGAGCTTGGAGCTTCAATCTTTGCAATATATGCGGTTGGAGCATTTCAACTTCCAATATTTAGCGTCATTCAAACAAGTGTTAATTCTGTCATTTTTAGTAAGATGGTGCAGTACCATAATAATGGTGATTGGGAAGCATTTTCTCAGTTATGGAAAAGTGCACTAAATAAAATTGCAATGGTATGCTTACCAATATCTGCTCTATTGGTCGTATTTTCGGAGGAGTTTATTACTATTCTTTTTGGTGAAGTATATGTAGAAGCTGTTTGGATATTTGTAGCGTTTTCACTATTAGCTCCTATTAGATGCGTTTCTTTTGGGTATATATTTAAAGTGATTGGCAAAACACATCTAGATGTAATAGGGGCAATAGTTTTATTGGTACTAACGGTAGTGCTTGTGACATTGGGACTAAATTACTATGGTGAGCTTGGTGCTGCTTTGGGAGTAGTTTTGTCGACTTATATTCTGTCATTTTTTATGATGCTAATAATAAAACGTCAGACTAACAATAACATGAAGTTCTCAAGTATACTACCTATGAATTTATTTGTTAAATTTATAGGGTTTACTTTAATATTTACCTCGTTGAAGTTTTCATTCGTTTGGATATTCTCATGAAATCAAAATTAAAGGCTATCATAGTAAATAGTGCATTATTAAAGAAATACATATTAGATTACGGATTTTTAACTAAGTTTAAACTAAGACTATTTTTCTTCAATGTTGTAATTGGTTTCTTGACGGGAAGTAAGCACGGCAAGTACTTGTTCACACATTACACGTCAAGAATTATAGCTGGACAGAATTTGCATCTTGAAGGTAGTAAGAAAGGAACATTTGCAAGTCTTGTCGTCAGTGGTGGATGTTATTTACAAGCGGGCAATGGAATAAAGCTTGGAGAAGGAACTATTTTTGCTCCTAATGTATCCATTATTAGTGCAAACCACGATATGAGTAGAAACGATAAAGTGTGGTTAAAGCAAGACGCAATTGAAATAGGCTCAGATTGTTGGCTCGGCGCTGGCTGTATTATATTGCCTGGTGTTAAATTAGGAAATCGTTGTGTAGTTGCAGCAGGAGCTGTTGTGACTAAATCATTCCCTGATGATGGTGTTGTCATTGGAGGTGTTCCAGCTAAAGTAATTTCAAAAATCGATAATTAGGCTGTTATTATTATGCGTAAAATGTTAATTTTATCTGGTTTATTCTTTAACAAGAAAGGAAATCAGTCATTTCTAAATAGTGTAAAGGGATACAATAAAGAATACGATGTTACTTTAATCACTGCAGCTACAATGAATAGTGATGTTTATATCTCAAAGGAAAGGGCTAATGAATTTATCCCTAACTTAAAGATTGTTTCAGTCATTAATCCTAAAGTTATTGACCTTGGTAAAAAAATCATCGGTTTTCTAAGGAATAACCGAAAAAATAGCACCTCTGAAGTTAATAGTAACCCAACGCCTAAAGTTGATGGAATTATAAATTTACCTTCAACTAAATCAAGTTACATTTCATTTTATTTTCGTTCTTGTTTGATTCTTGTCTATTCATTCTTTTATTATTTAAAAAACAAACCAGATATTGTGTGCTGCTATGAGATTAATGCAGTTAGGGCTTCTTTCTTATTAAAAAAAGTATTTGGTGCTAAAGTTTTCATCAAGTTACAAGGTACAGCCCTAGGTGCTAGTCTAGATAAGCTTGAAGATGAAGCTGTCAAAAAAACATTTGCAATTGATATTTTAGAATTAAAGAAAGGCAATGTATTTGATGGAGCCATCATGACTAATGATGGCACGCTCGGTGATAAGGTGCTTCAATACTATGGTTATATCTCTGATAAGATACTCTTTATAAATAATGGTATAGAGCCGAGATTTACATTTCCTAAAGTAACAAGTGAAGTAATAGAGAAGAGAAAATCAGAGAATCTAAAAGATCGTATTAACTTTGTCGTAGTCAGTAGGTTAACTAGTTGGAAGAGGATAGATCTGGTATTAGATTGCGTCGCTAAGATGAAAGAAGTTGACTCTAGAGATATAAGTCTAACGTTAATTGGAGTTGGTAGTGAAAGTGAGTATCAATATTATCATTCATTGATAAAAAAGCTCGGTATTGAGGATAGTGTTCAGTTTATTCATGGAGCTCCTACAGAAGACGTAGTTGACTACATTCTAAAATCTGACTTTTTATTGTCACTCAATAAATATACAAATGTTAGTAACCCTGTTTTTGAATCGCTGTACTTATCTACACCTGTAATTACCATTGAACAACCTGATCTCGTATCTGTTATTGGTCCAGGTGAGAGTGGTTGTATATTCTTGCCAAATAGTACTAATGAAGAAATTTTGGAAGCTTTTGTTAATGAAATATCTAAGATGAACTACCCGCAGTACACAACTTTACTGAATTACTATGAGAGTTATATTGAGCATTTCCCTACGTGGGAGAAAAGGTCAAATTTCGAACTTGAGTTTTTAAATGATAAGGTGTTATCTTGACGTCGCGTTCATTGTTTTCAAAAATTGCCTCGTTATTATATGCTTTTTTTATTCTGATATTTTCACTCCATTTTTATAATATATATGTAGGTCAAGACCTATATGTATACAATAAATTTTATAATGAAATACCAAGTGATCTACTCCAAGCATATGTATTCTATAATATTAATTTGGGCTCTAAGGAACCTATATATTTCTTGTTTGTTTATGTTTTTTCTTCGATAATAGATAAGGTTATATTGTTTTCGATATGCAATGCTTTTCTTGCATACTTTTTATGTAGTTTACTCCTTAATAGGTTGCGGGTAGGTTTTTTTTCTACAGTTATCCTACTTTCAAATTATTACCTTTGGGTTCTTTATTTCCCAGCCGAAAGATTGAAGTTTGCATTTTTAATATTTATCCTTCTAATGGTTTTTAATAAAAGGTTTGTTTTTTTAAAATCAGGTCTTACTGTTGCTTCTCATATACAAGGTTTTTTGCTTTTATATCAGTTTTATTTAATTAAGTATCGTAATGATATAATAAATGTGCTTTCTTTCCGGTCATTTAAGTCATTTGTTAGATTTATTTTTGTTGTGTTGATTTTTCTTGGGTTGTTATTTCTAATGAGAGATCAGCTTATAACCAAAATTCAGGCATATGCGACTAAAGAAAGCGGTTTGGATGGGGGGGTAAAAGTATTGATATTTATGATAATATCATTGGTTTCTTCCTATAAGAAATTTGATATTACGTATGTGGTGCTTTCATTTCTTCCGCTTTTATTCTTGTCCTTATTCCTTGGTGGTGACAGAATCGTAATGTTCGCTGTTATTCAGTATTTTTACATTACACTTTACTGTCATCGAAATGGTGATTATATGTTTTATATTGTTTCATTCTATTTCTTATATAAAACGTATGACTTCTTCTCTAGAGCTTATTTGTACGGTTATTCCTTTTAAAGATTATGATCATATTTACTCCTCATTTTTTACCAGGTTACAAAGCAGGAGGCGTTTTGCGCTCTGTTGTAAACTTGGTCAATCATTTACATAATAAGCATGACATAAAAGTTGTTACTTCTGATAGAGATTTAGGAGATGATACCCCTTATAGTGAAAGCGATAAAGAGCGACAGTTTATTAAAAATTGTTCCGTAGAATATGTTAATAGTTACTCTTGTATTTTAAGAGCTTTATTTTCAATTCTAGATGCTAATAAAGTGAGGGCTAGTAAAGAGTGCCTTTTATTAAATGGAATTTTCAATCTTAAATTCAGTTTAATTCCACTATTCTTTTCATTGATCTTATTAAAAAAACAAGTTGATATTTACTTGTTCCCTCGTGGCGAGCTAGGTGAGGGTGCGATTAAAAATAAATCTTTTTTGAAAAAAGCTTATTTACAGTTTTTATCCATTACTGGTGTTTTGGATAAGATACAGATTGTGTTTACAGATGAAAAAGAGGTGTCTGAACTTAAGATGGCTCTTTCTAATGCTAAGTTTAAATACCAAATAGTTCCTGATTTGCCTAATTTTTCTCATAGCCCTATTAAAGTAGGTTTAAACTTATTTAAAAGTGGTAGTTTAATTAAATTCGTCTTTGTTGGGAGGGTTTCAAAGATTAAGAATATACATTTTATGATTGAGTTGTTTAAGTCTATTAAGACTCATGATGTTACTCTTGATATATACGGCGAAGTTGAGGATGAAAACTATTATCATGAGTGTTTAGACTTGGTAAAGTCTTCACCAGATAATGTTACAGTTAATTTCTTAGGGCCAATTGAATATAAATATATTCCTGAAAAAATATCATCAGGCCACTTTCTTGTTTTGTTGAGCTTGTCTGAAAATTTTTCTCATGTAATTGCCGAAAGTTTGTTCTTGGGTGTTCCTGTATTAATTAGTGATAAGACACCTTGGACCGACCTTGTTCGAGATAACGATCTTGGTCATGTTGTAGAATTAGATGATAAAACTACAGATATTAACAAAATAATTGTTGGATTAATTGATGGTATGGAGAAGACTGAACGTGGGGTTCTATCTTCACGAGCTAAAAAATGTGTAAATACGCATTTTAAATTTATTGAAAAAGTTGATGGTGTATTTAATGAGTATTCAAAGTGAATTTGCTATTTTTTATAATAAAACTTTACTAATTACAGGTGGTACTGGCTCATTTGGCAACGCAGTACTTGATCGTTTTTTAGAAACGGACATCAAAGAAGTTCGAATTTTTTCTCGTGATGAGAAAAAACAAGACGATATGCGAAAAAAGTATAACTCACCAAAGCTTAAGTTTTATATCGGCGATGTTAGAGACTATAATTCTATCTTATCTGCTACACGGGGAGTAGATTTTGTTTATCATGCAGCAGCCTTGAAACAAGTGCCATCTTGCGAGTTTCACCCTATGGAAGCTGTGAAGACCAACGTATTGGGCACTGAAAATGTACTTGAAGCGGCGATTCAGAATGAAGTAAAACGGATTGTGTGTTTAAGTACCGATAAAGCGGTTTATCCAATTAATGCCATGGGTATTTCTAAGGCTATGATGGAAAAGGTGATAGTGGCTAAATCGCGTAACGTTGATCCTGCAAAAACAGTGATCAGTGCAACGCGTTACGGTAACGTCATGGCATCACGTGGTTCTGTTATTCCGTTGTTCTTACGTCAAATCATTAATGATCAAGCTATCACAGTCACGGATCCTAATATGACTCGCTTTATGATGACGTTGAATGATGCCGTTGATCTCGTTTTACATGCCTTCGAACATGGTTCGAATGGTGATATTTTTGTGCAAAAAGCCCCCGCTGCTACCATTGATGTTCTTGTAAAAGCATTGCTAAAAATCACTGATAAACCTAATCACCAAGTTAATATCATTGGTACACGTCATGGTGAGAAGCTCTATGAAGCTTTATGTAGCCGTGAAGAAATGTTTGTCGCTGAAGACCAAGGCGGTTATTACCGAATTCCGTCTGACAATCGCGACCTCAATTACTCTAAGTACAATGAGGAAGGCGAAAAAGATTTGTCTGTTATTGAAGATTACAATTCACACAATACTGAGCGTTTAGATGTGGATGGCATGGTCAAGCTGCTTCATAAGCTGGATTTCATCGCAGATATTGAGGCCGGCAGCCTAGTAGTTCCCGAGGGCGTGTAAATGAAAATTGTTGTCACTGGTGCTAAAGGTTTTATTGGTAAAAACCTCTGTGTCATGCTGCGTGAGCATGGCCATCAAGACATTGTGGAAGTCGATCGTGAAACATCTCGAGAAGAGTTTGCTGAATATCTCAGCGAAGCTGACTTTGTTTATCATTTAGCTGGTATCAATCGCCCAAAAGATGAAACAGAGTTTCAACAAGGGAATGCAGACTTAACATGCTTTATTACTGAGCAACTGAAACAGTTTGATAAACCAGTGCCCTTGGTTATTAGCTCTTCTACGCAAGCCGAACGTGATAACGCTTATGGGCAAAGTAAGCGTTTAGCAGAGCAAGCAGTTGAACAATATGGTATAAATACAGACGCCTCTTATTATATTTACCGATTTCCGAATGTTTTTGGTAAATGGTGTCGTCCAAACTACAATTCTTTCGTGGCCACTTTTTGTTACAACACGCTTAATGATTTAGATATCAGTATTAATGATCCCTCGGCTCCAGTAACTTTGGTTTACATTGACGATGTTTGTCATAGTTTAATTTCGCTTCTCGACGGTTCCTCAGGTAGCGGTTTTAAGCGTGTATTGCCAGAGTATCTAACCACAGTGGGTGAGGTTGCCGATCTATTAGGTGCGTTTAAAGATAGTCGTGATAGTTTGATAACTGAAGATGTGGGTTCTGGTTTGTGTAGAGCACTTTATTCCACTTACCTTAGCTATATGTCACCAGCACAATTTAGTTATGCCATTCCTAGCTATGGTGATGAACGTGGTGTTTTTAGTGAAATGCTAAAAACTAAAGATGCTGGACAATTTTCGTTCTTTACTGCTCACCCAGGTATTACTCGTGGCGGTCATTACCATCATACAAAAAACGAGAAGTTTCTTGTAGTTAAGGGAAAAGCACTATTCAAATTTGAACATATTGCGACTGGTGAGCGTTATGAGTTGCAAACTGAGAGTCGCTCTCCTCGAATAGTAGAAACGGTTCCTGGTTGGTCACATGACATAACTAATATTGGTGATGAAGAAATGATCGTAATGCTGTGGGCTAATGAGATCTTTGATCGTGAGGCTCCCGATACGTTTGCCAAGCCATTATAATTATTCTAGAGAAAGCAAAATGAAAAAATTAAAAGTCATGTCTGTCGTTGGTACGCGCCCTGAAATTATCCGTTTGTCCCGTGTATTAGCAAAATTGGATGAGCACTGTGAACACATTTTGGTTCATACGGGGCAAAACTACGATTTTGAGCTCAATCAAGTGTTTTTTGACGATTTAGGCGTACGAAAACCGGATTATTTCTTGAATGCGGCAGGTAAGAATGCTGCGGAAACCATCGGGCAAGTGATAATTAAAGTTGATCAAGTTCTCGAAGAGGTGCAACCAGAAGCGATGCTTGTGCTTGGTGATACTAACTCTTGTCTCTCTGCTATTCCTGCAAAACGTCGTAAGGTGCCGATTTTCCATATGGAAGCAGGTAATCGATGCTTTGACCAACGTGTACCTGAAGAGACCAATCGTCGTATTGTCGACCACACGTCCGATATTAATCTTACGTACAGCACTATTGCCCGTGACTATTTGTTAGCTGAAGGTTTACCTGCAGATCGTGTCATTAAAACTGGTAGTCCTATGTTTGAGGTGTTAAATCACTATATGCCTCAAATAGATGGATCTGATGTTCTTGCTCGTTTAGGTTTACAGAAAGGTCAATTCTTTGTTGTTAGCGCGCATCGTGAAGAGAACGTCGATTCTCCTAAACAACTAATTAAGTTAGCAGAAACGTTAAATAGGGTTGCAGAGTATTATAATCTGCCTGTCATTGTCTCAACTCACCCACGTACTCGTAATCGAATTGAGGCACAAGGGTTAGAGTTTCACCCAAACATCCAATTATTGAAACCACTTGGTTTCCATGATTACAATCACCTGCAAAAAAATGCAAAAGCCGTGCTTTCTGATAGCGGCACTATTAACGAAGAATCTTCAATCATGAATTTCCCTGCGTTAAATTTACGCGAGGCGCACGAACGACCAGAGGGTATGGAAGAAGCATCGGTTATGATGGTCGGTCTTGCGGTTGAGCGTGTTATGCAAGCTTTGAATATTTTAGAGTTTCAACCTAGTGGTGATGAAAGATTGCTAAGAAGAGTTCAAGATTACAGCATGCCAAATGTTTCAGACAAAGTTGTGCGAATAATTCATTCTTATACCGATTATATTAACCGTGTTGTTTGGAAGATTTATTAATGCGGATTCTGTTTATCAGCCAGTTGTTTGACCCTGAGTACTCAATTAAAGGTTTGGAACTGATGAAACATTGGGTTAATCAGGGGCATGAAGTTGAAGTATTAACAACTTTCCCCAATTACCCGACTGGCAGAGTATTTGACGGTTATAGTGTTAGGTTTAAAAGTACTGAACTGTCCGGTGGCGTTAAGATTACTCGTCTTTGGTCGCACATTTCTCACTCAAAATCAAAACTTTCCAGAGCGACAAGTTACTTAAGCTTTACCTTTATGGCGTTATTCGCTGCTTTGCTTGGTAAAAAAGCAGATCTAGTTTATACCTATCACCCACAGTCTACGACAGGTTTAATTGGTATTGCGATGCGGGTAATACGTGGGACACCTTATATTACTGATGTGCAAGACTTATGGCCTGATGCATTGATTGCAACAGGGATGAATAAGAAAAGCTTTATTGTAAAATTAATTGGTAAGTGGTGCGATGTTATTTACCGGAGTGCATCGCAGGTGATTGTTTTATCTCAAGGTTATAAAGCTGCCTTAATAGATAGGGGCGTTAGACCTGATAAGGTGACTGTCGTTTACAACTGGTGCCCTGAAGAGAAGTTAATTGACAAAGTATTAGTGCAACAATGCCAAATTAATCACTTGACGACAAAGCCTGCCCATATATTGTATGCCGGAAATATGGGAGCCGCTCAGTCATTAAAGACATTGATAGATGCTGTTTCTACTTTTAATCGAGATGACGTTCAGTTGACTTTGATTGGTGGTGGCGTTGAAAAGCATGATCTTCAAAAATATATTCTTGAGCTTAACATTGCCAATGTTGATATTAAAGATTATGTACCTCCTAACAAGATTTTTGCAGTACTGTCAGAAGCAGATGTTTTAGTAGTTCATTTACGTGATGCACCATTATTCAAAATAACGATACCGTCTAAAACTCAATCATCCTTAGCGATGGGAAAACCTATATTAATGGCAGTTGGTGGTGAAACTAACGCATTATTAGAGTCTGCAAATGCTGGGGTGACTGCTGAACCAGGCGATGTAAACTCTATCATATTAGCGATCAAAAAGCTGTTATTAAAACGTGAGCAGTGGGGTGATATGGGGAATAATGCGCGTGATTTCTATTTAAAGAATATGTCGATGTCAATTAATTACGCGAAGCTCGATAGTGTGTTAAATATGGCTGTAGAAAAAAAATGATCATAAGAGATGCAACGCAAGAAGATATATCAAAAATAGTGGAAGTTCATATAAATGCCTTCCAAGGTTTTTTCTTGACAACTCTAGGCCGTGGATTTTTAACAAGGCTATATGAAGGTTTTCTATTTAAAAATGATGGGATATTGAGGGTTGCAATTGCTGATGGAGAAGTTATTGGTTTTTCTGCTGGTACTACAACTCCAGAAACTTTTTTTGCTGAGCTTCGGCGTGATAAATGGCTCAGTTTTTTGAGAGCTGCGATACCTGGGCTTATGCTCAATCCTGCTGTAGTTATAAAGAAACTTTATCATGCGCTTTTTTATAAAGGGGATCCTATCGAGTCGCTGGAATCTGCTGCATTGTTAAGCAGTATTGCTGTTGATCCGAGTTGTACTGGAAAATCGATAGGTAAAGTTTTACTAGAAGATTACGAACTCCAAGTTAGCCAAAGAAGTAAGCTTGAATATGTTTACTTAATAACTGATAAGTTTGGCAATGAGAGAGTCGTTAATTTTTATAAGAAGTTACAATATATCCAAGACTCTGAATTCTCCCAGTCAGGCAATAGAGTTATGCTCCGTTTTATTAAGAAAATAATTTAAGAGGCTGTAATGTCTAGAAATTTTTTACCCTTTGCGCTGCCTGAAATAGGTGAAGAAGAAATTAATGAAGTTATTGATTCACTTCGTTCTGGTTGGGTGACTACTGGTCCAAAGGCCAAGCGTTTCGAAGAAGAGTTTACTGATTTTTTGGGGTTAAAAGGGCTTGAATCAATAGCTGTAAACTCTGCTACATCTGGACTTCATCTTGCTCTCGAAGCTGTCGGTGTTGGCACTGGTGATGAAGTAATTGTTCCTACTTATACTTTTACTGCGACTGCAGAAATTGTGCGTTATTTAGGGGCGACACCTATCATGGTTGATGTAGACCCTACGACCTTTAACATGACAAGTAAAAGTTTTGAACAAGCAATCACTGAACGCACAAAAGCTGTTATTCCTGTGCATTTTGCTGGCTTAGCCTGTGATATGGATCCAATTATATCCGTCGCGAAAGAATACGGTATTAAGGTTATTGAGGATGCTGCTCATGCATTACCGACACTCTATAACGGTAAATTGATAGGCACCTTAAGCAGTGATGTTACAGTCTTTAGCTTCTATGCTAATAAAACCATGACAACTGGTGAAGGTGGTATGGTTGTAACTGCAGATCCAGCAATTGCTAAGCGATGCAAGATAATGCGATTACATGGTATTAGTCGTGATGCATTCGATCGCTATACTTCAACGAAGCCAGCATGGTCTTACGAAATTGTTGCGCCTGGTTATAAGTATAATATGCCGGATATTGCAGCGTCTATTGGCATTCATCAACTTAAGAAATTGCCAGCTTTTCAAATTAAGCGTCAAGAAATGGCTGATTTCTATAATGATGCACTTAAAGATTTACCAATTGAATTGCCGGCGTTGCCTTCTGAAAGATGTTCACATGCATGGCATTTATATCCCATTAGATTGAAAGCTGAAGCGAATATTTCACGGGATCTTTTTATTGAAAAAATGTCTGAGAATGGAATAGGCTGTTCAGTACATTTTATACCCTTACATTTACATCCGTATTGGCGTGATACTTATAACTTAACTCCTGAAATGTTCCCTGTAGCACAAGGTATTTTTGAATCTGAGGTTAGTTTACCATTGTACACAAAGATGACTGATGACGATCTAGTACGCGTTGTTTCTGCTGTTAAATTGGTGCTTTCAAATGGCTAAAAGATTGTTTGACGTTGTATGTGCATCACTTGGGATATTTGTACTTATCCCGTTATTTTTGATTATTGCAGTATGGATAAAACTGGACTCTAATGGACCCGTTTTTTTTCGTCAAGTTAGAGTTGGCCTAAATGGCGTCCCGTTCCGTATTCATAAGTTTCGTACTATGGGGCTAAATTCAGAGTCTGTCGGGCGATTAACCGTCGGTAGCGATCCAAGAGTGACCCGCTCGGGTCAATTTTTACGTAAGTCTAAAATAGATGAATTGCCACAACTTATTGATGTCTTTGTGGGGAATATGAGTTTGGTAGGCCCTAGACCGGAAGTACAAGAGTTTATTGACTGTTACCCAAGTGAGCTTAAACGTGAAGTTCTATCGGTGAGGCCTGGAATTACAGATCTTGCTTCAATCGAAATGGTTGATGAAAATGAAATTTTAGCGAAATATAGTGATTCTAGAAAGGCTTACATTGAACAAATTCTTCCTATTAAACAACAGTATTATGTTAATTATGTGAGAAATAATAGCGTATTAAAAGACATCAAGATTATCTTCAAAACAATTTTCAAAATTGTTCATCGGAAGTGAGTGCAAGCGCTCAAACTCAATTTGAGTTGATGCAAGCTAGAAGTTATAGTAATTTTGCATGTTTTTGGAGATTAAAGTAGGCCTATATGGCCTCTTTATTCTGAAACTAACGCTAGATATTTACCGTTTCCTCGCTCCTTTATCTGATTTGGATAACTGCCTCAGGGGGATTTTATTTAGGCAAGTGAAACATGAGTATTCAAAGACATTTTCCCCCGCAGATGATCTCAGTTGATGAAAGAGCCTACTTACTAGTCTTGTAGATTGCAGAGTTCTCGCAGCAGTATCGAATTGCATTGGGCGCATGAGGTTAATGCTATCGCAGGATTGTTTGATTTTGCTTGGTCTAATCGCGTGTTTTACTCTGCCGGTGGGCAACGGTGCTTCTAGATAGCTATGTTTTATCCCACTTGTTAACACTAAGTTTGAATTTTTTTAAAGTTAATGCCGTGAAATGTTGTATCCCTTCTAGATTACGTGCTGTTTTGCATTTTAAATCCATACTGGGTGCTATAATGGGGTCCTGATATATCGGGTAGTGTCGAGTCAACGACATTGTAGTTGGTTAAATTATGAATAACATGTCATTGGAGCAAAAGATGGAATTTTTGCAGTTTTTATTTTCGTTAAAACGGTCGCAAAAGCGTGTTGTCAGTGTAGCAATTGACTCTGTTTTTCTGCTGTTTGCCTTTTGGTTTGCCTTGGTGGTTCGTGTTGATCACTTGGCAGTACTAGTCAATATCCAATACTGGGGGCTTATTGCTTTAACAATTCCAGTGAGTATTGCGGCGTTTATATGGTTAGGGTTGTATCGCGCTGTACTTCGTTATATTGGCTCGCAAGCGTTTACTGCAATTGTTGCGGGTGTTGGTATTTCAACTGTAGCTCTTGTTTTACTTGCCTATTATGGCGGTGTTGATTTACCTCGTACAGTTCCCTTTATTTATGCTGCTTTTGCGTTAGTGTTTGTTGGCGGGGCGCGCTCGCTTATGCGGTCTTTAGTTGGGGCGGGAATGAATCGTCGCGGTGAGCCCGTGGTGATTTATGGTGCAGGCGTTAGCGGCCGCCAAACGGCAATTGCCCTTGCGCAAAGCCATGAGTATCATCCTATTGCCTTTGTTGATGATGATGAAACCTTACAAGGTACTGCTATACAAGGCTTGCATGTACATGCACCGCAGGAACTACGTAAGTTAATTAAGCAAAAAGCCACTGCACGTGTTTTGCTAGCTATGCCTAGTGCTTCGCGTTCACGTAGACAAGAGATTATCAATCTGCTTGAACCACTTACGGTAAAAGTGATGACCTTACCCGCTATGGCAGATCTTGTTAGTGGGGATAAGTTATTTAGTGACGTAAAAGAAGTTGAGATTGAAGATTTGCTGGGGCGTGATTCGGTAACTCCGAGGCAAAATCTGTTGACTGCCAATATTAAAAATAAAGTGGTGATGGTGACTGGAGCAGGGGGGTCAATTGGCTCTGAATTATGCCGGCAGATTTTAAAGCAGTCACCTAAAAAGCTAGTGCTATTTGAGTTATCAGAATTTGCACTTTACTCAATTGAAAGAGAACTTATCGCTACAGCCCAAGAACTTAATTTAAATGTAGAAATTCTACCTATTATGGGGTCTGTACAGCGTGAAAATCGTGTACAAGCGGTAATGCAAGCCTTTAATGTGCAAACTGTTTATCACGCTGCGGCATACAAACATGTGCCTTTAGTTGAGCACAATGTGGTTGAAGGTGTCCGCAATAACGTTTTTGGAACCTTGTATACTGCTAGAGCTGCAATTGCCGCAAAAGTTGAAACCTTTGTGTTGGTATCTACCGATAAAGCCGTGCGGCCCACAAATGTGATGGGTACCACTAAACGTATGGCTGAACTGGCTTTGCAAGCATTATCCAAAGAAGAACACCAAACGCGTTTTTGTATGGTGCGTTTTGGTAATGTACTGGGTTCTTCTGGCTCTGTTGTACCATTATTTCGCAAACAGATTGCCAATGGCGGTCCGGTTACTGTTACTCACCCAGACATCACCCGTTTTTTTATGACTATTCCAGAAGCATCCCAACTGGTTATTCAAGCGGGGGCTATGGGTAAAGGTGGTGATGTATTTGTGCTGGATATGGGCAAGTCTGTCAAAATTGTCGATTTAGCTGAAAAAATGATTCGTCTCAGTGGTTTTGATGTGAAAGATGAAGTTCATCCAAATGGTGACATAGCAATCGAGTTTAGTGGTCTGCGCCCTGGTGAAAAACTCTACGAAGAATTACTTATTGGTGATGATGTAACAGGGACAGATCATGAGCGTATTATGACTGCTAATGAGATATTCCTGCCTTGGGTCCAATTAGAGCAAATTCTTAATCGCTTGGATAAAGCTTGTCATGAGTTTAACCACGAGGCAATTCGTGAGATTTTGCTCACTGCACCTACGGGGTTTGCACCAACAGATGGTATTTGTGATCTAGTGTGGCAGCAAAAGAAATCATCAAAAATTACTGATGTTAAAGCTAAAGTAGTCACTTTGGTTTCTTAGTTTAAGTTTTTTAAAAAGCCAAATCAGTTCTGATTTGGCTTTTTTCGTTTATTGCTATTTTTAAGGATGAAGTATGTCTAGGAAGTATTTTGGAACTGACGGTGTGCGTGGCAAAGTTGGTACTTTCCCTATTACCCCGGATTTCGCGATGAAGTTAGGTTGGGCTGCTGGCACTGTGCTTGCGTCCACGGGCACTAAAGAAGTGCTTATTGGTAAAGATACCCGTAGTAGTGGTTATATGCTTGAGTCGGCTATGGAAGCGGGGTTTTCTGCTGCGGGCGTGAATGTTGCGCTCATTGGCCCTATGCCGACACCCGCGGTGGCTTATTTAGCCTCTACATTTCGTGCTGACGCAGGGGTAGTGATCAGCGCATCGCACAATCCATTTTATGATAATGGCATTAAGTTCTTTTCTAATTCCGGCACTAAGTTAAATGATACCCAAGAACTTGAAATCGAAGCCTTGTTAGAAAAGGCGCTTAACCAGAATGCTATGCAGTGTGTTGCCTCGGAAAAGCTGGGTAAAGTGCGCCGTATCGATGATGCTGCTGGTCGTTATATTGAGTTCTGCAAAGGCACTTTTCCAAATCATTTGTCTCTAGCGGGATTGAAGATTGTTGTCGATAGTGCCCATGGTGCTGCATACCATATCGCGCCTAATGTTTTCCGTGAACTTGGTGCTGAAGTGATTAGCATCAATGATAAGCCTAACGGCGTGAATATTAATGATCACTGCGGCGCGACACATTTAGATAGTTTGCAAACTGCGGTTATGGTGCATGAAGCTGATTTAGGGATTGCGCTCGATGGTGATGCTGACCGTGTTATGTTTGTCGATCATAATGGCCATGTGGTTGATGGTGATGAGATTTTATTTATTCTTGCCCAGGCAGCCCACAGCAAAGGGGAAATGACAGGTGGCGTGGTTGGTACCTTAATGTCAAATCTTGGCTTAGAGCTTGCGCTTAAGCAGATGGAAATTCCTTTTGTTCGTGCCAAAGTAGGCGACCGCTACGTAGTTGAACAGCTTAAAGCGACTGGCTGGCAATTGGGCGGTGAGGGTTCAGGACATATATTGAGTTTGCAGCATGCTTCAACGGGTGATGGTATTGTTGCATCCTTACAGGTACTTAAAGCCATTTTAGAGTCAGGTAAACGTTTAGCCGAACTTAAAGCGGGGATGACTAAATTGCCGCAGGTACTTATTAATGTGCGTTTAACCTCTGGCAGTGCCGACAGCATTTTGGCTTTAGAGAGTGTTAAGCAGGCCGTGATTACTGCAGAGGAAGTATTAGGTAACCAAGGTCGAGTGTTGTTGCGCAAATCCGGAACAGAGCCCTTAATCCGAGTGATGGTGGAGTCAACCGATAATCTGATGACACAGACTCAAGCCGAGTTTATCGCAGATGCAGTAAGAGCGGCATAAAGCGGGCGCTTCGCGCGAGAATCTAGGGCGTTGCTCGATAACTGCTCCTGCTTTATTCTACCTCCTGCATCCATGCAGTCGTACGCAACTGCTAGGACGCAGCAAAAAGCGCTGCTGCTAGGAGGCCTTCGGCCCTAGGACGCTCGCAAACTCGCTCTAGCTTCTACGAACGCCGCTTTGCGACAACCGCAGGGTGAAACAAGATGAAACCCATATCCTACGGATATTCCACACGCGATTACGCTTGCCTAGTCAGTGTTAATAGTTTGATTTAATTAAAAAAAGCCCTATGAGCTCCTCAGGGCTTGTTTAAGCGGCTTTAGGCTAGAGTGATTCAATAACGCATTCTTGGACAAAATTTTATCACTTCAATAAATTGCTCAAAATCCTCAAGATGATGCTGTACAACATGCACAACGATATCGAGGTTGAGTTCTTGGTAGTCATGTATTGCGATGTTTCTTAGGCTAACCATCTTTTTTTAAATTGTCTGCAAGCTGCTGATTAATAATTTCATTTTGTGAAAGTAATGTAAAGCTATCACGGCTACTTTGGGGGATACCCAGTTGTTGTTGGCGGTTAATATGGTTTGCTATGTCGATACTGGCTTCGCAGCAGCGTTGTAAATTGAGGATAAATTTTCTTGCTTCAATTCTCGCTAAACCAAGTACTGTTCTTTTTTGAGTATCGGGATAACGATTTCTTGTGAAAGGCGGTTCCTAGCACATTTTTAAGAACGTGCAATTTCGTTCAGCGGTGATTTAACGCTGTTTAAATGTTTTTTTGTATTTTTGTGATGCATTTCCGCCCAATTTGCGTCATTGCGCTATGCTTCAGTGATATCGCAGCCCCTGAGTAAGGAGCAATAATGCAATACCCAGCGTGGAAACATCGCGCGTTAGCGGCGCTCGAACGGCAAGAGCAAATTGAGCAAAATAGTGGCTATGACGTTCGAGAGTCACTGATTGCCGTGTCGACCATACAGCAATGGGTTATCGAAAATAGCTGCGAAGAGCAAGCCGAGTTTTTAACGCAATTGGATGCCTATTTTCATCGTGTGCGGCAGAATTGGCCGTTTCCGGGTGAATACAATGGCGGAACCGCCACCTTGGGCAGTTGCCGCAGTGCGATTGAGCTAGCTGTGCTTAATCAAAACTTAGCGCCTCATCGCACAGTGGAACCCTATCGCCAAATTCAACCGCAGGTTATGCGGGTGGCGTCATCGCCCATTCGCCGCTGGTTTAAACAATACTATCCACATTGGTTTATGCGCTGGGGACGACCATGCCTTAAAGTTGAGATAAAATCTTTCGCGATTGGATTGTTAATATCGTCGGTAATCTTTTTGCTAATCTATGCCGGCATGTATAACAGTTAGTGGGAGGTAAAAAGAAGATGGCCGCGTGTGACCTTTTCCCGGAATAAATGCCAATGTGGCCAGTTTTTAACAGATTGCCTGTTTTAAAGTGCGCCTATTTAAATTTTTTACTGATGTTGGAAATTGACTTTACAATATAAAAACATGGCGGTGTCAGGCATTTAGGTTGATGAGACATCGCTACCTTAAACGTATGTATTAATACGAAAAGCCATTATCATTTGTTGATACCTGACTTCAAACACCTTACGCTAGGCGTTACTAAAGGTTCTGCATACAAAAATGCCAAAGAAGCAGCTACAGCCAATGGTAATATTAACAATAAAGTATCCCTCGAATCTTGTGACTTTTCATAACTAGACGTTGATCCTCAAGTACAAGCTCACAAAGCATGGGAATGCACAGTATCATGGAAAGCGAACAAAAGAGGCGAAAATTTAACCAGTTAAAGTACTAGATACCTCGGTTGCTATGAACAAAAATACCTAGCCTGCAAAAGGGCTAGATAAATCCTACAGTACAACTTCAGTACAAAGGGAACCATGCCAAAATTTCAGTTAAATTTTTTTATAAGCAGCTGTATCTTCAAAGTTTTGTTGCCAATAACATTAGCCTTAATAGGTTGTAGCAATGTCACGCCCAGCCAAAAAACATCAACGCTTTTTGATTTGAGCCAAATCCAAGATAGGCAAGCATTAGGCGAGTTTCTGAATCTGGCATGTGAATCGGGCTGGCCGGATGTAAACCTTGTGATGATGCTCACCCCACCGCACGAGCTTCTGAGTGAAGAGATGATTCCTTGTAGCGATAATAATAACAACAACAAATCCTCTCAACCTTATAGCTATTTGAGCCCTCAAGATGAAGCTTGGTTGTTCGAAGCACACAGAATAATCCAGAAAGATTACTTTAACTACATGAGCCAGTGGCTGCGGCCTGAGCAGCCGCAAGAAATGAGTTTTTTACACCGCGCATTTGCCACACGACCCTATCTGACTGCTCGGATGATGGCGTCGGCGCGTGGCCCCCATATTGGTGATGCTTGGCGCCTGTTAGCCACGCATATGGATCGCATTTTATTGGTATCTAATCACGATGAAGATCGCCGTCTACTGGCGTATGCTATGGCGCGGGACAGCCGCGAACATGCAGCACTGGATATTATTGCCGAACAACTGCAAAAAGGTGATGCGTTAGCTCTTCAGGTATTGCCTTATGTGGCACTGGATATGCCTGAACCAATAGATGACGAAATGGCTGATATGTCAGAACCTGAGCTAGGCTATCGCGTGGTTCCTATGTTGGAATCCTATATTATTCAACAAAACTACCCTACATCATTCTGCCATTGGGCAGCACAATTAAAACAAGGGCCACTGAAGTATTACGCAAATATGGTCGTAAATAATTTTGATGAAAACTTGGCTTGCTCGAAAGAGCCCGACTAACAGGGTTCAGAGTGGTTTTTCTCATTTGCGGATGACAATGACACGTTCATGTCATTTTGATAATAGAGGTCAAGGTCTATTTCAAACTACACTGACACCCATTGTTGCCGTTTTAAAAACACAGTGTAACTCATTGCCTTGCCATCAATAGTTGTAACATTGTCTCTTTATTGGCTCGCTCATAAGATGAAACTTTTTTCTGCTCAATGGGGGTGACGTTATCGTAGCTCTTATCGCAGACTGACCGTCTGGTTAACTTATCCCAATACACGGACACGATCAGATATTTGACCTCGGTATTGTCTGGGTGAGGTATGTATGTACCAAGCTTTGAGTTAATTATGCTTTTCATATAATCTAATTAATAAGGTATAATCACGAAAGCTTGGACGATTTGTTCCCAAAGCCTTGTTGTTATCTTTATCTACATAATTCAAACTATTATATATACCTGAAAATCCATAAAGTGTACCGAGAAGGTACATTTGATTATAAGGATTAGAAACATCTTCTTCAGTCAAATCCATTTTTGCGATAAGCGCGCCACCACTGGCTCCACTATAAGTTACAGTTTTTGGAACAATACTGTCTCCTCTTGTTAAGTCTTCCACTTCTACTCTTTTGACATCAATAGAGTCATCGTAGGTAAGAACTTTTCCACCTTCACCTCTATAAGAGTCTGCGTTAAAGCCAGCAGAGATAATTTGAGTTGGATATTGTGTAAGAATCAATTCCTTTGGAGAAAATTCCATTTCTGTTTCTAAAAGTAGTGGCTTAATTTTTGAAAAAGGAATTATAGAATCAATTTCAAGCAGCATTAGATCTGTTTTAAAATCGAAATCTAGAATTTTTACATTTTTTGTTATTGTCTGACCTCTGACAGTTGTTGCCCACGTTATAATTGCAATATCTTTTTTCTTTGGTTTATCTATTTTTTCCTTAATATTGGCGTATTCGTTTATACAGTGTGCGGCTGAGCCAAGTTTATTTGAAGAAGCTCCAGGAGTTCCAGATACCAGGGATGCAGAACAATGAGATACATGCCCTTTTTTTGTCTTAATAGTAAGTCTTCCTACAGCATCTAGGTATGAAGGCGAAGAAGCAGTTTTGACTTTTCTTTTATCAAATTTTTTGAACTCATTAAAGTCAGTTGTATAGGCCTCAGCCTCTTCATCTGACATAGCATCATCAACTTGATATACCAATCGGATATTATGATCAATCGAATCATGGAGTGAAACTGCAGGGGTTGCACAGTCATAGACTTTGGCGAATGTAAAAGAATTAGGTAGTATTAAAAAAATGACCAACAAATATAACTTTGATTTTTTCAAAATATCTCAACCTATGCTGGTTTCGTACTGAGGAATCCCCTGATGATTTACAAATAAATCATTAAATTAGGGTGGAAGCGCATCTTGTTGCATGATCAAATGGTTTCGCCAAAAACTACACTTGGACAACAAGATGCGCGAAGCCAATATCCTACAACATTCTTTACACCAATTCTGCCCAGAACTTCACCTATAACGATTAAACAGCTTGATGCTGGCCTCTAAGGCACGTCTTGAAAGCAAGACGCTGACCTTGACTGAGTTAGGTCGAAACTTACCAACCACTGCCCGAACCGAACCGATGTTTTTCAAGATAGTTGTCACTCTTTGTTTTAATAGGTTATGTGATTGATAATACCCAGGCTGCCAACAACTCTTTCTCCGTGATTTAATAATCCGGCCGTCTGAGAACTTCCAACCCCAAGCGAATCGTTGAGAGTACCGTACGATGCCCAATGGTATTGGCCTGAAAATGCCTATCCCAGCCCTGTTGCTGTGCATGCAACCCAACTAGCCACAACAGCGCATAGTAATACTGTGCACAGGTTTGATTTGCAGGAAGGGAACGGAACGTGTCAACCTCACTTGAGCCAGTTCGGTAATCATTAAGTTACTTTTCGATCGCCGCTGCAGGGGCGGGAAGTTGACCCTTTATCCACAGTGGTTTGATCTGCATCCTCGAGTATCGGATTAATGTAGACCTCAGCTAGCGGCATCGAGGAGCGTTCCGTCAACCGTCAACCGTCAACCGTCAACAGCGTCTTTGCTTTTCCTCCTATTTTAATTGTGTGGCTATTTTTGCGTTTTGCAGGTGTCATTAATTGCGAGGTTTCTTAATTATTGAGTGTTACAGGTTGCATTAATTGGCTATTCTGTCTATTTTTGAGTGCTATAGCGTTCATTAATTGTCGTCTGCTTTTAGGGGTTAGGTAATGCAAATTTTAACGGTGCAGATGAACATTGCCGGAGAATGGCGTGATGTTGCTATGGTGGGGTTTTATGCGCCAGAGAAGGGCACTGGCGGGCCATGTGTATTAAATTATGAGATCGAACATGTCACGTCTTACTTCCATCAATTTGCGCAAACTGCAGTGAGTGTATCGTTACCCGTTGATAATATCCCGTTGCGAAGCCCTCACTGGCATCGTGTTTTAGAAGATATTATGCCGGCAGGCTCCAGCCGGGATTATTGGGTTAAGCGGCTTGGATTGCAGGATATGCCTAATTTGGAACGGGATTTCCAATTGTTGAAATATGGAACTATCGCGCCAATTGGCAACTTACGTATAAAAGAATCGGTGCCTGAAAAGGCTAAAAGATCATTACCTGTTACCTTTAGTATCGCTGATGTCAGTGAGTTGCAGATTGATTTTATTGAGTATGCACAGTCTCGCGGTGCTGCTGCAGGTGGCGCCTCCGGTGCAGGCGGGGCTGCACCTAAGTTATTAGTGCGATTAAATGCGCATCAAGATGTTTGGATTGATACCTTTCAAGATGATCCACGTAATCTCGATCAGCCTTATTTAGTTAAGTTTCCAAGGGGTAAAACCACTCTGGATAGCGATATTTTGCGAGCAGAGTATCATTTTTATCATGAGCTTACACAATTGGGCTTTGAGACTATTTCCGTTGAGTCGATGAAGCTTATTGAAGCTGAGCGTGGCCCTTCTTTATGGTTGCCACGCTTTGATTACGGTGTTGAGGCGGGAGCAATGGTGAGTTATGGCATGGAGTCGGTTTATGCCATTTTAGGTGAGCCGACAGCAAAGCCTTTGCTGCATGCTGATGTGATTAGACGGCTTTTGGCCGCGTTTAATAAAAAAGAAAACTACGGTAATACCAGGACGTTACTTGACGTTGGGGCTGAGCTTGAAGGCAAGAGTGGCATTGAGGCGTTTGTGGTTGAATGGGTGCGAAGAGATTTATTAAATATTGCCTTTGGAAATTCAGATAATCATGGCCGAAATACCTCTTTCATCAAGTATGGAAACCGCGTCCAGCTGGCACCCATTTATGATTTTGCGCCCATGAAAGCAGATTATGAGATGATCACTCGGACCTTTACCTGGGGCGAGGAGATGGAGTTAGGTGGCGTGTATAACTTTCCTGCAATTGCAGAACATTTATCCGATTTATTGTCGCCTAATGAGTTAATGAGCGCTTTGAATGAAACTGCCGTGCGTTTGCTTGGTTTGGAGCAGCGTTTACGTCAGCGGGGTGTGCCTGAATCGATTCTTGCGCATTCGGGAATTGGTTTTGCCACGTTAGAAGCGAGAATGCAGCAGTGGGGGCTATTATGACGGTTTCATCTAATGTCGCAACGGATTCGGCTGAAATAAAAGGCAGAGGTGGTCGAAAAAAAATTTCGGTTAATCGAAAGCCTTTGACCCTTAAAGATAGGGAAGATTTACTATTAGCCGCTACATTGGATCTCTTTTCGGGGAAAAAGACTCAAGGTCAAGTACTTAAATGGCTGCGAGTTGAGTTGTTATCACTGAGCCAGGATCAATATGCCAAAATGGTTGGCGTTAGCCGTAAAGCCTTGTCTGATATAGAAAGCGATAAAGGTAAAAACGGTGTTGAGTTGATTAATCGAGTTTTTAGCGGAGTCGGGTTTCGTATTGCATTAATGCCAAAGGATAGTGTCGTGCTAAAAATGGCGGTAGAGGCGATTTAGAAGCTAAAATTTAGAACGCCACTACGTGGCGCTATGGTTCATTTGCCAACGTCTTAAGCGACTTTGGTGAGTTTTTACATTTTTGGTAACTTGGGTTTGTAAACATTTCATCAGAAGAAAATATTTATGGCTTCCCGTGCTATGGGCTTTATGCAAGCACTTGGCGGTTATCTAAGAGCAGCGGTATCATTCGACAACAGATACAGTCTGCACGAACCAACACCAGACCAAATGGCGCAGTGTACCACGAAGTGTCGCCGACACGATTAATTGTTTCTGAAAATCATATTGGTGATATTTCTAAGGTATTCCAAAGCCATAATGGAACTCTTAATTTATTAAACAAGAATTTTTGGCAACATGTTCTGCCACATCGTCACATTTATGACGCAGCAAAAGCACCAAGTCCTAAAGCAAACATGCGAAAAGCTTTTGAGAATGCGGGAGCTGAAAAAACAACAGCCTGGCCGTGGGAGTAATATTATGAAACTTAATGACTTATTTATTGCTGATGGGATTATTGAGCATTACAGCTTTGAAAATAACATCTTATTGCTTTTGTTTAAAGACTTTAGGGGTTCTACTTACACTTTGAAATTCAACGGCTGTACCAGCATTGAAGAAAGTGGCAGTGTTGGCTTTAGCTTATGCAAAGCGAGTAGTAGCAATAACGAATGGACTGTTTATGATGATGACGGTCAAGTTTTAGCTGTGTCGTTTTCTTCAGTTGAAATTACCAAGAAAAGTTAAGCTATATATCAATCGTGAATTGATTGTATTTGTCGGGCACTATTTTGATTTTGCTAGAGACAACAAAGCCCACACTCATGGGCTTTATTTCTGACCTAGGCTTCCAGCTCGCTCAGCCTATTGTTCTGCGAGGTACTCACTGACGATGGCCTTGTGTTTATTGATTTTGGCTGGTCGATGAGTAATCGTATGACGGCTCAGCTGGCTTGTGACGCGCTGATAATGGCGCTGTTCCGCCGTAGATTCCCGAAAAACGTGATTGTTCATAGCGACCGAGGCAGCCAATATTGTTCACATGCTTATTTAAATCTGATTTAAAAACATAAACTTATCCAAAGAGTGAGCCGCAAAGCCTGCTGCTGGGACAATGCCTGTGCAGAAAGCTTCTTCCATTCACTGAAGGTTGAGGCCATTCAATACGAGCCAATCATGGACCGAGAAACCATGAGAAAAACCGTGTTTGAGTATATAGAAGTTGATTACAACAAAACCAGAAGGCATAGTTCACTTGGCTATTTAAGCCCTGAGAATTTTGAACTGAAGAATAGTGCTTAGTTAAGTGTCCAAAGTTAGCGGATCAGATCAGGGTTGACCAGTACACTTTGATTTGGTATCTAACATCATATATCATTACTGTGTTAACTATTCACACAAATAGGTGTAAACATGTCAAGGACAACCAGTGTTACTATCGGATCACAGTTAGATGAGTTTGTCGGTCAGCTTATTTCGTCAGGTCGCTACGGCTCGACAAGCGAAGTTGTTCGTTCTGCCTTACGACTATTAGAAAGACAAGAAAACCAGACCATAGCTTTGAAAATGGCGATTGAAGCTGGTGAGCAAAGTGGTGAATGCACATTATCACTTCATGACATCGCTGCAATGGTGAAACAAAAGCACAATGTATAAACTTTCCAACCTTGCTGCCGAAGACTTTGAGCGAATTTTTGAATACACCTTATTGAACTTTGGTGTTAAGCAAGCGGATGACTATACAGTAAGTATGCATAAGGCTTTGTTGGCAATCACTGAGCAGCCTCTAATGGGGCATGAGTGCCCTGAAATTGCTAAAGAACTTCGACGTTATAATCATCATAAACATGCGATTTTCTATAAAAAACAGCCTTATGGGATCTACATCCTTCGCATCCTTCATCAACAAATGGAACCATTACGGCATTTTTATCCAGATATTGACTAAAGCCCAACGCGCCAAAAATGTAAAGTTAGCTTTTACATAGCTCAACTCTTTGCGAGCTTGTTGGATCATGGCTGTTTAATGGCAGTTAATGTGAGTCCGCCAAAATGAATGCAAGCCCGTTGTTAGTTAATCTGCGCCCATTGGCAATTAATTTGAGTTGGCGGATTTGCTTATCGAGTTACCGCCGTTGACTCCAGCGGTCGAAAAGTAGAAAAAACTGGTATAGATCCAGATGAAATCATAAAAGAAGTAAAACAAAACGCATTATTAATAATGAAAACTGTTTAACGACGAGAGATAGGCATAACACTTTTGCAATCAGCTCCATTTCCTGGGGCTTTTTCTTGTCTAAAACTGGGCAATTTGTCCAGCAGCCTGGGTAGTCGTGACCAGTAGAAGTGTTCAGTCTCTAACAGCCGTGTGCGCGATTCGGTGCAGCGCCACTATGTGGCGGCACTGGAGAAAAGTAAGCGTCTGGGCAACTACACCTATCTTTTAAAATTCCAAGGTAACAGGCTGTCGATATCCGGTGCTGGTTGGCACAGTTCATTAAGACAAACCATGATGTAATCAAATGGCACTAAGCCATTAACCTTTGCGGTTTCGACAATGCTGTAAAGCGTGGCGCTGGCATTAGCCCCATTAGCCCCATTAGCTGTCTGACTGAATAACCAATTTTTTCGGCCAATCACAAACGGTTTTACTGCTCGCTCAGCACGATTATTATAAATACTCAATCTGCCATCATCAACATAACGAATGAGTTTGTGCCATTGATTGGCCAGGTAATTAGCTGCCTCTATCAGTTTGGTATTACGCAAACGGTGGGCTGAAAAGAATTTAGCTCAAATCTAATCTGACGGAGTCGCCAGAAAAACGGGTAATTGTCAGAGCAGATCTGAGCGTGTACACCGTTATCAACCAGTATTTGATAAGACAACAGCCGCTCAACAACCCTGCGACAGCACAATAATGAGGGCAGGGAAGTGTCTCAAATGGCCATTTTTAGCCAAGTAAATGTCTCAGCGCTAAAGTGATTTATGCTTAAGATTCTGAATTTTATTTGAAAAAACCTATAGCAATGTGTGAGTCTATTAGGGGGCACATCATCATTAGATGAAGCGCTATTGATGCTTAACCCGTTACCGAACAATGCCTGAATCGTTCACTCCTTACGGTAAGCTAAGCGTGATGTTTATCGTCAATCCGTCAATGGCACGCATGCGCCTCTGTGTTCGCTCCGCCTTGCACAGGTAGCATTCTTCTTGTACCCCGTACTTAAAAAGGTCACGTTGCTCTACAGGTAAAGTTGTATACTTTCGGGCCTTTTATTTTTCTAACTTTTTACTTTGGGATAGGCGATATGCGAATACTCATTACCGGTGGTGCAGGGTTTATTGGATCGGCATTAGTGCGAATGCTGATTGAGCAAACGGAGTCAGTGGTGCTCAACTTCGATAAGCTGACCTATGCGAGCCATCCTGAATCTCTTGCGGGTGTTGCTGATAGTGAGCGCTATCATTTTGTGCAGGCAGATATTTGCGATAGGGCAAGGTTAGACCAGGTGTTGCAGCAATTCCAACCCGATCTTGTGATGCATTTAGCGGCCGAAAGCCATGTGGACCGTTCAATAGATGGGCCCGCGGAGTTTATTCAAACCAATATCGTGGGAACTTACACACTGCTCGAGGCATGCCGTAGTTATTATAAAACTTTAGGGCAAGCACAACAGCGCCGTTTTCGATTGCACCATATTTCCACCGATGAGGTTTATGGCTCCCTTGGAAAGACGGGGCTATTTAGTGAAACCAGCGCCTATGATCCTAGTTCTCCTTATTCTGCCAGCAAGGCATCGGCGGACCATCTTGTTCGCGCCTGGCATCGTACCTATGGTTTACCGATAGTTATTACTAACTGCTCTAATAACTATGGCCCTTTTCAATACCCTGAAAAACTAATCCCTTTAATGGTGAATAATGCGTTATTGGGAAAACCACTACCCGTTTACGGCAATGGCCAGCAGGTGCGGGATTGGTTGTATGTAGATGATCATGTTAAGGCATTATTTTTAGTCGTCACTGAAGGGCAACTAGGGGAAACCTATAATATTGGTGGCTCAAATGAATACACTAATCTTGCTGTGGTGCAGCGAATTTGCGATCTCTTAGAAGAGTTAGTGCCCACTCATCCGCAGTCTCTGGCAATGAGTGGCATAGGGTTTCGTGATTTAATACAACATGTTGTTGATCGTCCAGGCCATGATGTGCGCTACGCCATTGACGCGAGTAAAATTCAACGTGAATTAGGTTGGCAACCACTCGAATCCTTTGATTCAGGCCTGAGGAAAACGGTCGAGTGGATAGTGCAAGCGGTCTAAAATCCACCGCGTAATTGATGTCAGAGTACTTTTAGGACCCAATTTAATTGGGTTTATGTCTAAGCACACTATGCATAAAAAACGAGGGATCAAAGATGATTGTTGGCAATGTATTTTGTACACAATGCAATATTGTGGTTGAAATCGTAAACCCAAATGGTGGTGGACGGATTTGTTTAAATTGCGGTAATCATCATTTGCATCGACGTTTAGGCCCTGAGAAATGCGGCAACTGTGGTAGTGAAAATACTAAAGAGATGTTTTTTTTGGCTGGCAGGGAAGATGAAAAATGCCCCAAGTGTAACCTTGGTTTACTGTACTTTCGTATCTAGGTTTTAGTTGGGCGTGGCAGGCAAACCAGGTTAAAGACGATCATTGGGCCATATGCGGCTTGCGGCTATCTTGATGAACGCTATAAGTGTATCTATTATGGATGGGATTGTTTACGGTTACGCAATATTGGACTTTTAATGAAACATAAACTTTGGCTCTTTGGATTATTCTCTTTATTGATAATGGGCAAACTGAGTGCCGCCCCACAGGAGCTTGAGTGTGTTAATTATTTTTCTAAATTAGAAAAGCCAACTGCTCAATCTCAATTTGAGACTTATACAAAAGTGGGTGAGTGTTTAAAATATTTACCAACAAATCGCGTTTTATTAAAAAATATTATTAATACTTACAAGCTTATTTTTCAAGTCAATCCCTCCCATTACCACTTAGAATCGTTTATGCCTTTTTATATTGAAAATCAATTAATTGTTGATGAGGCTGTTCGTGATGTTGTTCTCGATGAGGCGGAGAGGCAGGAGTTTTTTTTACGATTAACAACCGCCAAAAGAGAATTCATTGAGGGGAATGGCTGACGGCTGACTTGTTCAAATATCTATATTTATGTTGAGCGCCGATTTTCGAACTAAGATTAACGATTAATCTGAGCACTAGGTTAATAAGCATACCCGTGCTCAAGTGAGTTTATTAAGTAATATGAGTTGTATTTGAACTAGATAACCAGAAAAAGGATTTCTCAAGTTGAAGCACTCTGTTAATCATGGGGAGCAGGCTAATCTACCTCAAGATGGTAATGTTACCGCAGCTTGGTTAGCACCTTTATTAAGCTTGCTAAAGGTTAAAGCGGACGACACGGTAGAGCAATGCTATCAAAAAGCAGATGAAGTCGCGAATCACTTAGCACCTCATACTCGACGTCTTTATAATTTTATTTTGGTATTCCAAGGGCTTGCTGTGCTCGCCCCATCCCTTTGGCTGATTATTTTACGTGAGCAACTGAATGTTTCTATTGCTGCGTACAGTGTAGTGTTTTGTACGATTAGCTTATTGATCATCAGTTGGTGGGTGCGTTGGCGGGGGATGCAGCGTTTGTGGGTTCGAGCCAGGCTGGTGGCGGAGATCGCGCGCTCGCGTATCGCAACGGAGGGTATTGATGGCAATCTCACTTTTGCAGCACTACGTCGTTCCCCTATGCTTCAGACCGTGGCACTGGCACTGCCTTCCTCACCACAGTCATCTGTTCGCGATGTTCAAACGGTAAAACGAAACTATGTTTTGAATCGCTTGAATGATCAGCTGTCGTACTATCACCAAAAACGGCATGACGCGTTAAATCAACGTCAGCAATTGAGCAAAGTCGTGACGCTATCACTGGATGCGGCACTGTTTTTAGCGGTAGCAGGTGTTGCGATTGCATGGCGTGATGAAGCGACGATATGGCTTAACTGGTCTTATTCTGATTATGTATTTGGCTTTGTGGGGACATTGCTACCTTTACTGGCGGTGTTAGCGCAAATGCGTGGTGCGCAGCTTGAGCTTAATCGGCGTATAGGTACTTTTGCCCAGCAAATAGAATTACTCAGTGCCGCGAAAAAAAATCTTGAAGCGACAATCGATGCAAAACAAATGCAGCAGATCGTCGAAGACGTCGAGGCCTCGTTGTTGGCTGAAGTCACGGAATGGTTCTATCAGGCTGAACATAATGAACCTTACTACCGCGCTAACCGGGATAAAGCCGAACTAAAAGAATGGCAAGCGGCTGTGGTTTTGCGCCAAAGTATGTTGGCTCGCTTGCTTGGTACGCTGGAGTACAGTGCGGGTTTTATTGGCCGAGTGGTATTGGGCCGGGTGGTGGTGGTCGCGCTTTCTATGGTGCTAACGACGGCGTTTATTCAATATAAGCGTGCTCCGGAAGACCCTGCTATCCAGTCGGTACTTCGCCAGCAAGACGGCCGTTTGTTTAGCGCTCGGAGTGAAGGTAATCCCTATGGCTTGTGGCAGCAAGGCCAGTTAGCGGCGCAAAACGGCACTGTCGTATTGGCGCATGGCTTGCACGATGGCGTGGATAAAAGCCGTAGTAAAGGGCACTGGATGACTCGGCTGGAAACCGCTATTGCATTACGCACTGCGCCGCAGGTACCCGATATAGTGTTGGTAGATTGGCAAGAGGCGGCTAAACCATCGGGTAACACTGACAGTGCCCTCGATACCTTGGCGCTTAATGCGATGGGCATGCCACAAGCAGCGCAAGATATGCTTAACGATTTATCTATGATCCGCCCGCAAGGTGAGCGTATTGGTGAGTTGGTTGGGTTTAAACTGGCCCGTGCTATACGAAACGGAGCCATTTCGCGCGACAAACCGCTGCATTTAATTGGCCACAGTGCAGGCGGTTTTGTTGTGTTACACGCAGCACTTGTGCTCAGTGAACTTGGGTTGGCGCCAGAGCCTATGCAGGTAACTATGTTGGATACGCCGTTTCCGCTGGTGGCCGATCTTGCTAAGGCTGCGTCACACTTCCCGGTCGATTTTTATGTCACTTCATCGTTAGCGCAGGGGGTACCTGCCGATCAATTTGTGGTTGGCTTTAACCGCTTTGATATTACTCCACCGCCAGAGATAGATCCTTATACTGGCGCCCATAGTTATGCCCATAGCTGGTTTATTCAGTCGGTGTTAGATAAGGGGAATGCTGAGGGATTTTCCGCCTCTCCCTTATTAATTGAATAGTAGGTTGATAGGTAGTGTTTTTAAAAATCAAAAAGTTAACTCTAGACTCTCCTATATCTTTAGCTACGGCACGTGGTTTTGTTGATTTAACCCATAGCTGCGCGCAAAGCCAAGCTGTCTCTCATCTAACACTGGTGTGGTGAGCTAGGTCGATTAGTTTTTGTAGGAGTTATGTGGTTAGTTTGTTATTAAATTGATAGAGACGTTGGCTATTGAATATCTACTTACTACACTGTAAACGAAAAAAATAACAATGGTAAAGGGAGTTCAATATGCTTTACGAATGGGTCGATTTTTTCCTGAAAATAAGCTGGTTGTCGGTGTTTGCCGCCGTTTTAACTTTGCTAACTAAACCCAAAGGCGCTCGATTTTTTCTATTGGTTGTGGGTCTTATTTGCATGGCAATGTTGGAACTTAATTATGCCAATAGTGATTTTGACTCGGGATATTACGACAATCCGGTGTGGATTTTCTCACTGATCATTGGCAATAGCACTTGGTTGCTTGCTGGCTTGTTGTCGCTGTTTTATCTGAAAAGCCATTTCTTTGGAACTGGCAGTAAAGATACGGGCAGCATTAAAGATGCGCTTTCAGTCATTCCTGTGACCGCTGATAATCCGGCAGAAGCGCTAAATTCGGCGAGACAAGCATTGTATCTGGAGGTCGAGACAATTTTAGCGCAGCTCAAACTACCAGACTCTGCCAATATCCAATTATTACAATCTCAAAACTATTCTGCGGTAACCTTTGTCAGCTTGTCGATGTTTCAACCGGCTTTTCCCGACGGTGCCTTGGCTAATAAACTTGGAACTCAGTCGTTGGTTTTGATTCGCTTGGATGCACATCCGTTTATGCGTTTTCCGATCACCTATTCTATCCGGGTAGAGTCGTCATATAAGCTGCAGGAATTTTCCGATGTATATCAAATTAGCCTAGAGCAACTGTCAGGTTTGATCACGCAGTTGCTGCAAGGGGAACGCTGGCACTTTAAACCAAAGCGTTTGAAGCAAGCCCCCATTCAAGTTTGGCGTCCGGCTAATAAACCCCGCGATTACAAACAGTGGCGTGGTGTGGATATCGTCATGATGGTGATACCACCATTACTGATTTTTCCGTTGCTGCGCAGGATATTTTTTGGCAAAGCCAAGCGGTTGAAACTGACTACAGGTAAACCCTCAATTGAGCCTAGACAGTTATTACAACTTGATTCATGGCAGGTGGCGATTAAGGGATTGCAGGCTTATGCAGAACAACTAGAAACCGAGTTTGTTAACGCTATGCAGGCCAATACTAGTCAGTTCGGCAAATTAAACGAAGAGCTTATTTGGTATTGGGGTGTTGACGGTAAAGTTGAGCGCAAACAATATGTGTTCAGTATTGGCAGGGCGTTGGTGTTTATTAAAATCTATGCGTACGGTGATGATTTGTATATCGGCTGGGATGCGCATGTCAATGCCGGCAGCTGGGCAGAGAAAAATATTGGTGCAGGCTATGCTCATCACGATGGCACTCGCTTGGATGTGTACAGTATTGAATCTGAATGGCATCAGCCGAACGAATTCGATATCAGCGATGCAAATTTTGCGTTGGAGACTGTGCATGCCACTTTGGTAAAGCTAACTAAGCGATTGATTAAAGAGCGCGATGTGGATCAGGATATTGACTTCACCATTGTGCGAGAGTCCAGGTCTGGTGTGTTGAATTCGCAGCAAAAACCTGCCAGTAACGAGAAAAAGAAACGCTTTATGAGAACAGGCTAACCGATGTCGCCAATGCCATACAGGGCTAGTTATCAACTGGCTCACCAAAACATTGTACAAAGCCTCTATTTGCACAAATCAGCACGCAGTGCGGCTGGTTTAGCTTGGCTGAAAGACATACTGTATCAACTTGCGCATTCAGCTGTTGAGGCATTTTCGCTTAGACTGGTTTGTAAGCCTGAAGAGGTCAACATCGGTCTGTACCTGAATGCAAGTGATGAGCAGCAAGCCGAACTGGATCGTTTTCACTTTTCCAGCTTGGTTTGTAACCAGGCGCTGGCTGATTTTTCTGTTAATAGCAAAGCGGCGTTTGATGCATTTCATGACATGGCGTGTGGCGATGAAGTTTTGCGGCTTGAAAATCTCCATTCTCTGGCTAATGACGTCACGATTCCAACCCAATTGCACTTATTTGAGTTGCTGAATTTACTGTTTAATCCTGATTTTCCCGGGTTGTCAGATCTTACTATCCAGTTCAATCTGATCGCGGTTACAGCGCCAACAGAAGTTGAGCGTACCGCTAGGAAACTCATGGTGAAACTGGATTTTGAGAGCAATATACCAGTCAACATTAAAACACATATCAAAAACAACCTGACTCAAAGTTTAAATGCGGGATATGAACTTGATACTTTGCTGAATTTTTCGGCAGGTAAGCAAGAGCAATTACAGCAAATTATTGATGATTTTCAGTACCAAGCCCTAAAGCCTTTCGGCATAAAAAACGTTCCACTGCAAGCAGATGAGTTGGCGGAAGATCTCTTTTATTCTGCATTACCGCTTTCAATGCTGGATGAAACAGACCCATTAACTCGTATTGCCCGTTTATTTGACCTGCGTGCAGCACTTAAAGCATTAACTCTGGCTTCAGTGTCAGCGTCCACACCGCAAGCAAGGGCAGATCAAACTGGGACGCTTGATGTGTTTATCAGCTACTCGTCAAAGAATTTTAATCAGGCATTGGCGGTATGCCACGGGTTGGAAAGCGAAGGCATTTGCTGTTGGATGGCGCCGCGTGATATTGGTCCCGGTGAGTCGTATGCCGCAGCCATTGTTAAGGGAATTGGCGCCTGTAAAGCGTTCGTGCTGGTGTTTTCCGATGCATCTAACGCGTCGCAGCATGTGCTGCGCGAGGTGGAACGTGCAGTCAATGCCAATAAGCTAATTGTGCCGTTCAAAATAGAGCCGACCGAACTCGAAGCGGATTTGGCGTATTTTATCAGTATCTGCCACTGGCTTGACGCGGTAACCCCCCCGTTAAGCTCACATATTGCCAATTTGGTGGCAACGCTTAAAAAGCAGCTAAGTTAAATGAAAAGTAAAGCACAGAGCTACTTCGTTGGTGCTGGTATTGCGTGGAGGGGGGAGATTGATGCTAATTCCTGAAATAGAGCGATATGTCCACTAAACTGCAACACTTTGGTTTGCGCTTACATCAGCAGGTAGGAAGCGAAAATCTATATGAATTGATGGTAGATCATCAGCCGTACTTATCGGTTTTGCGCGACTATGAAGTGCCGTTTGCCGGACGTATAGCAGGTGCGTATCAGCCAGGATTGAGTTTGGCGTCGCTAACCAATAATAACGGCACCCTTGTGCCTTTTGTATGTACCTGCAGTGAGCCAACGTGCTGGTTTATTAAGGTGCAGGTTGAGGTGATTAAAGACATGAATGCTGATTATGTTATTTGGCATTGTTGGAGTAACCCTTACCGGGCTGATAAAACGAAAGCTGCTGCCGGGCTGTTCTGGGATTACTCAGATCTACTACCATTAGTGTTTGATTTTGAACAGTATCAGGCGGAAATTACCCGTGTTACGGCACAGCAATAGAGGCTAAATAATACCGCTGGAATGTGTTGGTAATAATGGTATTTGCTTTTTATGTTTTCGCGCTCTAGGAGTTTTTTTGAATAAAGTACATCAACCTATTTTAACGGATATACCTCTGTGTTTACGCGTTGGAGTGACTGGACATCGGGATGCTGCGTTGGCGGCGACTAACCGTGCAGCACTTGAACAGGTCGTTGCAGAGATTCTGTTGCAATTGTCCCGTGCCGCCAATAATGTTCTGTGGCGTTATGCAGGAATTTACAGCGGTAACACTGCGCAATTGCAGGTTACTTCAGCGTTAGCTGAAGGTGCCGACCGTTTGGTGGCCCAGCAAGCATTAAATGTAGGTTGGGCTTTGCACGCATTATTGCCTTTTTCGCCGTTAAGTTACCTGCAAGATTTTGAGAGCCAAACATCAAAAAATGCCTTTACAGCCTTGCTCGATAGAGCAGAAGTCGTGACCGATTTAGCGTTTGACCACGATACTGCTCAGTTGGCTGGATACGAGGCGGTAGGCAAGGTACTAGCGCGTAATATTGATGTGTTAATTGCACTGTGGGATGGCAAACCCGCTCGCGGCCCCGGCGGTACGGCAAGCGTTATCGACATGGCGCTGCAAGAAGGGGTTCCGGTAGTGTGGGTCGGATTGTCTGACGATGTTCCGGTACAGTGTATCTCGCCAAGCCTTGGCATTATTCAGCAAGCGCCTTGGCAGATTTGGCTGGGGGATTATGTCGAAAAAACGCTGACGCCACCGCTTGAAAGCACCAATGTATTAGAAAGCAAAGAGCTGTCTCAGTTTGTAAATGCCAGTCCGGGGAGGTTTCGAAAAGGTTGGTTATACCCGTTTTTTCAATGGTGTATTTCTGGCCGGATACCGCAAAAAACTGATTTTTTGCAGTCAGATGTTCAGGACTTAACGCTTCGGGAGTGGCAAACCTTTAGCGAGAACACTGCGGCTGAAATGCCCGACACACAAGCCAGCGCTGTGATTCATCAGCACTATGTTAAAGCCGATTTAATGGCATCAATGCTTGCACAGCAATATCGTGCGGCCAGTATACTTAATTATGTGCTTGCCTCTATGGCGGTATTAATGGCGTTATTGGGCTTGCTATTAAAAGATCTGAAATTAGTGTGGATCTTATTAGAGCTGAGCCTAATTCTGGGCATGCTGGGTAATACCTACATTGGTAAAAGTCATCGCTGGCATCAGAAATGGTTAGATTATCGTTTATTGGCAGAGCAGCTGCGTGTCGCACGGTATTTTGCTTTAATTGGTGCTAACAGCTTAAAACAACATCGATTGATATCATCGTTTTATCAGGCGCAGCATGTGTCCTGGGTTAACTGGTATTTAACGGCGGTGATCCGTTCGGTAAATCTGCCAGCAGGGCAGTTAAATAAAGCGTGTACCGAACAATTTAGCCTTGGGTTAACTACCCAGTTAAATGCTCAGATTGTTTATCACCATCATACTGCGGCTCGGGCGCATAAAGCGGATCATCGGCTGCATATTTTGGGCGAAGTGTGTTTGTACGGTACTTTATTGGCCTGTTTAGGCTACTTAGGTGTGGCGGTTTTTGCCGGAACGGTAACCTACAATGTGGCAACCTGGGTGACTTTTATTACTGCGTTATTGCCAGCTTTTGGCGCATCCAGTTATGGTTTACGCGCCCATGGTGATTATGAAGGCATAGCTCACCGTAGCGAGTTAACCGCCGCGCAGTTAAGCGATATCGCCGAGCGGATGACCTATTCTGAGCATGACTTGGCAAGCTTATTAGCCCTATCAGAGCTGGTGCGGCAGGTTAAAAGCACCGAGCTAAGAGACTGGCGCGTAACGTTTGAACGAAAAGCTTTGGCGATACCGGGATAGATTTACCTTTGTACGGTCTTGGTTGCTAGGTCAATCAGTGCTTGGCCTGATGGCAATAATGGATAGCCTTGAATGTAACCACTGTCCATTACTAGATATAAGGTCTGTGTTTGCAGATCTATTTCTGCTGTAACAATCTTTTCACCCATGTTATCGGAAGCGGTTATTTTACCAATAACACCAAGGGCATCAGTATTCCATATCAATACTGTGCGTCCCTTAATACTGAGTGTGAATGGTCCTGCAACCGTTAAGCTGGCGTTGTCCACCTCCTTGTCCATGTCGCCATCATCATCTTTTAGCGTACTAATAAGGGCGCCGCTGTTTTGCCAGGTTTGTAAAATACCTTGCTCAGAGAGGGTAACCAAGCCATCAATTGTTGTTTTGAAATCGGCAATTTTGCCGCTTGTGGTGATAGTGGCATTGTGGCTTATGGATGTTCGCGTTAGGGTATCAATACTAAAATCACCAGTTTTTAAAAAAATGAACTGCTGATTAGCATCATGTTGTTGCTTGCCCTCAGATGTCCCAAATACGCTATTTGAGTTCACCAAAACAGAGGTGTATACAGTTTCATGATTGACTGCAGACATCACCACAGTTTGGTTAAAATTGTCATGCATTAACCAGTCGTTATTAACATCAAGGCCATCAACTGAATTAGGTAGTAACTTACCAACCGGTTTGGCAGGTTCAGTCAGATCCCATAGATATTGATGTCCTTTGGCGGAAACTGACAGTAAATGATTCGGCGCAGTAAAAGCCAGAAAGGTTTCGCTGTTGCTTGCTAGCGTTGCCAATGGTTCGCTGCTGTTGAGGTCAAACAGTTTAGATTGAAAGTCGAAGTATTGACTCACTCTAGCAACGACCTTAGTGCCATCTGGTGAACGAGCAAGAGTTTGAAAATCGCCCTCTATTTTTGCAATGCGCTTGCCGCTGATTAAGTCAACCGCAACAATTCCATTGTCAGCAAACCATAACTGTCCCAATGCTTCATCGATAAACAGTTTCGTTGGGTCATAAAAACTTCCGTCTGTGGGTATATCGGCTAAACGCTCTCCTGTTAGGGTATTCCAGCGCTTAATACCATCCCATCCAGCTTGAATAAGTTGATGTTGTAACTGGGAAATTTTAGTTACCCCAAGATTAAGTGCATTTTCTACTCGAAAGCGCTGTTGTAGCCCATTTTTGTTAAATCGATAAACTTCACCACTTATAAACACCATGAGAATGTCTTGCTGTTCATCCGTAAGCAGTAAGAAGGACTCTTCCTGATGGGGTTGTTCTATTTCAAGCTTATATTCGCTAACAACGGCGCCCGTTATGAGATCTCTAATGTGAGCGGTCCAATTTTGGTCAACGCTGGTGATGAGAGTGCCTTGATCATTGATGCTGAGGCTACGTAAGTGTTCTTGTGCAAAGAGTGCTTTCTCTGGTTCGGTAGACCTAATGTTTTTTACCCAGATCTGGTTGTCTTTATCCATTATTGCCAATGTTTGGCCATCTAAACTGGCAGTAATGTACTTGATTTTAATGGTTTTGAATGGTTCCGTAAGTTTGCCGTTGGCGATATTTAACACCTGAATATTGCCATCATTGTTTTTACAAATAATGGATTTAGAGTTACGCCGTAAAGGTAGTAATGGCTCTGTGGCATCGCACACTATACTTGCCGGTATTGCGGTGTTACCCAGCAATGAATAGGTTATATGTTTACTAAATTGCAAAACATGGTTATCTGTTACCTGTATAAAGCCATCGTTGAATTGTTTGTAAACACAGGCATTTTTGTCGGTAAGCTCTTTGGCATTGAAAATGGATCCGTTTTTTTGCCAATCCCAGTGGCACAGCAAGCCGTTGTTATGCCATACAATGAGTTGTTTTTGGGTATCAAAGCCATATGCTAAGCCACTAAAATTAAAATGGTTAGCCAGTTCTTTCGCATTGTCTAATGCGTAAATACTCGCTCTACTTGAGTTGCCTAGCGCAAAATATTGTTGCTGGCGGTCTACCACGACTTGTAAGCCTGAATAGTAATTATCCAGAGTCCATTGTGGTGATGTGTTACCTAATTTCCATAGGGATAACTGTTGGTTGTCTGCGATTAAAAAGAAGTCTAGATTTGGGCTGGAATAAACAATCTTGCTGTCTTTTGTATAAAAGGGCAATGCGATTGGTGCTTGTTGGCCAGTACTGAGATTTAGTAATACGGTTTCGTTTTCATTGAGCACAATTACATTAGTTTTGCCGCTGATAATCTTAGTGTGCTTGCCCATTTCCCAGTCATGTAAAAGCTGTTTTTTGCCTGTGTTGATGTTAGCACTAAAGCTTTTCCAACGTGTTTGCTCGTCGTTGTACTCCAGCATAAACAAGCTTTGGTCAGGCAAGATGGCACTATGAATTAATTGCCAGTTTTCTTCCGCTTCAATTGCTCCACCCTGTTGGTTAGGCTTTAAAACAAACACGCGGGCTGCCGTAGTAATGAGTGCAGTCTCCCCCGATGACGATAGTGACAATCCAACGTCTTTGTCTGAAATAGTCAACTTAGCTAGGGTGTTACCCGTTTTCAAATCCACATAATAAATGTTACCCGATAGTTCTGCCCATAAAGCAAAGTTCCCGTTATCGGAAAATATCCGTTGTTCGGGTAATGAGGTCATCATCGATAACGGTGCGACATCTTGGCTATCAATCATCACTAGTTCTTGACTTAAGCGTTGCATTTTTTGTTGCTGACGTTTAAGGATATTGCCGCCGTCGGTTGCGATTAAAGCGATAATGGGATCGGTCTCATTTTCCTGTTGCCATTGCATATTGGTTATATCAAAGGTGCGCCACTGGCCATAATTGCTCTGCACCGCGACAGCATTTTGGCAGAGTGAAGAGATCAGTTGGTGACTTAGTGGAACAGGTGCAGGAAAAGGTGAATAAGCAATGGGGTCTGTTAAATGCTCGGGCTTTAGCACATAGAGACTTTCAGCATCAATAAAAACCAATTGTTGCTTTGGGCCAAATTGCATATTGGTAATAGGGCGGGGGTGGGGTATCAAAAGCAATGATTTTTGCTGCTTGTTGAGCAGGTATAGATTCCCTTCTCGTGTTAATAATGCACTATAACGGCTATCGGAACTGGGGCGATATTGGTATGGAGTCCCTTTGAACTGCAGTGGCTGATAGGCCAGTTGGTCTGTTAAATCGAATGCTTTGAGCTGACCGTTATCCAGTGCGATAAGTAAACGGTTATCTTGGGGGATTAATACGCTATCGGGTATATGTGCCTTGCGGCCATAACTAAATGGTTCTGTCTGCTTGTCTTGGTATATGGGTATTTTTTTGCTCGTTACCGTATTGATGAGACTGACACTGTCTTCAGTTTGCACTAACACGCTTTGTAAATTTTGTAGTGATTGGATATCACCATGTTGCCCCAGAAATATAATGTCGAGCCGATCTGTCGCCTGGGTGGTCAGTTGGGTCTCGCTATCAAAAGTGTAAATGGTGTCATCATCGTCATTAAAAAAGACCAATTTGGTATCGTCTAGGCTGAGTACCTTTGATACTTTAGGTTCAAATTGTTTTTGGTAAGAGCTATTAACAATGCTGGCTGCATTGGTATTTTCATCGACAAGAAAAATACTGCCATTCTTAAATGCATAAGCAGAATTAATTGCTTGGTAGCTATTCAGTCGAACTGGTATTGATTCGGGTAGTGCAATTTGTCTGGCGTTGACTTCGGAATTGAGTCCGCTGATATAAAGCTGATGCTTATCAGGGTGTTTAACTTGAATTAAGATGTTGTCTGAGTTTTGTATCGGGATGACCTTTTCCACATCAGACCAATTAAATGTGAGCATTTTGGGCGTAACATTAATATTGTCGGCTAAATTCCAGATTTGGTTATCAGCAAACAAGTAATTTCCATCCGCACTGAACTGAATTTCTTTACTTACATAGGCATAAAATTCAAAGCGGCGTTGGCCGGATTCGATATCCCAACCTGCAACTTTATTATTGGCATCCAGAGTGATGAGTAACGGCTGCGTGGGGTGCATTTGCATGCGATTAAAGGTCGTGTCGTGGTTGATCAACTCTTTTTTAAAGGTAAGTGTTGATGCTTGCCATTGTTTAATTTTACCGTCTTGTCCTGTGGTAAATAGTTGGTCATGTTTTGCATCGTACGCCAGTATTTGCGTGCCGCCATCATGGGCCAGTACGGCTTGTTGTTCTTTATGTTGGTAAAGTGCCTTAGATAGTACGGCTTCCGCTTTGGCGTAGTAGGGACGATCAAGGTTTGTGAGGTTAGCAGGTAAAGCTTGCAGGGCTTTTTGAATGGCAATTTGGGTATCACCAGCCTTTATAGCGGCTTGGGCTTCTGTTGTCAGCTTTGCACTTTGCTCCAATAGCCGGTTTTGTTCAATATTTTGTGCGTATTGCCAATACCCTAAAGCGGATCCGAACAACAACGTCGCGGCAACCGCGTAGCCAATTAACTGGTTACGTCGCCGTATTTTTTCCCGTTGTTTTAAATCGTTAAAATTTACGCCCAACAGCCCAGCGGCTAATTTTAACAAAGCATTTGATTTACCGTCTTTACCTGCTCTAGCGTCTGCAGCCAAGGGCTCGGTTGGAGTCTCTGTTAATTCGCCATCTTCACCTATTTCATAACGCAATGCATTGGGGAAGCATTCTTGATCTTCTTTTCCCGTAATGACAGATGCATTGGGTTCGCCATCTACCACAATAGCCAAAATTCGATTTGACCGTCCCAAACGTTTAAAGGCTAGGATCTCCTGTTCCACCCACAATGACTTGGCCGAATTTGGTGAGCAAATCACGATTAGATAGGCTGAGCTTTCTATCGCATTAGAAATCACTGCACCTAAATCTGTGGCCGTCGGGAGCTCTTCCCTGTCTCGAAAAATGGGGAAAAGTTTATCCGGCACTTTGCCATCGCGGTTAGGTTTACCCCTTAAGGCTTTAGGAATGGAATATTTTTCTAGCGACTTGTGCAGCCAGTCTCCCCAGAGCTTGTCCCTGTGGCTATAACTGATAAAGGCTTTGTATTTATATTGCGTCATCAGTGTGTTCTCTATGGCAATTAAGTTAGCAATGTTTGCACTAACTTTAGAATTGCAGGATTTGGGCTGACATGCTCAAAATGAACGGTAAGTTGCTTAGCGGCAACACGGATTTTCCCTAGTGGATGTAGCCCAGGGGCAAACAGCGCCTGGTAATGCACCAGCGCCTCGGTTTGCTGGCCAGTGATATAAAGTGCTTCGCCAATGGTGGCTAATTCCCAAAAGTTGAAGCTAAATTGCTGCATGCGTTGTTTCTGCTCAATCATCAGTTTTTTATGCTGAAATTGTTGCACTATGCCCAGCGCGATCTCGCGTGCTTTATCTGAGTTGCCAAGCCATAAGTTTATTGCCGCGGCGTTAATGCCTAAATAGGTATTGCGCTGTTTTGACTGCTGCCAGCCCTTGTCATACAAGCGGCAGGCACGTTGTAGTGCGTTGGTGTTGGTTTGGTCATGCTGCCAAGTTTTTTTAAGTACGCCTGCAAAAATACCTATGGTTTCATCGTCGGTTGATAGCGTTTTGTAAAGGCCGCTTAATTGTTCTGTAGCTTCATCTAGCATGCCTTTTCGGCTGCAATATAAGCCGTTAAGTTGGCGTAGACGTAAATCTTCTGGGTAATGTTGCAGGGTGTGTTGTAGGGCATTACCGGCAAGGTCTAGTTGGTCTTTATTAATTAAGCTTTCAATTAAAATAGAACTGAAAATGGGCGATTTTTGTACCAAAGGGTGTACTAACAGAGCTTGCTCGTTAACCTCTGTACTGGCCATTTGCAGGCTAATGTTATCAACTAACTGATGTAATGCATTGCCCTGCTGTTTGTGTGTGCGGTATTGGTTTAGGCACAGACCAAGTGGAAATTTAGAAAAATACCAACCAAGCCAAGTGTCGAGTAGCGCCAGGGCAATATCTTGATCTTGCGGTTCAACATTCCCCAGTAAATGCCGTACCTGGTTCGCTTGCCGACGCAGTGCATGTGCCCAGTGTAATGTGGCAAAGTCAAAAATATGAAAATCGTTTAAGTATTCTAGGTTCGCAAATACGTTGGATTTTGATTGCTCACCAAACAGGCTGACACCTTCAGCTGACAGTGCTTCCAAAATACGGCCAGCATAAAAAATAACGGCTTCAGTAGCGCCTGCATCGTATACCGCTTGTAGATGGGTTAAATCCTTGTGCAGGGCTAAATGCGCGGTTTCGTATTGCACTATATCGGGTTGATAAAGCTTGATCAGCGGCGTTGCTGCCAGTTTGTGCTCCATGTGGTTATTCCAACTTATTTTTTGGGTTTTAACGTGGTAACAAAGCCAAAGATAATGGCACCCAGTGCCCCCCAAAATAATCCGCGCATTATTGGTGGCACTGGCGGGGAGGAAAAAAACAATGTATGCAGGTTCAGCCCTGTTAAATCGGTTAGTAGGACCAGGGCTGCAAATAATGAACCTAATAGCTTAACCTTGTTAAGTGAGCGTTGGTTCTTTTCTTCTAGATGCATACTGATAAAGGCTTCTATTTCCTCTACGTCGGTACTGAGTTCTTTTAATAGGGAATCAATGTTAAATGTGTTGCGCAGGTGCTGAAAAAAATCGTTATGTAATGTAAGCCCACTCACGTAAGCAAAACGACTGTTAAGCCGATAATTGTAAAGACGGGTGCGGTAGTGTCTTAGCTGCTCTAACTCCTGTTCGTTGGGGTTTCTTAGGTCAATATCAATATTACTACCTTGTGTCATTGCACGTAAAAACACCATTTCACTGTAAACCAAGGTGACAATGGGTTCATAGGCCATACGACACGCCGTTTGTGCAAATTGGGTAATAGCTTCGGGGCTGTTTGGACTTAGCCGAATGAGTGTACAGCAACCTTCAAGCGCAAAATGGTGCACTATGTTGTCAAAAAAACGGTACTCGCTGTTGGTAAATTGGCCGCTAGAGGGAATATAAGCATCTGTGTATTTGCGTGCTAATCGAAATGCTTGTTGCCGGAAGTTTTCATCGTCTGTGCTGTCGTCTACCTCTGCCACAGTATAAGTGTAGGTGCTCTCCCAGTGTAAAGATTTAAGTGACTGAGTATCATTGGTATTTTTTAATGGTAGCAATAGGTGGTTAACTATCCCTGCTAACCCTAATACCGGTGTCGTTTCTTTGTCGGTGTTTGCAGCCCAACATAGTGGTAGGGTCTGTTTGTTTTGTTTATTTCGCGCTAAATGGTAATTCAGTTCTTGTATTTCTAGTGGCGATTGAATGGCATAGTGTGGCTTTTTACCGGGGCTTTGATACGCCACTTCAACAATACATACGCCAATGCCAGTATTAAATATGACGCACCATATTTCACTGAGTTGCAACGGCCAGGTGTGAACTTTATCAACCGGTGCGATGATTTGCTGCTCGCTCAAACGCTGCACTGAAGAGTTAGGTAACCTGACATTAATGCCAGCACCTTGCTGGCCAGGTTTGCCGCCATTTAGCCAGTTTACCCCTTCGGTGCTTAGGGCTAAACATAGGGGGAATGCCTTGTTGTCTTGCTGTGTTGCTGTGCTACGGCCATTAAAAATTTTATGCAGATGATCATCAAAACGTGGGTCAGTTTTGTACTGTGCTGGTTGCCAAATGGGGATGCTGGTATCACATTGGTTGAATTTTTCAGTGTGGATTACTGGCAATTCAAGGGCATTGGCTACATCGGTTAGTGATAACGATTGAATGGTTTTTAGCACCGCGGCTTGGGCGTTTATATCGGCATCTTGTGCAAAACTAAACGGGAAATAAAATCTGACCCAATGTTTCATAATGTTCCTGTAGGTAATTTTTGCGTTTAAGCTATATCAACGCACCGCATATCATTTACCGAGCATATTTTTATTTTGGCTGGAAAGCGGCAGAAAAATGTTGCACCACCTTGTTAATCGGGTTAACTAGGTTAACAAGGCTAAAGTGTAGAGGCTCAGCGTGGTAATTTCTATGTTTAATCACTTAGATTAATGAGATAAATTGTTATGGTGCTAAGAATAATAAAGATAACCCGGTATTAAATTTAAAGAAAAATGCCGACGGCAGTGAAAGTGTTACTGCTTGGGTCGTTGCCCCCGGCAAGCCTGTAACCACCTTCTATGGTAGTCAGATGCAGGAGATAGAATTCTTTAATTAGAAAGAGTGCGGGAGCCGTTATCGATGCGGGAATCCAGTTTTTGAGGTGTTATTAAAATCCCTAATACAATGGACTGTCATTCTTCAAAGATGAACTATCCAATCCTATGTTTACGCAGCATTTTAGGATGTGATTACTGGCATCAATTGTGTATCCTATGTTAACAGGATGCCCTGAATGAAGATTATGATGAAATTGTCAGATGAACAGTTATTGCAAACCTTTTTATTGCTGTGCTATCCCCAAACACCCGCTGAAACGCTGGCAGCTAAGCTGGCTGTAGGCATTAATGAAGCTCAGATAAAGTGGTTGGTCAACCGCCATCGAGTGTGGAATTTGGTTGCTGCGGCAATCTCAAAACTTGACTCGCAATTTTTTTCCACAGATTTTAGACAATGGTTGCAAGAAGCTAGTGCTCGCCGGCAGCAGCAGACACTTTTACAATTCAAAGTACAAACCGAGCTCGCTAAAGCGTTGGATGAAATTGGCGTTAAGTACCAATTTTTTAAAGGAATTGATCTCAGTTTACGACTGTATGGCGATTTAAATGGCCGTTATTCGAGGGATATTGATTTATTGGTTTCTGCTTCAGATACGATAGCGGCTGAGCGTATCTTAATTGACTTTGGTTATACGCCATTAAATGATGCATTTACAGATACTGCGCCTGGTCAAGTGATTCGTGGATCCTTCTTTAAGGACAAAAGTTATCAAGCGTCAGGTTTGCCTGTGATTGAGCTGCATACCCGCGTTAATAATGAAGATACTGCCTTTTCTAAGGCCGTGACTGAGGCTTTGTTGGCGGGTGGACAGCAGCTCAATGTGCTTGAGTATCTTTATCTCTGTGTTCATGCGATGAAGTCCAATTGCCATCGAGTTAAGTGGTTGATTGATTTAGGCTGTTATTACGAGAAGCTTAATCAACAGATGCCACATTGGCATGAGCAAAAATGGCGAGAGGCAAAGAAGTTTGGTGTCGTTCGCCAAGTTATTGCCTGCGAATATTTAATGGCACAATGCCTCGGTATTACTGTTGAACCGAAACGCTTTATCGGATTACAAAGTTATAGCAATTGGGTGATGGGCATTTGGTTGGATGAATACAGTTCACTAATTTCGTTAAAGAAGCTGATATTACCTATGTTAATGAATGGCCAATTCGAGCATAGGCTGAAAGCAATTAATCTATTGTTGTTCTGCCCAAACGATGCCGATGTCGCATTTATCAATCGCTACGCCTGGGGTGATGGCCGCCTGCTTAGCCTGTTACTTCCCTTCAGAAAACTCTCTCGATATACCAAGAAAAAATTATTAGGGGCCTAGTTGCAACAGATGAAAACAGTGATTCAAAAGATCAAGGCTTTTGGGGCAAGAGAACGCTTTTATCAAATCGGATTTTTACCCACTTGGTTGCTACTTGGGCTCGCTAGATTAGCAGTGTTGCTGTTTCCGTTCGCTCGAATTGCCCCGCATTTGGGCGTGCCTATAGCTTGTGATAATAAAGCTGACTCGCTGCATCATCAGAGGGATAGGCTCACGAGTGCAGAAATGATCCGGGCGCGCCAGATTTCACGTTTAGTAGTGAATACGGCTCGTTATTGTCCATGGAAGGCTAACTGCTTTGCGCAGGCTATCGTTGCCCGGCTGTTTCTCAGATGGCATGGTTTGCCGTATCGTTTGTACTTTGGTTTACGCCGAGACGATTCCAGCCTTAAAGCGCACGCTTGGGTTTGTTGTAGTGCCATTTTCGTTAGCGGTGGCAATGGGTTTAAACACCACACAGTGGTCGGTTGCTACGGCTCTGAGTGTCATGCCCGTATAGAGGCCAAGGGTTAAGTGCTGAATAAATTACTCATCCGCATCGAGTCCATCTTGCTGAGAAGACGTCCGCTTTTTCGCTATAGCTGGCGTTATTTATTACCTTGTGAGGGTTATATTGCGGTGCATCGTCAGGTGATGCTGCAAAGTCTTAAGCATCGGCCCTGGTTAATCTGTGTATTTGCTTGGTCATTGTTGACCTGGTTTTTATGTTGGCATTGGGTGGTGATGTACCGCGCAATGCGTCGATTCAGGCAACAAGCGGTTGATGCTGGTGTGCCCATTTGGCCGCAGGTGACGGGATTGCTGGCGGCGGGTTTAGGTCAGGGCATTTCGGGATTCGACTATTACCACTTTGCGCTCTATCGGGTGGCACCAACGCATTGGTGGCGGTATGTGTTTGATTTTCAATTGCCCCATTTTCATCATGCCTTTCAAACGCATCCCATTAGCCAAGCTTCTCGGTCGTACTTAAGCTGTAAAGGTATTTTTGCCGAGCGGTTAGCTGCGGCGGGAGGTCATCCCGTTGCCACCATTGCGAGTGTTAACCTGCAAGTGGATTGGCCAATCGATGATTGGCTAGTTATGGCTCCTAAGATATTTATTAAGCCAGAGGGTGCCTCGCGCAGTCAGGGCTGCGTAACAATATCAAAACCTGAGCAGTGGCGATTTGAATATGCTGAAGCTATCTATGAAGGTGCACAAGGGCTCGAATCGCTGAAATCCAGCTTACCCACGGGTGAGTATCTGGTTCAGCCCTTACTTGAACATCACCCTAGAATGGCGAAATGGCAACTGAGTGATAAAACCATCACCTTAAGAATCGTGAGTGCTATGGACGAGGGGGAATTTACCCTTGTCGCTGCTAACCTGGAACTTAATGACGATACCCATAGGCGTTTTAAGGTGTTTGCCGTTGATTTGGTTAACGGAACCGCCGTGTTGGATGCAGAGCATTGTGCGGTGTTGGGTTGGGAGTGTCATGAAGCTAAGGTGAGTCTGCCCCATTGGACTGACGTTTTAGCCGAGATTGAGTTGGCTCATCGATTGTGTGCGGATGTGCATACTGTGGGTTGGGATGCCGTGATCACGCCTAACGGCGTTGTGTTATTAGAGGGAAACCTCAACTGGGGGATCAATACATTACAAATCGTGCGTGAAGCCCCTCTATTGCCCTTGTTGTGTCAGTCTAGTCCCGTGTTTTTGAAATCGATATCCTAGGTCGTTAGCTGAGCATTATAACGATAGCAACTGGTTGGCGATGGCCTTTCCATAATCTGTTAAGGATGAAAAATGCCCGAGTTCAGGCAATTGCATTGTGTAGCTTTGGCATTGATGTTGAAGCCGTTGGTTTAACGCAAAGAATGATTGTTCATGGCCAAATACGCCTATGAGTCGAGGGCGATAAACACTTTGACGCAAGCGTTGAAAGGCTTCAAGTTTTCCGATAGCTGCAATGTGAGCGTGTGCGCTATTGGTTCTTGCAGGGTCTAAAAATAGACATTTGATGATTGGCATGGGGGTGTGGGCAAATTGATCCTCTGGTATATCCCAGCCAAATTTTCCGATACCGGGCGCGGTATTCGATAGCGTTGAAGTGTCAATGCCGAGTGTATGAAGTTGTGGTTGTGATAGTTTTAAGCGCCGATGAGCCGGTTGGATCTGTAAAACGCCATCCTTGTCTGCTTGCAAGGCCACAATGTCGTCGGTAAACACCGACAGGTTTGCGAGCAACATGGCGGTTGCCAAGGTACTTTTGCCCGAGCCGCTATCGGCTAATACGACAATGGCGCCTTTATCGGTTGCAATGGCCATACCGTGAAGGGGAATTTGTCCGCGCAGATGTAATAGAGTCCCAAGCCCTGAGCCTTGTATGGCGGTAATGGTATGTGCCTGACTCAGTGACGGATGAAAATCGAAGAGGATATTGCCTTGTTTTTCGATAAGTAATTTACCGAACAGAGGTTGATTTAATAGCACTCTATGGCCATCAAACTGTAGCTTTTGATTGGGAGAAAATGCTGCCGACAGTATATCTGGGGCGGCACCACGCAGGATGGAGACTTCTGCCTGAAGAGGACTTTGTCGTGCTGGCAAGGGGAGTGATGTTGCGACATTTATGCCGTATATGCGATAAACAAGCTCTTGGGGCACTTTGCTCTCCAATGGATAGAATCTAGTGTTAATAACGCAGGATATGATAACTGAATATGGATCTAATAGAAAAAACAACATGTTTGCTTCAGTATGCTGAGCAGGGCCGAAAGGGTGGCGAATGTTAATGTCAGCGACTTTATCGTCAGTTAAAGGTTATTTAGCTAGCCTATGGCAAACAGTTCCTAAGTTGTTGCTGTTGGCTTTTGGTTTATTACTATTGGGTAGTTTTACCGAAGGTATAGGTATTTTGATGTTGGTCCCCGTGGTCAACTTGATGTCCGATCCGAGCCAGACCCTTCCCCCTTGGCTTGCAAGTTTGCCGGGTGTTGATCGGGAACTCATTTCCCTCAAGGTGATGTTGCCATTCTTTTTAATCTTGTTGTTAACGCGCTCAGCGTTGGTCTATTGGCGTGAAATGGCCATGACGCGGATACGGCTCCACACCACAGATGAACTGAGAAAAACATTATTTGAATCTATGTTGTATTCAACTTGGTCGCAAAGAATCAATTCTCAGCAACATCAAGAGCTTGAGCAGCTGACCAATGGCGTGAACCGTGTTGGTATGGCCACCTTTTATATTTTAAAAATGCTGACGACAGTGATTTTACTTGTGGTTTATGCCGCCGTATCTATCTTGGTTGCACCCTTGGCGCTACTTATTGCCTGTGTGGTCGGGGCAATGGTATTGCTCATGTTTCGTCGTATTTTTAAGCAGGCGGCGGCATTTGGTATGGGACTGACTAACAGCAATAAACAGTTATACCAGCGTGTGATGTTTTTTTTAAACGGGATGAAAACCGTTAAAGCCTGTGCGTATGAGCCACAACAGCTCGCTGCCTTTGTGACCAGCCAGCAAGAGTTACGGGAAAATCAGCAAGTCTATCAGCATAAAACCGCCTTACAGCAGTTAGCTTTTCAAGGGGTGAGTGCATCACTTTTATGTCTGCTGGTGTATCTAGGGTTTGAGGTTTGGCAACTTGGGGTAGCTGAGCTGGGCGTGTTAATCGTCATGTTTAGTCGTATGATGCCGATGCTGTCTGACTTGCAAGGCAACGCACAACGTTTATTGCATATGTTACCTGCTTTTAGTGATATTGAGCATGCCATCGCCAGTAATCGACAAGGTTACGAAGCCGATCAAGCGAGTCAGATTACTTTTCCACAAGCTAGCTTGGCACTCGATAACGTCAGTTTTGCATACCAAGGGCGTGAACCTTTGTTGAAAAACAGGACAATTGAATTTCCTCTTAACAAGATAACCTTACTGAAAGGCCTATCTGGTCAAGGTAAAACAACGGTCATAGATATACTGGCAACCTTGTTAACGCCAAGTGAGGGGGCAGTGATGCTGGATGGTGTGCCTCTTAGTGTTAGCGCGCATCATTCATGGCGCCGGCAAATAAGTTATCTGTCGCAAGAGCCATTTTTGTTCGAGGGTAGTATTCGAGAAAATATTTTGTGGGGTGAAGGTTATTCTGACGATGAGATATGGCAAACATTGCAGCTGTGTTGTGCCGATTTTGTGGCGGATTTACCGTTAAAGCTCGACACTGCCGTTGGCGAGCGAGGCGTGCAGTTATCTGGGGGCCAGCGTCAGCGCTTGGTATTAGCCAGAGCGTTAATCCGTAAGCGGCCGTTACTGATCCTCGATGAAGCGACTAATGCCCTCGATAGTGAAACAGAAAAACAGATTTTTTTAAAATTGCAACAACAACGGCACGTAATGACGATAGTGCTTGTGAGCCATAGCGAACAAGCAGAGGCTTTTGCGGATAAGTCTATCTCGCTATCAGTAGCATTTTAGCTGTGCTTGTTTGCATCAAAAGATGAATTGCTCGTCAGTTGGTCAAGGTTTAGCCCTTGAATTTTACAGGTAATTAACCATTAATTCACGTTTTGACTTGCAAACCTCGCTATACTTTGTGAAGATTAGCCCACTCGGATTTGTGATCTTTTGGAATTACAATGCATTTGACGATAGCGCTTTGCTATTGATTGAGAGCGTCGAAAGCTGGCATTTAAATTATTAACGCATAGTTAAATAGGGAGTCATCCAGATGCAACAAGATAAAATGAACAAAAATGACCTAGCAGTAGAAATAACGGTAAAAGCAGCTTGGTCGAAGCCTGAAATTGAGGTGATTGATATTGGTACTACTGAAGGTAATAAAGCAAACTTTCCTTCTGAAGCTAGTAGTAGTTTAGGGCCTTCATAGGATTAGTGTATGTTGCTTTATAGCCAACAAAAATCTCTGAGTGTTGCGCCTATGGGCGATGAGTTAGTGATGATGGACATGTCACAAGGTCAATATGTGGGACTCGATGCGACAGCAACCCATATCTGGGGGTTATTAGCTTCTCCTGTCGGTGTTGATGAGCTTGTGATTCAGTTGATGTTAAAATTTGACGTTCAAGAAAATGACTGTCGTCGCGATGTTGAGTCCTTTCTGCAACAGTTGGTCGATAGAAAGCTTGTAGAAGTCAACACAGCTGCTTAAATGGCAGCTTTTTTATATAAGGTTGATGTGATTTCTGTGTACTATTCTCTGTATAATTTGACCATAGATAGTGACTTCCCTCTGACCCATTTACCTTGCTCCCAAGAGAGTCATCCTACAAATATTTCCATAAAACAAGTTGATAAACTGGATGTCGATGTCGCTCTCTTGAATCAAGTTGGCGCTTACTGTTGGCTGAATTCGTCAAGTTTTCTGTTATCCATTCCTCGGTTAGCTGACTTTTATGTGCGTGATGGGCAGTCCATTGTGGTTGCTGTTGCCGACGATGCAGATATGGCGCTGGTGCTCACTTACATTCAAGGCTATATGCTTGCTGTTGTGATGCAACAACGTGGTCAGCTGGTCTTGCATGGTACTGTTCTGCAAAAAAAAAGCATCGCTATTGCTGTTTGCGGTCACTCCGGCAGTGGCAAATCCGCACTAGCCGCAACCTTATTGACTCAAGGTTGGCAATTGGTTTCCGATGACGTATGCGTTTTTAACACCGATGGAAAAGTACTTCAAGGTTGTCGTGCACTTCACGTCTGGCCCGATGTTGCTGAGGTGCTACAGCTATCTGAAACTGAACCATTGGCTGCAACAATGGCAAAGTTGCAGTATGTGTCACAAGTTCCAATAATGGGGAATGACGAGGCTAATGCAAGGCTAGATGCATTCCCATTAGTGGCTGTCTATTGCTTAAGTGAACAGCAAGATGATGATCAAAGTGATACGTTAGAAGAAGATGTTTTCGCTGGCGCATTGAGTGAATTTAAGGGGATGCGTAAATTTGCACCGCTGAAAGCCAATCGCTATCGGACACAATTCGCGACTGCGATGGGGCAAGATGCCTTGTTTATGCAGCAGTGCAGTGCTTTTTTAGCCAATACTCCTGTGTATGGGCTGAGTCGCGGTAAAGCAAAGCTGTCATTAGCCAATCTTCACGCATTGAGTGACCTTATTAGCGATTCATTTGAGGCCTTGGTTTAGTGATGCCTACAGGTATTTTCTGGCTCGCCTCTTACCCCAAATCGGGGAATACTTGGCTGAGAAGTTTTATTTTTGCCATACAAAACCAATCTAAGGCCGATTTCACCACCATTGATATCAATCAATTGCAAACGGGCGCGATTGCCAGCAGCCGACACTGGTTAGAGAATGGTTTGGGGGTGGAGCTTGATTTACATTCAACGGAAGACATTGAGTCATACCGCAGCGATGCTTATCACTTTATCCATAGCCAATTAACTGCACCTGCTTACCATAAAATTCATGATGCCAATCATCTCTGCGTGTCGGGTCAGCGCTTGTGTCCGCCCGATGCCTGTGCTGGCGCGCTTTATGTGGTTCGTAACCCCTTTGACGTGGCTATATCATTTGCGAATCATATGGGCGTTTCGCTTGATAGGAGCATAGAGATGATGGGCACCCCTGATTTTGCTTTGCTGGCAAATGATAAAAAATATCGGCTACAGGTGCGGCAACGAATGGGAACTTGGAGTGACCATGTTACCTCTTGGGTCGACAGTGACTTGCCAATCTTGTTAGTGCGTTATGAGGATATGCTGAGCAATTCACTTGTTAGCTTTACGCAGATTTGCCAATTTTTGTATTTACCCGCAGATGAAACCTCGGTCAACAAGGCTATTGCCATGTGTCATTTTGATAAGCTTAAAAAGCAAGAAGATAAGCATGGTTTCAAAGAGCGGCCTGTGAAATCAAAAGCGTTTTTTAGGAAGGGGATAGTAGGGGATTGGCAAGATACCTTATCTCAGTCTCAAATCGATAGGTTGATCTTCGACCATGCAACCGTGATGCAAAGGTTGGGATATCTTGATGACAAGATGCAAATCACGCCACTGTGTTATCCCAATGAAATGTGTTATCCCAAGAAAATGTAGCCGCCACTTAAAGGAAAATGCGTGAGTACGATTCATTGTGCTATCGGTTGGCAGACATCTCTGCCCGGAACCGTTATGCAAGAGATGCTAGCGTGCAGTGGTTACTGGCAACCCGATGCCGTTCATTGCCAGCAGATTAGTCATACGCCGGATGTGCGGTTAGCAAAAGCATGCCTGTATAATAGGCCTAATTCTGAGCTCGATGCTATTTTAGTGAGTGAGTGTGGACAATTTTCTATTGTCGCCAATGCCCATCTTGATAACCGCGATGAGTTGGCTCTAGAGCTTCATCTCAAAGATATTGATAGACTGTGTGATGGTGAGTTGATTATCAAGGCCTATCAGCGCTGGCAAGAAAACACTGCCTCTCATTTACTCGGCGATTTTGTTTTTATCCTGTGGGATAACCTAAAACAGCAACTGTATTGTGCCCGAGATCATTTCGGTGTTAAGTCACTGTTTTATGCTATCCAGTCAGGGCGAGTCATAGTATCAAATGAACATAAGTCATTATTGGTTAGTAGTTTAGCGGTTTCACGTCAATTATCGAATGATTGGTTAGCAGACGTATTTAAGCCGACAACAGGTAATGAATTTCTTTCTCCATTTTATGAGATTCACACACTACCAGCGGCGCATCAACTGGTGATCAATCAGCAGGAGCATAGTTGTGAAGCCTATTGGTCATTAACGCCGCAAGTGCTGCCTAAACTAAATGATGATGAATATATTGCTAAGCTGGCGGAGTTATTTGAACAAGCCGTAGCGCGGCGCTTAGTGTCGCAATACCCGATAGCCGCCGAATTGAGCGAGGGCTTAGATTCAAATGGAGTGGTGGGTTATGCCAGTCGTCTATTGGATGGTAAGCCTTTATATACTATGTCATTTAATGGTACAGCATTGAATGATGACAATGCGCATGTATGGTCGAATGTGTATCAAGAGTTATTTGATGCGATTGATCTGTGGCCAAATGTTCAGCCGCTTTGGGGGGCTGAGACTCCTGAGGTTTTGAAAGCGGGGGCATATGCCACCACATTTGGTGGCCCGTCCGCAATATCCACTTGGTATGCGCCTCGCGTTGCCCTGGCACAATCTCAGGGATGCAGGACAGTGCTCTCAGGTTGGGGAGGGGATCACTGTGTCAGTGGCTATGGCGATGAATATATTCATGAGCTATTTTTGGATCGTCAGTATATTCGGTTGTATCGGCAGTTGATGTTGCGTCAGCAACGTGGACGTGGTAGAAACCCGATAAAAGCCCTGCTGCGATTGTTCATCCAACATCAATTTCCTAAGGTGTATAAAAAGCTATTTCAATTTCGCAATGGACTTTCGAAGCCGTCCGCTGATTTGTTTGACCATGCAATATTGACCGATAAGATCACAGGGCGCTTAGCAGAAATAATCAAGCCTTATTACGCCATTATGGATAGAACCTCAGTTCAAGCCCGCGATCATCGCGAGCTGATAAACGTCGGTGTTCAACGGCGTATGGCTCTCACTGAAATCGCCGCTCGGCATCATAGTTGTGAGTTCCGCTATCCTTTACTGGACAAAGAGTTAGTGGAGTTTGCCTATAGCCTACCGAGTCATCTTAAGTGTAAGCATGGCGTCGAACGCTACATGTTTAGAGAAGTGTTAAAAGGTCATACAACGGAGCTAATTCGAATGCGGCGCAAGGCTGACGTGCTAACGACCCTGGATAGTGAAAAAATTCAGGACAATGCCGCCGAGTCGTTACAAAGAGTGATGGCTAATTGGACATCCGAGTTGGATGATATTTTTGATAAAAAGACACTTGCAAAAGTGGTTCGAGATTATCCCCATGTCGCACAACGATATTTGCTGCAGATTGAATCATTGCAAGGGCAGCTTAACGAAGGTTTGATCCACTTGTAATAATGGTATTTTTAATTGCTAAGCTGAAATATCAAGTGAGTAGTAGATACACTATTTTCAGTGCATAAAAAATGACTCAAACCCTAATGAACATAGGTTTGAGTCATTTGTCATACTTTCTTCTAATCGGAGTTTTTCGTTACTTGGTTTTATTTTCTAAGTCTGCAATGCGCTTGGATAGCGCTTCTATTTGTTGGTCTTTCTTCAAGTTCAAGTCGTAAAGTGCTTGAATCGCCGCAAGTGACACCCCCGCAGAGTCAATGGCTGATATGTGTTTATCATCATTGCCGCCGAGGCCAAATAGCTGGTAAAAATCCTGTGCCATGGGGCCGATATGTTGCTCGCTAGCGTTTTGCGATTTGTAATTCCATTTGGAAATCGCCAATTTTGAAATAGCACTAAGGATTTCGATACCATTGATGGATTGGAAGTTTTCTTTCTTGTTCATGTCAGAGGTTAACAACACATTATTGGCTGTGACTGTTCCTTTAGTCGTAAGATTGCCAGCGGAGTCGACGATGAACACTTGTCCGCCAACATTATTGGTGAGTGAAAATGTCCCGTCTTGTCTCGTACCAACTAACCAATATGCCACTGTTGGCGATGCTTCGGTATTGGTCATTTTTAAATAGCTATTACCCGGATTCGATAGCTCGAGTAATACTGCATTTTTGCCTATGTTGGTGTTCTGAACTAACACTGAGCTACTGGAAAGATTCGCACTCGTTGAATCAATCACATGTAATCTAGCTGATGGCGAGGTTGTACCAAAACCTACGTCACCGCTAGCAACCACTAACTTACCGCTGGGCGATGCCGTACCTATGCCCACATTGCCGCTGGCGTTGATATAGAGTGAATTGTTCGGTGCGCCAGGGACAATTTTAAAGGGCAATTTAGAACCGCCAGTGACATCACGGATAAAAAAGTTAGCCTCGTTGCTGCCTATGTCCCATGTTTGGGCGGAAAAACCCGAACTGCCATCTTGCTCCAAGCGGATCGCGGGCGTGTTACCATTGATTAAGTGTAAATCCAATACTGGGCTATTCGTCCCTAGGCCCACATTGCCATTGCTATTAATATACATTGCATTAGTGGGGGCGCCTGCGAGTACGGTAAAAGGCACTCTGCCTCCGGTGATATCCTCGATTGAGAATTTATTTGCACCACCACTGTTACTGTCATTGGCGGTTAACTGCCAGTCATTGCTAGGAAAACTCCCTGTACTACTGGTGTCATCGAACTTTATCCTAAGATTGTTTTCTTTGAGTCTTAGGGTATCGAAACCAAAGCTTTCATTGTTGACACAGTCAAACCCTATACATGCACTATTTTGGATAATGACGTCATCAGCATGGACAACATCGGCATTTGCAGTAGTAGACAAAGCCAATGGGATCACTGCGAGGAGATATTTTAGTTGCATGTTCATGTTATTGCCCTTGATGGCGTTCGGCTGAACTTTCAGCCACGTTAGATACATTTGAGTTTAGTTCTGAAACATCAGCGGATTGAATGCGCTCAGTTTTCATTTCAGGGTTTGCTTCAGCTATTTCTTCTATTATGAACTCACCGTCAAGTACATTGAAATAACCTGATGAAGACTGAATTTTGCCCGTGTTGCGTGGTGCGCTTTGACGGCCAGTGCTTGCATCACTGATGTACTCAATTTTACCCTGTTGGGTATATTGAATGTGATAACTGTAATTGCCAGATTCTGTGATACCTAATTCATCTATTTGTAACCGAGTCTCACCTGCGTAAAGGTGAAATTGCTTATTAAAGTTGTTGGGGCCAAAAATAGTGATCGTGGCTACATTAAAGGTATTTCCGTTATCAATATCGAGTGTTGAACCGCTGGCGACGATATTTTCAGCGTAAACCGATTGCATTAGGCCAAACCCAATACCAACCGCCAATAAGTATATTTTGGCCCGCTTGCCAATAGATTTCATTATTTCGCCTTCATTGTTTCACTTGAGCTAATTTTAACCATTATTCAACAAATCGCAAACAATTGCTTTGCTAGGTTTACTGGTTAGACCTTTGTTGATAGAGTGCAAAAAGTAGCCTGTTTATGATTTTAGTTTATTTTAATTGTTTATATTCAGTTGGTTGTTTTGTTTTTGTTGAGTCTGTAATTATTCAGGGATGAGTCGAGGTTGTTGTGCTTGTGTAAATTTCAACATGCTAATTGATAAATTGCTGTTATCATTATTTGTTAAAAGTATGTATCTGGTGGTTGGGCGACCGTTCGCATCGCTACTAAATGGAATTATTCACTACAAGGTTTCGCCATGAAATTCATACCCGACCTCTTGAGAGTCAATGGAATGTTTAATCGTATAGGTAGTTTTTTGCTGACAGGGCTATTCAGTTGCTGTGTCTATGCAGCCGATCCGAGTAGTTTGACGGTTTCAGGGGCGTTTACCTATCCGACAGTGGGCGATGGTAATATCAATACCTTGACCTTGACCTTGACTAATTCATCGGGTGAAACGGCATCCAATATCGGTTTTGTGGCGACGATAGCAGACACAGACCACCTTGATTTTGCAACGCCTTTGAATGTGGTGACTAGCTGCAGTGATGGCTCATATTCTACTAACGATTCAGCGCTAACGGCCTCGGGTTATACCTTAGCCGATGGTAGTTCGTGTACATTTGCGTTTGATATGAAGGGGGTGGTGGTCGACGGTGCTACTGTGCACGATGTCAATATCACAGAATTTAATTCAAACTTCGGTAATGGCACCTTAGCTGGCCCGTTTCAGTTTACTGTGGATCCTACGTTTATCACTGCTTCCTTATCGGTATCTGAAGCTGAGTTATCTGTTGGCAGCGTGAATCATGTCACCCTGCAGTTGGGTAACTTTCCTGTGTACTTTAGTACGTTTTATTCTTTCGCACGTGGTGTGATTACTTTTTCTGATGGGGTCGTTTTAGCATCGCCTGTTAATTACAGCGCCGATTGTGGCGTTAGTAATACCAATGCATCGGGTAGTAGCTCATTTACTATTCCGACATCAGCGAGTTTCGTCACTACTACCAGTTGTTTGATTGAATTTGATGTGGTTTCAAACTCTGCGGGCGTTAAAAATTTACTCAGTGCTGCGATAACAAATGCGACGAATGGAGTAGCTGTTGGTAAAGTGAGCACAAGCTTCGAATCGACGATCAAATTTGTTACCGCATCATTTTCGCCGTCAAATCTTGTTCCTGGTAGTCAAGGAATGTTAGATGTGACCTTGCGAAATACCGATAGAAATTACGATGCCACCAATGTCACTTTTACCGATGACTTAGAGAGTGTTTTGAGTGGGTTGGCGTTAACCTCCCCACTGACAGATGTATGTGGTGTTGGTTCAAGCGTCACTGGTACGGGGGTGATTAGCTTAACGGGGGCGAGCGTTACGGCGGGTGAAAGCTGTCAATTTAGCATTCCGGTCACTGTTCCTGCTAATGCCACTCCAGGTAGCTATACCAATGAAATATCCGCAATCAGTTATGATTTAAATGGTACGACCGTTAATGCTGGAAATTCGAGCTATGCCGCCAATGTATTTAATACATTTAGTATAAATAGTGCTCCCGCTTTGGTGATAGACACTAAACAGGGGGGGATTAGTGTTTCTGAGGTTGCCGCTGGTGATGTGATTTCGGTCGAATATAGCTTAACTAATGTCGACGGTACGAATGCTGCGTCGTCTGTTTCTTTTACTCATATATTGTCGAATTTGTTTGGTTTCACTGCGACGTTACCCGCAAATGATTTTTGTGGTGCAGGCTCTACTGCAACCTACAATGCGGCTTTTGCTGATGGTCCATCGATGGCGATTTCTGGCATCAGCTTATCAGCGGGGGGGACTTGTTCATTTAGTGTAGATTATACTGTGCCAGCGAGTTTTAATGCTGGTACTTTTTTAATGTCAGTCGGGGCAATTACTGCCACTATAAATAGTCAGGTTGTTCAGTCAGTTGCTCCTTCTGCAAGTCAATCCTTTAGTATTATCACTGCGCCAAAATTGTCATTTGTGTTTAACCCCGCCGTAGTGTCGCCAGGGGAAAATACGACGATTGATTTTGAAATACAAAACAGTTTTGGTTCACTTTATGATGCAACCGCTGTTGGCTTCAGCATGGATTTAGACACTGTGTTAAGTGGTATAACGGTACTGAGTGTACCTGATGCCCCCTGTGGTGAAAGTTCTGCCGTTTCAGGTGACGGGACTGGAGCGATAGCATTAGCAAATGCGAATGTGGCAATTGGCGAAACGTGTCAGTTTTCTGTATTGGTACAGGTGCCGAGTGGTGCGAGTTCACAACATTATGCATTTTCGAGTTCGGCTCTAACCGCGTCACTTAATGGCGTAAATTTAACCTCATCTGCAGCATCCTCAACGTTACAAGTGACACAATTTTCCGCATCTAAGTCGTTCTCGCCAAGCTCATTGCGTGTCGGCAGTGCTGCCACTCCATTGACGTTAACTTATGTGCTTAATAATGCCGATCCTGTTGCTACTGTCTCGTCGATTGCGTTTACCGAAAGTTTCGCAAATATTGATTCCACAGTGACTGTGGTATCGACAACTCAGACTGACGTCTGTGGTGTCGGTTCATCTGCGACCATTTCTGGAAAAAATTTGACATTTACAGGTGGTTCTCTTGCTCCCACAACAAGTTGTACCTTTGATGTGGTGCTCAACCTGCCTGCTAATTTTGTGGCGAATGGTTATTCGAGTGTTAGTTCATCCGTGACGGCGTTAGTCGATGCAACGAATACCACCTTTGAACCCATGTATGCCTCGTTTTTAGTTAATACGCTGTCGGTAGTGACAGGTGTGGACATCACAAGTCCAACCTCAGAAACAACGATTTTGATGACAATTGATTTTTCAGATGATGTACAAAGCTTTGTTGAAGGCGATATTACGGTTACGAATGCAACTTTAAGTAATTTTCAGACGATTTCGCCGAAAAGTTATACCGTTGACGTGACACCTGTGACCGATGGCAATGTCACCCTCAATATTGCCGCGGGCGTGGCGCAAGATGTTCTAGATGCTAATGTGACAAATACGGCCGCGTATCCTCTCAGCTTTGAGTATCAAACTACACCGTTAACACCCACGCCAAGTTTGAGTATTGGTTCTCCCTCGACGTTGCTAACAAGCTCAACGCCAGTTACTTACACTGTGAGTTATCTTGATGCTGAAACGGTAAACCTTACTACCGCAGCGATCTCGTTAAATATGACTGGAGATGCTAATGCCGATGTTTCTGTCGAGAATGGTGATTCTACACCTGCAACTGTGAGGTTAACTAATTTTACTGGAAACGGTTCATTAGGGATAAGTATTGCAGCCAATACTGCCCGCAATAGCATTAACTTAGCGCCTGCAGCTGGCCCTTCTGGCGTATTTAGTGTGGATACTCATCAACCTACTGCAACATTAAGCGCATCAACAAATCAAACTGCTGCGTTTACAGTTAATGTTGTATTTGAAGAAGACGTCACTGATTTTACTGTGGATGACATTAGTGTGGCGGGTGGCACATTGTCCAATTTCCAATCAACGGATGCTAAAAACTATTCTGTATTAGTGAGCGCAAGTGGTGAAACATCAGTGACATTAACTCTTGCTGACAGTGTTGCTCACGATGGTGCTGGCAATGGTAATAGTGCTTCGAATACATTGAATATTACCTATGATGATGTGCATCCTGGTGTTGGGATTTCGGGACCTATAAGTCCGGTGATCACCAGTTTTACAGCAACTATTGATTTCACCGAAGTTGTAACAGGTTTTGATGTAACTGATATCCAAGCGACAAACGCCAATCTATCGGGTTTTACAAATGTTGATGGTAAGCAATATACGGTGAGTGTGGCTCCTATCGCACAAACAACCGTTGAGTTAGCGATAGATGTGGATGTTGCTGTGGATAGTTTAGGTAATGGTAATGCTGCTGCAACCAGTTATTCTGTCCTCTTCGATTTTAACGATGCTCCGGTGATTTCAGGTACGCCCGCCACGTCTGTCAATGAAGACAGTGCCTACAGTTTCGCACCTACGGCGAGCGATGATGACAGCGGTGACACCTTGAGCTTTGTTATCAGCAATCAACCGAGCTGGGCGAACTTTAACAGCGTCACCGGTCAATTGAGCGGCACGCCAACCAATGCCGATGTCGGCACCAATGCTAGTATAGTGATCGGTGTTTTTGATGGCACGGTAACCACCAATCTCAGTAGCTTCAGTATCACGGTGAGCAACGTCAATGATGCGCCGGTGATCACCTCCACGGCGCTGACAGCGGCAACCCAAGATGTGGCCTACAGCTACAGTTTCAGCGCCAGCGATGATGACGTCGGTGATGTGGTGAGCTTGAGTGCGGTGACGAAACCGAGCTGGTTGAGTTTCAACCCCGCGACCGGGGTGCTCAGTGG
>NZ_JAUOEU010000024.1:0-73961 GCF_031932105.1 Shewanella sp. SP1S1-7
TTCCGTCTTGCGACTTCAGCGGCTCAATGAATTCTGTCATTTGTTTCCGCTTTTAAAAAAGCGAAACCAAAATTATGTACATATTGCTATGAACACTCATTCATTGATTTAATTCTTTGATTACTCACTCGAAAGTAAAGTAATTTCGATTAACTCAACACCTGTGAGTGTCCACACAGATTTCTTGTTTTATCTTGTTAAAGAGCAACTCAACCTCGTAAGAGAAGATGAGTACCACACTGAGCGTCGAACGCTTCCAGTTGGCTAGGGCTGCGTATTCTACGCATTTCCCGTTTCGCGTCAAGGAGTTTTTTCAACTTCTTGCTGCGATTGAATTAAGTGCCATTCTCAACAGAGAGTAAGCCATTCAATTTCTATCTAACTCGTCAGCTTGCTTTCGCTGTCTGCCGTGTCAGTGGATGCGCATTATAGGGAGATTGAGAAAGTGCGCAACCCCTATTTTTAAGATAATTGTCATTTTCTCACTGTTCGTTGGATATTTGACCTGACCAGCTAGTTTTTAACCTTTATAATGCAAAAAACCACTCAATTAGGGACTTTTCTATGTCAGGGCCACTCAGAACTTACCAAGGTATTCATCCTCAATTAGGCAATAATGTGTATGTAGATGAAGCTTCGGTGCTTGTTGGTGATATTGCACTAGATACTGATGCCAGTATTTGGCCTATGGTGGCGGCGCGTGGTGATGTTAACCATATTCGTATTGGTAAGCGCTCGAACGTGCAAGACGGTAGCATATTGCATGTAACGCGTAAGTCAGCTGCTCGTCCCGATGGTCATCCACTGATTATTGGTGATGATGTGACTATTGGTCACAAGGCGATGCTTCATGGTTGCAAAGTCGGTAATCGAGTATTAGTGGGTATGGGTGCAATTATTCTCGACGGTGCGATTTTAGAAGATGATGTGATCTTAGGTGCGGGCTCTTTAGTGCCACCGGGCAAGGTATTACAGAGCGGCTATTTATATGTAGGCAGCCCAGCTAAGCAGGCTCGTCCATTAACACCTGCCGAAATGGCCTTTTTGCCAGAATCTGCCGACAACTATGTCAGACTGAAAAACGAGTACTTAGTTGAGTTACAAAACATCTAGTCAGTTAGCGTTAGTCGCTTAGTATCGCTATAAAAGAAAGGCGGCAGAGACTCATTCAGTCTCTGCCGCCTTTTGCTATTTATTGATTCAAAATCTATCCACTGAAACTCGCTATCAAGCTAGCCTAGGCGTACTGCGCCAAACTCATCAAACTCTTCGGCTTCAATTAAGTCTTCTGCCATTTCTTCGGCGTCAAATCTCACCGCATCAAATAATGCCAGCATAGCAGCAGCTTCATCGGTACTCGGCTGTTCAGAAAAATCATTCAGCTCACGTAATTTGGCGGCACTGATATAGCACTTGATGTTCATCCCCTGCGACTGCGCCATAAAACAGATTTGCCCTTGGGCATCGTCCCAATATTGCAGATCGGGGAAAAGAATACTTTGATTCATGCTTCCTACTTAGGCTCTGCCATTAGGTTGTCCCGCAAAAGCGTCAACACCACTTGGGTGTCGGGCTCAATACCTCGCCATAAGGTAAAACTCTTGGCCGCTTGTCCGACTAACATACCTAGCCCATCAATGACTTTTGCTGCACCTTGGGAGAGTGCCCATTGGTTAAACGCGGTGACCGAGGCGCCATACATCATGTCATAACAAACGGTTTGGGTGGTGATGATATGTGCTGGCAAAGGTGGCAACTCGCCCGCAAGGCTAGCAGAGGTTGAATTAATAATGATATCGAACTCGCCCGCAAGCTCACTCATTTCTACGGCGGTGACTTTACTCGCGTAAGCGCCGTTATCCACAGAAGTAAAGATATCGACTAAAAGCTGCGCCTTAGTGTGGGTGCGATTGCTGATGGTCAGCTGCGCAATTCCCGCATTTAGTAATGGCAGAATACAACCGCGCGCCGCGCCACCAGCGCCAATGAGTAACACGCACTTATCTTGCAAGCTGCCTAAGTTAGCGATGAGATCGGCCACCAGCCCTAAGCCGTCGGTGTTATCACCGCGAATAGTGCCATCGGCCAATAAACTTAAGGTATTGACTGCGCCAGCGAGTTTGGCTTCGGGGCTGATACTGTCACACAGCGCAAAAGCTTGCTCCTTAAAAGGCACGGTCACATTTGCGCCCTTGCCGCCCGCATTGAAAAACGCCGTCAATGAGGCTTCAAAACCATCGACCGGAGCAAGAATAGCTTCATAGGTTAATGACTCTTGGGTGGGCGCGGCAAATTGTCCATGGATGAACGGCGATTTACTGTGGCTAATTGGATTGCCAAACACTGCGTATCTGTCTGTCATAGCGATATGAAATTTTAGGTTCAATGGCTTTGCAGTCTACCGCGCTTTTGAGCCCACGCAAGACGAATTATGCTCAACTAAATTTCACGCTAGGTTTCACGCTATAATGCGCCATCGGCTCCAAACACTCTACTTTAGTGAACGACTATTCCAATGAACTGGCTTAAAAAGATTTTTAGTAAACACACTCCGCCGCAGGATGATCGCGATCCGAGTCAATCTAACGCCTATGACTTAATCGGCGGCGAGAAGGTGATCCGCGCTATAACTAAATGTTTTTATCAGAAGATGGCAAGTTCGGCAGAAACGACAACACTGCTTGCCATTCATAGGGCGCCCATTGCGGAGTCTGAGCAGAAGCTATTCGAATTTTTAAGTGGTTGGCTCGGCGGACCGCAGCTTTATCAGCAAAAATATGGTCATCCCGCATTGCGAGCACGACACATGCATGTCGATATTGATGAGGCAATGCGCGATCAATGGCTGTTTTGTATGAAGTTTGCGATTGAAGAGAATATTAAAAAGCCAGAGCATCGAGCCGCCATCTTTGAGGCGATTTCAACTCTGGCCAATCATATGCGTAATCAATAAAGTGGATATGGCATCCACTTTTTAAGATTAACGGCTAAACCCAGTCGCGTGGTTTGAGGTAGTTATCGTACAAATCTGCCTCTGGGCTTCCCGCCTCTGGCGTATAAGCATATTGCCAACGCACTAATGGCGGCATCGACATTAAGATAGACTCGGTACGTCCACCTGTCTGCAGACCAAACAGCGTGCCTCTGTCGTAGACTAAGTTGAACTCAACATAACGACCACGGCGATAGAGTTGGAACTGACGCTCACGCTCACCGAACTCAGTATCCTTACGACGCTCAACAATCGGCGCATAGGCCGTTAAGAAGCCATTGCCCACGGCTTGCATAAAGCTAAAGCTTTGATCGAATCCTGCTTGATTCAAGTCATCGAAAAACAGTCCGCCCACGCCGCGGGTTTCATTACGATGCGGCAGGAAGAAATACTCATCGCACCATTTCTTATATTTGGGATAAACCTCATCCCCGAAAGGCGCACAAATATCCTTAGACGTTTGATGCCATTCACGCACATCTTCCTCAAATGGATAATAAGGCGTTAAGTCAAAACCACCGCCAAACCACCACACAGGATCGGCACCCTCTTTTTGGGCGATAAAGAAGCGCACATTGGCGTGAGTCGTCGGGATATACGGATTGTTAGGATGGATCACTAAAGACACACCCATAGCCTCAAAACTGCGACCCGCCAGTTCTGGGCGATGCGCCGTTGCCGACGCCGGCATAGCGGCGCCAGTCACATGGGAAAAGTTAACTCCAGCTTGCTCGAATACTGCACCTTGGGTTAATACTCGGCTCGTGCCACCACCGCCTTCGGCGCGGGTCCATGAATCGGCGGCAAACGTTGCTTGGCCATCCAGAGCCTGTAAACCGGCACAAATTCGGTTTTGTAAATCGAGTAAAAACGCTTTTACCACTGCAGCATCAGGCACACTCATCTTGTTATCCTTATTATTGGTTTGCTCATTGTCCATTTCGTAAAATTTTGCCGCTTCGCGCATCTATGATAGTCGAGGGTTGACGTTGTTCGCCGAGTTCGCCTAATACCAGTGCATCGATTTTACCGGTAAAATCGGCGAGGATTTCAGCGGCAGTTAATGCGGGATCTTCACCCGCAAGGTTAGCACTGGTCGACACTAAAGGTTTATTAAGCGCGCGGCACAGGGTTTGTACCCCAGCATGGGCCGACACTCGCACTGCAATAGAATCAAATTCGCCACAGAGGTATTTTGAAACATGCGCTTTGATTGGCATGACAAAGGTAAAAGGCCCAGGCCACTTGGAAAATGCAAATTCAAGCTGCTCAGCTGTCAATTGCGATTCATCAACATAAGCTAAAAGCTGCTGAAAATCACTGGCGACTAAGATCAGTCCTTTCTGCCATGGGCGCTGTTTTACCGCCAATAACTTTTGGATAGCAGTGTCGTTATCAGGGTCGCAACCTAGGCCATAAACCGCCTCGGTTGGATAAGCGATAACGCCACCTTGAAGAATGATGTCTTTTATATCGGATGGGTGTAGCTGCAACATTATCAAATCACCTTATGCGTCTTGTCAGTTTTTGTCATTACCCGAATCTTCGCCGCCCCATCTAACGGTCGGTTGGGGATTATACTCAAGCCGCACTAAGGCAACAAATATTATGCAATGGCCTCGCTACAAGGGGCGCTTGTACTTGCAGGTTTTTTGCGGACATTCTAAACGCATCCCCGCCGCACCTTTACGCTCGACTAAGATCCCAAAACCACAACTTGGGCAATCTTCAGCAACCGGAGGATAATTCACAATAAACTTGCACTTAGGGTAAGCACTACAGGCATAAAAACTCTTTCCGAAGCGGCTCGTTCTGTGCTCCAGTTTACCCGTTTTACATTCTGGGCAAGGGATATCAGGCTTGTCGCTCGCTTGATCCTGTTTTTCAATATGCGTGCAGCTAGGGTATTGAGTGCAACCGATAAAGATCCCAAATCGACCAGACTTTACCGCCAGTTCGTGGCCGCATTCAGGACATACAGAACCTTCAATAACTTGAGTTTCAATGGATTCGTGCTGCACTAAGGGACGAGTGTAATTACAGCTAGGGTAATTATTACAGCCAATAAAACCGCCGTGCTTACTGTGTTTGACCGATAACTCGCTGCCACATTCAGGGCAAAGTTCGTATTCTTTTTCCAGTGCGTGTTCGTGGGCACTAAATAATTGTTCATCAATCTTAGACATAATCATTCACCACCTGTCGTAGCGCATTAGGATATCAAGCGCAGTGCCATCAAGGAATTTATGGCATCAAAAAAGGAGGTCTTAGCCTCCTTTCTCTCATAATTCATCTTTCACAACGATTAAGAATGTAGTCGGCCTTCGGGCTGTTCGAAGATTAAATCTTCCATTTGCTCATAAGCGGACTCATGACCAGGAGCGTTAAACAACACCATTAAGATAACCCATTTGAGATCTTCTAAAATCAGAGTTGGCTCATCCAACTCCATGACTCTATCGATCACCATTTCACGGGTTTCGACATTCAGCACTTTAACTTGCTCTAAAAACAGCAAGAAACCGCGGGATTCCACATCCAGCTTGTCCATTTCGTCCTTTGTATAGATACGAAACGAATGCTGATCGTGATTACAAAGATAAGGTTTATCCCCTTCTTGTAATTCTGCTAAGCGCTCTAACCAAGTTAACGCTTTTAAAATCTCGGATTGATGAAATCCGGCACGAGTGAGTTCCTTGGTTAACTCGTCTTCATCAACTAGTAGTTCAACTTCACTGTGAACATAGTTTTCAAATAGATACATGAGGATATCAAACATGGCTAGCTCCTCTTTACTCTGACGTAACCACCGGGTACTGCAATCACCCAACCTTGCAACTCAAGTTCAAGCATTTGTTCTAACACCAGATCTATCGTTTTCCCACTATGTTCAACTACTGCATCAATGGATGTAGTTTCATAACCTACACTAGCTAACAGAGACGAAAATGGCAAATTACAAATCTCGCCTTGCTGTATATGGTGGCATAACTTCAATTCTTCAAGGTGGTAAGCGGTTAAACTTGCCAACTCCTCCACTATATCGGCGGCTGTTTCCACAAGTTTTGCCCCATCACGTAATAAATCATGACAGCCTTGATGGTAACCACCCAAGATTGAGCCCGGAACGGCAAACACCTCACGCCCTTGCTCCATCGCCAACCTCGCTGTGATTAAAGAACCGCTTTTACGACAGGCTTCAACCACAAGTGTCCCTAAAGAAAGACCGCTAATAATCCGATTTCGTTTCGGGAAATTCCCCGCAAAGGGACCGACATCTGGCCAAAACTCGCTAAGTATACAGCCTTGCTGCTGAATATCATGATAAAGCTGCCGATGTTTTCGTGGATAAACAGTCTCAATGCCAGTCCCGAGCACAGCAACAGTTCTCCCTTGATGTTCAACACAGGCTTTATGGGCAGCGCCATCAATCCCCATAGCCATACCGCTGCAGATACCAAATCCCATTGAGGACATCTCCGCAGCCAGTTGATAAGCGACCTGCAATCCGCCAGGTGAAGCATTACGACTGCCGACAATTGCAAGATAAGGAAGGGCTAACGCCTCCAAACAACCTTTAACGAACAGGACCGCGGGCGGATCTGAGAGTTGTTTTAATAACGGCGGATAAAGCGGTTCGGAGAAACAAACAAGATGATTGTCAGCGGCTTGCTGCTGCCATTCGAGGGCGACATCGACTTTTTGATAATCAATAGCGAGACTATGGAGCAGATGGTCAGATAAAGGTAGCGCTTCTCTCTCGTGCTCTAACCTTTGCCTGAGGTCGTCCACTTCCATGTGCGTTAATAATTGTTGGATCCGAGCGGGTCCCAGCCCAGATACAGCGCAAACAACTAACCAATCGACCAAATGTTCAGATATTACTGACCTCTTAAGGCTAAAGACTCAGGGGCAATTAACTTATCGTCGACACGCACAGGCCGCTCAGTGGAGACAATCAAACCTAAGCTCGCTTTGTCGAATACTTTGAACACCAACAGTTTGCCATGATAGATATCTGGCATTTGAATAGCGCGATCCGATGAGACAGATGCCATTAAGTTATCGTAGGCGGTGCGCTCAGTGGCAGGCACTGGCATACCATCATTGTTGATGACGATGACTTCGCCATCACGGTAAATAGAGAACACGACTCCGGGCTCAACCCCATCCTGGGTGCCTTTATCTAAATACACCACATCCAACTTACCCGCTTCACGCATCTTTGATTCGATAGCAAGCACGACGGCTGGCGTCTTTAACTCTGCCGGTTTTGGCGTAAAGTAAGCTGACATCAAGGAATCACTTTCCATCGGCATGACTCTGAAACCCGCTTTAGTTTCACGAAAGCTGGTTAACAACTTAATTTTTGAAACCTTACCAGACTCAACCACTTGCCCAGTTGATGCTAAAATGGCCTCTTGTCCTATCGCTTCGCCAGACGCTTTATTGAAAAACTCGCGACCACGTTCGTAAACACCGTACTTTTGATTCATCGGCAGTTCAGCATCGATATAAATCACATCACCCACAATATGGTGACGCGATGGGCTTTCGCCTGCCAATACCATAGGTTGCTCGGCAAGCCAGTCGGTTGCGACAACGCGATTCTGCACTAAATACTGTTCAATCAAAGCCAAGTCGACGGCAGGAATGGCATTGCTCTTGGCAATAATCCGTCCTTCAGGACTCTTCTTCACATGGGGTTTAGCACTGTCGACCATGTCGCCGTTGCGCACAAGCCGAGGCTGACCATCGACAAACACGAGCGTGAGTTGATCGCCAGGATAAATAAGATGGGGATTGGCAATCTGTGGGTTTACATCCCAAAGACGTGGCCATTTCCATGGATCATTTAGAAACGCTGCGGAGATATCCCAAAGAGTATCGCCCTTTTTCACCACATATGACTCAGGATGCCCCGCTTTCAGCGTAAGGGTATCGGCGGCAACAAACGTGCAATTGAATGTCATTAACGCGAGTAAAATTAACCGTTTCATGGGTATTTCCATGTTGTTTGGCTCTTAGTTTGAGCTTTTACTGTTATTGATAGGCACTAAAGATTAAAATTAACCCATTAGCATCAGTCAGTATAACTAACTGGCAGAGATTTGACAGACTTGTTAAGAGTTTATGTATGGCACAATTAAAAGTATTACAATTTCCTGACGAAAGATTGCGGACACAAGCCACACCCATCACAGTGTTTAATGCCGAGCTGCAAACTCAAATTGATGATATGTTCGAAACCATGTACCAAGAAAAAGGTATCGGTCTGGCCGCGACCCAAGTGGATTACCATAAACGACTTATTGTCATGGACTTACAAGATGAAGTCGAACGACCGAAAGTGTTTATTAATCCCGAAATTATCGCCAGCCGCGGCGACTTCTGCAATGAAGAAGGTTGCCTGTCGGTGCCGGGCATTTATGCCAAAGTCGATCGCGCCGAATTTGTTACGGTAAAAGCCTTAGACAGGCACGGCAACGAATTTATTGTTGAGGCCGATGAGCTTTTTGCTATCTGTATTCAACACGAAATGGATCACCTCAAAGGCAAATTGTTTGTCGATTATCTGTCGCCGCTAAAACGTCAGCGGATCAAACAAAAACTTGAAAAAGCGGCCCGATTGGACGCCAAAGAAGCATAGGATCAGATTTGAAACCACTCAACATCATCTTTGCCGGAACACCGGATTTTGCCGCTCGCCACTTACAAGCACTGTTGAACTCACACCACAATGTGATTGGCGTTTACACTCAGCCCGATAGACCCGCTGGCCGCGGCAAGAAGCTGACCGCCAGCCCAGTAAAAGAACTCGCCGTCGCCAACAATATTCCTGTGTATCAACCTGGTTCATTACGTAAAGAACCCGCGCAACAAGAACTTGCCGCGCTGAATGCCGATATTATGGTGGTAGTTGCCTACGGCCTTATCCTGCCAAAAGTCGTATTAGATACGCCACGTTTAGGTTGTATTAACGTTCACGGTTCTATTTTGCCACGCTGGCGCGGTGCCGCACCGATCCAACGCGCACTTTGGGCCGGCGACAAAGAAACCGGCGTGACCGTTATGCAGATGGATGTGGGTTTAGATACCGGCGATATGCTACTGAAAACCACTCTGCCGATTGAAGATAGCGACACCTCAGCCAGCCTTTACGAGAAATTGGCAGAACAAGGTCCTGTTGCCCTATTGCAAGCCCTCGAAGGTCTAGCAAACGGCACCTTAGCCGCTGAAAAACAAGATGAAGCCTTAGCGAACTACGCAGAAAAACTCAGTAAAGAAGAAGCCAGACTCGATTGGAATAAATCTGCCAAACAACTCTGGCAAGAAGTCCGTGCCTTTAATCCTTGGCCAGTGAGTTACTTTGAGCACCAAGGCAATACCATTAAAGTGTGGCAGACCCAAGTTAGCGAAACCACCAGCACAGCCGCTCCGGGCACTATTATCAGCGCCAGCAAAAAAGGCATAGAAGTCGCCACCGCCGACGGCGTATTAACCCTGCTGAGTATGCAGCTGCCGGGGAAAAAGCCGCTCAATGTTGCCGATATACTCAATGCACGAGGTGAATGGTTTAGCCCGAATACTCGCCTCGCAAACGAGGCACAATAGTATGAACTTGCGCGCACTGGCTGCGAAAGCCATCTTCGAAGTATTAGAAAAAGGCGTGTCACTCTCAGTGGCATTGCCCGATCAGCAAAAGCACCTTTCCAGCGGCAAAGATAAAGCCCTACTCGCCGAGCTCTGTTACGGCGTGATGCGCACTCTGCCGCAAATAGAGAAACGCATCAGTGAATGCCTAGCGAAACCACTCAAAGGTAAGCAAAGGATTATCCACCAGCTGCTGATCATAGGTTGCTATCAACTTTACTTCACTCGCATTCCAAGCCACGCCGCGATTTCAGAAACCGCCGAAGCCTGTCGCCAGTTAAAATTTGAAGGCATGGTTAAGGTCGTTAATGGCGTACTGCGCAACATTCAGCGCCAGCTTTCGCCGCTAAGCACTGAGTCAGATACCTTAAGCTACAACACGCCCGCTTGGTTGATTAAGCGCTTGAAAGAAGCCTATCCCGAGCAGTGGCAAGACATCATTCAACAAAGCCATGAACGCCCACCTATGTGGCTGCGTAATAATCGCTTATCCCAGAGCCGTGCCGAATACCTCGCCGCCTTAGCCGAACTCGAGATTGAAGCGAGCGAAGGCAGCAGTGCCGATGCCATTCTCTTGGCGCATCCAAAGGATGTCGCCACACTGCCACGCTTTCATGAAGGTGCAGCCTCTGTGCAAGATGGCGCGGCGCAATGGGCGGCGACATTACTGGCGCCACAAGCGAATGAGTTAATCCTCGATGCCTGCGCGGCGCCCGGTGGCAAAAGCTGTCATCTACTCGAACTTGAACCAAGCATTAAACTGGTTGCCGTCGACTTTGATGCCAAACGCCTCGAGCGCGTGCAACAGAACCTTGACCGCTTGTCATTAAAAGCGGAGCTTATCCATGGCGATGCGGCCAATATTGACTCATGGTGGCAAGGTGGACAATTTGATCGTATCTTACTGGACGCGCCATGCTCGGCCACAGGAGTGATCCGCCGCCATCCCGATATTAAATGGTTACGTAAAAACCATGACATCGAAGAACTGGCTGAACTACAACAGCAAATTCTCGATCATTGCTGGAAGTGGCTCAAACCCGGTGGCACGCTTCTTTATGCTACTTGCTCGATTTTACCGCAGGAAAACCGCGACCAGATCAGTGCGTTTTTAGAGAGAACGGCAGATGCTAAGCTAGACACACTCTCCCAGCAAAATTCGCCACAGGATATAGGTTGGCAAATCACGCCAGGACAAGACAATATGGATGGGTTCTATTACGCCCGTTTATTAAAAGCGACCGATTAGGAAGTAAGCAAGGCCATGAAAATTATCATATTAGGTGCGGGTCAAGTCGGGGGAACCTTGGCCGAGAATTTGGTAGGTGAGAATAATGACATCACCATAGTCGATCATGACAAATCCAGACTACGCGCCCTGCAAGATAAATATGACCTTCGCGTTGTGGCGGGCCATGCAGCCCACCCCGATGTGCTCAGAGAAGCGGGCGCAGAAGATGCCGACATGCTGATCGCGGTAACCAATAGCGATGAATGCAACATGGCCGCCTGCCAGATTGCTTATACCCTTTTCGGCACGCCAACAAAAATTGCCCGTATTCGCTCAGAACCCTATCTGGCGATGCGCGATAAACTCTTTATCGACAGTGAAACCAAAAATAGCGACGGTCGCCCCCGTGGTGGCTTCGTGATCGATGAATTAATCGCCCCTGAACAGTTAGTGACCGCTTACATTCAGCGACTTGTTGAATATCCCGGTGCACTGCAAGTACTCGAATTTGCCGAAGGACGGCTAAGCCTAGTGGCCGTTCGTGCCTATTATGGTGGTCCACTGGTGGGTAATGCGTTAGCGGCACTGCGCGAACACATGCCGAATATTGATACCCGGGTTGCGGCGATTTTCCGCCAAGGCCGCCCTATCATGCCTCGCGGTACCACGATTATCGAAGCCGATGATGAAGTCTTCTTCGTCGCCGACAGTCGCCACATTCGCGCTGTGATGAGCGAAATGCAGAAGCTCGATAACTCCTACCGCAACATTATGATCGCCGGTGGCGGTAACATAGGCTTAGGTTTAGCCAAACGCCTTGAGCGTACCCACTCAGTTAAACTGATTGAGCATAAGTATGAACGGGCTGAAGCCCTATCGGAGCAACTGGAAAATACTACCGTGTTCTGCGGTGACGCTTCAGATCAAGAATTACTGCTCGAAGAACACATAGATCAAACCGACGTATTTATTGCGGTCACCAATGACGATGAAGCCAACATTATGTCGGCATTACTGGCAAAACGTATGGGCGCGAAAAAGGTCATGGTGCTGATCCAGCGCGAAGCCTATGTCGATATCGTCCAAGAAGCTAACATCGATATTGCTATCTCACCCCAACAAGCCACCATTTCGGCACTGTTAACCCATATACGTCAGGGTGATATCTGTAACGTTTACTCCCTACGTCGCGGCGCCGCCGAGGCAATTGAAGCGATTGCCCACGGGGATGCCAGCACGTCTAAAGTGGTTGGCAAAGCCATTGGCGATATTAAGTTGCCACCGGGAACCACCATTGGTGCTATTGTCCGCAACGACGAAGTATTAATGGCTCACGACAAAACCGTGATAGAACAAGGGGATCACGTGATCTTATTCCTAGTGAATAAAAAGTTTGTCGGCGAAGTCGAGAAGCTTTTCCAACCAAGTGCTTTCTTCTTCTAAGAACCTAAGTAAGCCAACTTATGCTGAACTTTAGACCACTATTGTTTATTTTAGGGCTGTTTTTGTCCATGCTGACAGCCTTCATGTTGATACCACTGCTCCTCGCCGTATTCAATGCCGAGGAAACCGTGGGCTCTTTCATGCTGTCGGCGTTAGTGACAGGTATTAGTGCCAGCTTGTGTTTACACAATGGCCAGAGCAAAGCCATTAACCTTAATATCCGCGATATGTTCCTGCTGACCAGCTTGACGTGGTTGATCGTTAGCTTGTTTGCAGCCATGCCCTTTACCTTGTATCACGGGATTGGTTATACCGACGCCTTCTTTGAAACTATGTCCGGCATCACGACCACAGGTTCTACCGTGCTCTCGGGGTTGGATACCATGGATCACAGTATCTTAATCTGGCGCTCTTTATTGCAGTGGCTAGGCGGAATTGGCTTTATCGTGATGGCGGTGGCCATTCTGCCCTTCTTAAACGTTGGTGGTATGCGGCTGTTCCGCACTGAATCTTCGGATTGGAGCGATAAAGCCGTACCACGCACCCAAAGTATGGCTAAATACTTATTCTTTATTTATATTTTGCTAACAACTGCTTGTTGCGTTGCCTATCACCTGGCGGGGATGACGTGGTTTCAAGCAGTCAATCATGCCATGACCACCCTATCAACCGGTGGTTATTCCACCTCCGATAGCTCTATGGCCGCGTTCTCTAACTCGGCCCATTGGGTTGGCGTGTTCTTTATGGCTGCAGGTGGTTTGCCACTACTCATGTTTGTACAAACCATACAGCAAAGGGATCTGCGGATTTGGAACGATGCTCAGGTCAAAGGCTTCTTATTTTTCCTGACCTTTGTGTCCTGTTTTATTGGCTTTTGGCTGTGGCAAACCCGCGACATTGAACTCCTCGATGCGCTGCGTTTATCCAGCTTTAACGTGGTTTCTGTGGTGACCACTACAGGTTATGGCTTAACGGATTACGGTGCTTGGGGCGCCTTTGCCAACATCGCTTTCCTGTTTTTAATGTTTGTCGGTAGCTGCTCTGGCTCAACCTCGGGCGGGATTAAAATCTTTCGCTTTCAAATCGCTGGCGCCATTATGCGCGAGCAATTGAAACAGCAATGTCATCCAAACGGTATCTTTAGGGAACGCTACAACAATCGCATCATCAGTGAAGATATCGTGCGCTCGCTGATCACTTTCGTGCTGTTGTTTGTAATGGTGATTGTTGGCTTGTCGGTAATTTTAGTGCTCACAGGGCTCGACCCTATGACCAGTTTCACTGGCGCTATCACGGCTGTCACGAACGTAGGTCCTGGCTTAGGGCCGATTATTGGCCCTGCGGGTAACTTCTCAACCCTGCCCGATGTGGCGAAATGGGCGTTGTCACTCGGCATGCTCCTCGGTCGTTTAGAAATTCTAACCGTAGCAGTGTTATTCCACCCGAGTTTCTGGAAGTATTAATCCAGTAGAGCTTGGATACTAAAAAGGCGCTTAACTTGTTAAGCGCCTTTTCTATTAAGCCTGACTCGTCCTAAATAGCGGTAACGTCGACTAATTCAAGCAGATGATCGGCATAGACCTTCACATCAGCCCAGTCGGTGTAATCGATAACCGACTTAGGATCGGTTGGGCCTTTGGTCATCTTCATAATCAACTGGATCATCCACCTGTCGTACCAAGGCCATGAAGGATAATCCACTTTCCCCGCAATAATTTTAAGATCGGCTGGCGTCCACGGCGATAAGGCGATGAACTTTTGCAGATATTTATTATTCTCAGGAATACGTTTTTCTGGATTTCTCGCCACCACGTTGACGCAGAAGAAACTGTTTGGCAATGCCCCCAAAGCCTCTGCATTCTGCTCGATAAACTTGAACACACTCTTATCATAGGTGCCATAGAGTACGCAGGCACCTAAGGCGACGACCTCGTAATCGGGCCAATTGATATAAGTCGCGGCAGCACTATTGATATCAACGAGGTCGACCTTAGCGCCACGAAAGGTTAATTGGTCGGCAATTGCATTGGCAATCTTGGCCGTGTGGCCACCACGGGTAAAATAAAGTACGAGAACGCGTGTCATAGGGAATTACCGATCCACTGAGTTAATGTCACCATTGTGGCAAGATTAGGTTAAATAAACCTCTGATAGGATCACAAATCAGCCGTATCTCATATTCTGAGATGCAAAAATTGAGATCTGCATGGCTGAGCAGTATGATTGCGTAAACACAGGTGTTCAATTAGAATTATCTAATCAAAAGCGATGAAGTGAGTGACCTTATGCAAAATGACATAGATGTAGCTGCAATGGTAACTAATGCGGAAAGTGCGGCTAAATGGCTTAAGGCCATAGCGAACCCTTATCGCCTAATGATTTTATGCCTATTACTAGACAAAGAGTTGAGCGTAACTGAACTCAATGCCACTGTGCCATTAAGCCAGTCGGCACTATCCCAGCATTTAGCCGTATTACGCGCTGAAGATCTGGTGGATACCCGTAAGAGCTCGCAAATTGTTTACTACAAGCTCAAGAACGAACAAGTCACCCAAGTGATTTCGATTCTGCATAGCCGCTACTGCGCAGTGTAACACGGTAAAGCTAGCTTAAATTTAAGCCCTAATCGCTTGCAAGTGATTGGGGCTTAATGGTTTTTAGTGCTGGCTAAAGCGGTTACCGAAGGCGTCGACTTTTTCCCAATCGGTAAACTCAAAGGTGCCTGTGATATCGGTTGGTCCTTTAGTCATCCACATGATGAAACGTATCATAGTGCGATCGAAGAAACCGTATTTAGGATAATCAATCTTGCCCGCAAACACTTCAAGCAACTGTGGCTGCCATAGTGAAAGCTGCAGAAACTTTTGCATATAAGGATTGGTTTCAGGCGTATTCTTTAAGGGTTTGCGCGCCACGACATTAACGGTAAAAAAGCCATTAATCTTAGTATCGAGCACCGCATGGTGGCGGTTCACAAACTGGTAAAGTTCAGGTCTATGTTTACCATAGCGAATACTCGCGCCGATCAGCACTTTATCAAAATCAGCTAAGCTCAAAGCATCAGCCTGCGCTAATGTGACCAGCGAAACCTGCTCTCCCGCCTGCTCAGCAATCATCTTCATTTTTTGGCAAATTGCCAATGTTTGGCCATCAATCGTCGAATAGATTATTAACGTCTGCATGATTAATTCTTCCAAAAAGTTGGCGTAAACAAAATCAGTAAGGTAAATACTTCGAGGCGACCAAACAGCATAGCCACGACCAATACCCATTTGGCGCCATCGCCAATACTGGCGTAGTTACTGGCTACCGCACCTAAGCCTGGGCCTAAGTTGTTTAAGCAAGCCGCGGTAGCACTAAAGGCGGTAATATCATCTAATCCCATCGCCATGAGTGCAAGCATACAGATCACAAACACCAGCGCATAGGCAGAGAAGAATCCCCACACGGCATCGACAACGCGATCGGGCAAGGCTTTAGAACCGATACGGATAGAGAACATCGCCTTAGGATGAACCAGTCGCTTTAATTCACGCGAGCCCTGTAACAGCAGCAAAATAACCCGAATCACCTTAATCCCACCCGCAGTTGAGCCACCACAGCCACCGATAAAGCTTGAAAATATCAATAGAATAGGTAAAAACAGCGGCCACATGTGGAAGCTTTCAGTACCAAACCCTGCGGTAGTGGCCACGGAAACCGCCTGAAATAAGGCATGATCTAAGGTTTCTTCCGGCGAATCATAAATGCCCGAATGATAAAGCGTGAGGAAACAAATCGCGGTAAGAATGAGTTGAATCGCCACCAGCATCTTAAATTCGGCATCTTTAAAATACACTCTAACGTTAATTCCTCGCCGCGAAAATGCCGCAAAATGCACACTAAAGTTAACCGCAGAAACGATTAAAAAGAATACACAAATAAGGTTAATCACTGAACTATCGAAATACCCCATGCTAGCATCGTGGGTCGAAAAACCGCCAATAGCGATAGTTGAAAATGAATGGCAAACCGCATCGAACACACTCATGCCCGCCAGCCAATAAGCGGTCGCACAGGAAATAGTTAGCAATAAATAGATATACCACAGTGCCTTAGCGGTTTCGGCGATCCGCGGGGTCATCTTACTGTCTTTCACTGGGCCCGGAATTTCAGCGCGATAGAGCTGCATTCCCCCTACGCCAAGCACAGGTAAAATCGCCACGGCGAGCACAATAATCCCCATACCGCCGAGCCATTGCAGCATATGGCGATAAAACAGAATGGCTTTAGGTAAGAAGTCGAGCCCGACAATCACTGTGGCTCCGGTGGTGGTTAACGCAGAGAAAGATTCGAAGAAACTATCGGTCCAGCTGAGGTCGGGTTGACTCGAGAAGATAAACGGTAAAGCACCGATAGAACCCAGTACGGTCCAGAACAGGACCACAATCAAGAAACCCTCTCGGGTACGCAATTCTTCTTTACAGTGGCGATTGGGATACCAGAGCCAGAAACCAATAAATAGGCTGACAAAAAATGCCTGCATAAACGCCGTACCGCCGCCATCGTTATACCAAACTGCGATCAGTGCTGGTGGCAGCATAGTGATTGAAAATAAACCAATCAGCAGGCCTATGATTCGTATTATGGTTTTATATTGCATTAAGCGAGTTCAATCATTCCATTGGCTGCAAAGGTATTTTCAGCATTTGGGCTATTTTGGCATAATTTACGCAGGCATCACAGCTCAAACTCAGGCCTCAAACTTCCCTGACTGAGCGTCGCCAGCGACTCACACAGTAATGCCTGTTGCTGCCTGCCTATCTCGAACACAATATCGACCGCTTCGGCAAATTGCTTATCGATTATCACGGCATCGACTTGCTGTAATAGATGCTCAACATCGCGCAGCTGCGCATAATCACAATGCAACTTGGCGGGATAACGTAACTGTTTTAGTCGCGTCGGTAATTGAACCAAACCTTGCCGCAAGCCCGACGTATAAGCCCGAACCAGTCCACCTACGCCTAGCTTAGTTCCGCCATAATAACGCACCACAACAGCACCCACTTCGCCGATATTCGCCCCTTGCAACACAGCTAACATAGGGCGACCAGCACTGCCGGCAGGTTCGCCGTCATCACTCGAACCAATCAAGACGCTATCATCCGGTGCGCCAGCCACAAAAGCAGAGCAATAATGGCTTGCGCCGGGATAGTCACGCTTTATGTCAGTGAGTACTAACTTAAATTTTTCAAAGCTATCGCAATGAAACAGAAAAGAGATAAAGCGGCTATGCTTTATCTCTTCTTCAATCACGATATCTGCACAGGGAACGCTATAACTTTCGAGCACACATCCGCCCTAATCTTTACCCTATGATCAATCGGTCAAACCGAGTTCACGGGTCATGTTCTCGTTTCTATCTTGATGCACTATGACGTTATCTTCGATACGAATACCGCCAAAAGGCCTTAACTCATCAACCGTTTGCCAGTTGATCTGTTGGCGACGACTATCTTGTTTAAGCTCATTAAGCAGAGTATCGATAATGTATAACCCAGGTTCCATGGTCAGCACTTGGTTTGGCGCTAAAATGCGGGTGCAACGTAGGAATGGATGGGCCTCTGGCGCTGCAATATGAGTACCGCGTTCATCGTGGGAGAAGCCACCAACATCATGCACTTGTAGACCTAACATGTGACCTAAGCCATGGGGAAAGAAAGCACTGGTTATGCCTTGATCGACCAAACCTTGGGCATCACCTGTGGCTAAATTAAAATCCAATAGCATTTGCGCGACTTTAGCATGGGTGGCCAAGTGTAAATCGGGATAACGCACGCCTGGACGCATCATGTCGATAAGCTCTAGCTGTGCCTTGTTCATCGCAGTGATCAATTCATCGAAACGATTCTTCTCGAATGCATAGGTTCTGGTGATATCAGAGGCATAGCCAAAGTAACTCGCGCCGGCATCGATAAGAAATGACAAACGTTTCGCAGGGCTTTGGTGTTCAAGTGCGGTGTAATGCAAAATCGCCGCATTTTGGTTAAGGGCGATGATATTGCCATAGGGCACCTCATTCTCGCTCTGGCCAACTGCAGATAAATAGTGCTGCTGGATTTCGAACTCGCTCGCACCATTATAAAAGGCATTTTTAGCCGCCAAATGTCCCTGCACCGCAATTTGATTCGCGCGGCGCATGCATTCCAGCTCATATTCGGTTTTAGTGGTTCTGTGGTAATGCAAATAACTCATCACAGCATCGGGATTACGACTGGTAAAACCCAGCACTTCGGCCACATCTAAATGCTCACCTAAATAGGCCCAATTGGCGATATCTGTCGGTAAAAACTCAGCGACCTTATCAGCCTTGGTCAGCAGCTTAATATCGAAATACTCAGTCCAAAACATATCAGGCACATCAGACACTTTGTGCCAAAAATCCACAGGACGATAAAAAATCAGCTGCGGCTTATCACGGCCGTTAACCACTAACCAGCAATTCGGATTATCTAGCACTGGCAACCATGCCTTGAAGTGCGGGTTTGCCTTAAAGGGATAATTGATATCATCCAAAAACATCCGATGCGGCTGACCCGAATGGATCACTAAACCAGACAAGGCTTCTCGAGACAAAATCTCTGCGACTCGACGGTTTAACTCGGCAATATGGGCACGATAGTGATGAGCCAACTGATCCATTTGTCATCTCCTGCAATGAATAAAAGTTAATAATATGAGCCGAATTTGCTCACATATTCTTAATCTGATCATGAACAACAGATTCAATCAAAACACTAAACTGTCACTCAATCTAAAATACATGGCCGCTGAACAAAGAACATTAAAGCGATAACGTCATGATTATCTTTAATAGTTACGTTCAACCCTAGCATGGCCGCAGCGTTTAAACGTCTAAGGTAAACAGCCACAAAGACCTATTTATCCGCAAAGTGATTTAACGCATTCTAGGTGTTCTACACTCTGTGCAGTGTATCACAAAGGTGAAAAATCACTCTAGCCGACAAGAAATTAAACAGTCGTTTAAATTGGGTGTTGTAATTTATCGAATTTCGAAGCACACTGGCACACAACTGGTCAAATGATGGCCGAAGCTGCTGTGAGATAGAGAGTCGTACTAGCACCAACACATAATGGTGGGTATCACTTTTAAGCCAAAAGGAAGCAAGCAATGATCTACCAAAGTCCTACAATTCAGGTTGAGTTACTCGAGGATAATATTGCCAAGCTGTGCTTTAACGCACCCGGTTCGGTGAACAAATTCGACAGAGAAACCCTCGCCTCGCTCGATGCGGCATTAGACAGCATCAAGCAAGATTCCAATATCAAAGCGTTAGTGCTGACCTCAAGTAAAGATACCTTTATTGTGGGCGCCGACATTACCGAATTTTTAGGCCTGTTCGCACAAGATGACGCCGTATTGCTCTCTTGGGTTGAACAAGCCAACGCAGTCTTCAACAAACTCGAAGACTTGCCTTTCCCAACCGCATCAGCAATCAAAGGCTTTGCCTTAGGTGGCGGCTGTGAAACCATTCTGGCAACCGATTTCCGTATCGCAGATACCACAGCCAAAATCGGTTTACCTGAAACTAAACTCGGCATCATCCCAGGTTTTGGCGGCACAGTTCGCCTGCCACGTGTGATTGGTGCAGATAACGCACTTGAGTGGATCACCACAGGTAAAGACCAACGCGCTGAAGATGCACTGAAAGTCGGCGCTGTTGATGCCGTGGTTGCACCACAAGCGTTAGAAGCTGCTGCGATTCAAATGCTGAAAGATGCTGTAGCTGAAAAGCTGGATTGGCAAGCACGTCGTAACCGTAAACTGTCTGCGCTAACACTGCCAAAACTTGAAGCTATGATGTCATTCACCACAGCCAAAGGCATGGTGTTTGCAGTTGCGGGTAAACACTACCCTGCACCAATGGCTGCTGTAAGCGTAATTGAGCAAGCATCTACTAAAGGTCGTGCTGAAGCATTACAAATCGAACATCAAGCCTTTATCAAGCTGGCTAAAACTGACGTAGCTAAAGCACTTATCGGTATTTTCCTTAATGATCAATTTGTTAAAGGTAAAGCGAAGAAAGCTGGCAAGTTAGCAAAAGAAGTCAACAACGCGGCCGTATTAGGCGCAGGCATTATGGGCGGCGGCATCGCTTACCAAAGCGCCAGCAAAGGCACACCGATTGTCATGAAAGACATTGCCCAGCCAGCATTAGATTTAGGCCTCAATGAAGCCGCTAAACTGCTGTCTGCCCAAGTCGCCCGTGGCCGTTCAACGCCAGAAAAAATGGCCAAAGTGCTGAACAACATCACGCCTTCGTTAGATTATGCCGCGATTAAACACAGTGATGTTGTCGTTGAAGCCGTTGTTGAACATCCAAAAATCAAAGCACAGGTTTTAGCCGAAGTTGAAGGCTATGTGAGTGAAGATGCAATTATCGCGTCAAACACTTCAACGATTTCAATCAACTTGCTTGCTAAGAGCATGAAGAAACCTGAGCGTTTCTGCGGTATGCATTTCTTTAACCCTGTGCACAAAATGCCGTTGGTTGAAGTTATCCGTGGCGAGCACAGCTCCGAAGAAACCATCGCCTCTGTTGTGGCTTATGCCAGCAAAATGGGCAAGACCCCAATCGTTGTTAATGATTGCCCAGGCTTCTTCGTTAACCGCGTACTCTTCCCTTACTTTGCAGGCTTTAACGGCTTACTTGCCGAAGGTGGCGACTTTGCCGCAATCGATAAAGTGATGGAAAAACAATTCGGTTGGCCAATGGGTCCAGCTTACCTGCTCGACGTAGTCGGTTTAGACACAGGTCATCACGCCCAAGCTGTTATGGCTGAAGGTTTCCCTGATCGCATGGGTAAATCAGGCACTGACGCGATTGATGTGATGTTTGAGAACAAACGTCTTGGCCAGAAAAATGGTAAAGGTTTCTATGTCTATTCAGTCGATAGCCGTGGCAAGCCGAAGAAAGATGTCGATCCAACGAGCTACGGCCTATTGAAAGATGCCTTTGGCGAGTTAAAAGCCTTTGAAGCCGATGACATTATTGCCCGTACTATGATCCCTATGATCATCGAAACCGTGCGCTGTTTAGAAGAAGGTATTGTCGCATCGCCTGCCGAAGCGGATATGGGCCTAGTTTATGGCTTAGGTTTCCCGCCATTCAGAGGCGGCGTGTTCCGTTACTTGGATACCATGGGTGTCGCAAATTTTGTGGCCTTAGCAGACAAATACGCTCACTTGGGCGGTCTGTATCAAGTCACAGATGCGATGCGCACATTAGCAGCCAATAACGGTAGCTACTACCAAGCCTAATTAGCGGGAAAGGAATTTAATCATGAAACAAGCTGTTATCGTAGACTGCATCCGTACTCCGATGGGCCGCTCAAAGGCTGGCGTATTTCGTAATGTGCGTGCAGAAACTCTGTCTGCCGAATTAATGAAAGGTCTGTTGCTGCGTAACCCACAACTCGACCCAAACCTGATTGAAGACGTGATTTGGGGTTGTGTGCAACAAACCCTAGAGCAAGGCTTCAACATCGCCCGTAACGCTTCGCTATTAGCGGGCATTCCAAAGACTGCTGGCGCTGTGACGGTTAACCGCCTATGTGGTTCATCAATGGATGCTATCCACCAAGCTGCACGTGCAATTATGACTGGCATGGGCGACACTTTTATTATTGGTGGCGTAGAGCACATGGGCCATGTACCTATGAGCCATGGTGTCGACTTCCACCCAGGTCTTGCTAACAACGTGGCAAAAGCCTCTGGCATGATGGGTTTAACGGCTGAAATGCTGGGTAAACTGCACGGCATTACCCGTGAACAGCAAGATGCTTTTGCGGTACGTTCACACCAACGCGCTTATGCTGCAACGGTTGAAGGCCGCTTTGCTAAGGAAATCTATGGCATTGAAGGTCACGATGCTAACGGCGCCTTAATTAAAGTCCTGCAAGACGAAGTGATCCGCCCAGAAACCACAATGGAATCTTTGGCTGCACTGCGCCCCGTGTTTGATCCAGTAAACGGTACTGTGACTGCTGGTACTTCTTCTGCACTGTCTGATGGCGCCTCAGCCATGTTGATCATGGAAGAATCTAAAGCGCGTGCACTTGGCTTACCAATTCGTGCACGCATTCGCTCTATGGCGGTTGCAGGTTGTGACGCGGCTATTATGGGTTACGGCCCAGTGCCAGCCACGCAAAAAGCACTGGCTCGCGCTGGTATCACAGTTGCCGATTTAGATGTGATTGAACTTAACGAAGCGTTTGCTGCTCAGTCTTTACCTTGTGTGAAAGATTTAGGTTTAGCAGATGTGGTTGATGACAAAATCAACCTCAACGGCGGCGCAATTGCACTAGGTCACCCACTGGGTTGTTCAGGCGCTCGTATCTCTACGACGCTGATCAACTTAATGGAAGACAAAGACGCGACCTTAGGGTTAGCGACCATGTGTATTGGTTTAGGCCAAGGTATCGCCACTGTATTCGAACGCGTTTAATTCGTTACTCGAATAATTTCAAAGCCGGAACTTGTTCCGGCTTTTTTATACCAAATTTTCTGCCAGCGTAAATATTAATATTTCTCATATCTTCTGCTGTTCATTTGAAAATCAGTCCGTTATCAACTTAACTACAAGGGCATCACTGGCTATTGTGGACGACAACAGGCAAGCAATCATCAGCCAAATCTAGGCAGTGTAGTGCAAGGATGCAATTCGTTGTTTTACAAGAGGAATGCCTGATGCTACAAACGGAACAGACCCTTTTCGAACAAATGCGGATCACTGAGCTGGAGATCGAGTCTCGTAAGGCGCTCTTCTCTTTTACTGAGGCGGACGTAAAGGCCCTGCAATCCTTTAAGCCCATCATTGAAGAAAACATCGATAAAATCGTCGATGACTTTTATGGCTTACAAACCAGCGTGTCAGAAATTGCGCTGCTGATCGGAGACTCAGACACCCTTGCCCGCTTACGCCGCACAGAGAAGGTATGTGCTTGATTTATTTAATGGTGTTTATGATCTTGAGTACGTAAACAATCGCCTGCGGATTGGGTTAGTCCATAAACGCATTGGTGTTGAGCCTAAGCTTTACCTGTCTGCGGTACACACACTAAAAGAGCTTATCTACGCCGTGATCAACTGTTCAGTGCAAGATACACATCAAGGCGAATGTATCCGTGTCGCGATTGATAAACTGGTGCTGTTTGATGTCACGTTAGTATTCGATACTTATATTCGCAGCTTAGTATCCGAAATTGAGAACGCTAAGGATAAAGCCGAAAAATATGCCCAAAGCATGGAAAGCAAAGTCAAAGAGCGGACGCAGCAGCTTGAAGAACTGTCGCAAACCGATCCCTTAACAGGCCTGCTCAACGTTAGGCATTTACAAGAAACGGCAACGCGCATACTCAGGGCCGCCCAAAGGCGTGCCGAACCCGTCAGCGTGATCTACTTAGACGTAGATGATTTTAAGTCATTCAACGACACCCAAGGCCATAGATCTGGGGATGAAGTACTGCGCGCTGTAGCAAAAGCGATTAAAGAAATCACTCGTGCCGAGGATCATTGCTTTCGATATGGTGGAGATGAGTTCTGTATCATTATGCCTAACTGCCGTGAAGAACAAGCTCGGGATAATTTCATCACTCGATTCAATCAAAAAATAAAACTCAGTTTAAACAATATTTCCTTAAGCTTTGGCATTATTGATACAGGGCCCTACGAATATGAAGAAGCCAATAGCTTAATTCATAAAGCCGATCAGCGAATGTATAGCTACAAACGTGCGTCCAAACAGCAGCAACAAACTATGGCGGCAGCAAATGATTTAGCACCTGAGAATAGTACAGCTGATGTCCATTCAATCTCTCAATCTCAAAGCGTTGATAAAGCCGTCGAGTAATTTTTAAACCCATTCGTCATCATGTTCCACGTGGAACATTCTATATCTAACATTCGTATTGATAGAACACATCAATAAAACCAGATCACAAATTAAAACCGCCAACTTGGTTTATCATGGGGGCTGGAGTAACATTAGCTAATTCTGCTTAACCGTTCAGTAGAGGTAATATGAACGACGCTTTCTCAACCGCACAGCATAGACTCGATGCTCTTGGTTTACGCTGCCCAGAGCCTGTAATGATGGTGCGTAAAACCGTAAGACAAATGGCTGCCGGCGAGACACTGCTGATCATTGCCGATGACCCTGCGACGACGCGCGATATTCCGAGCTTTTGTGAGTTTATGGATCACACCTTAATTGCCAGTGAAACCACGCAAACGCCATATCAATATTTGATCAAAAAAGGACTTTAAGTCGTATCGTTAACGACTTACTCATAAAACAAAGGATATGAGAAACTATGCCAAAACTGCTGGCGATTGCCTATAAAACTGTAAAACGCGGCCCAATGAATGAAGTTCTCTGTGCCAATGTCACCCAACTCAGTGGCGTAGAGAAAGATGTGTTTGGTCGCCCAGGCAAACGCCAAGTCACTGTGCTTTCCAAACTTCAGTGGCAACAGGCCTGTAATAGTATCGAGGCAGATTTACCATGGACGACTCGCAGAGCAAATCTGCTGGTTGATGATCTCGTATTTAGTAGTGCCGATGTTGGTAAACATTTACAGATCGGCGAGTTGCGACTTGAAATAACGGGTGAAACCGATCCCTGTAAAAAGATGGAAATAGCGCATATCGGTTTAGAGGCCGCGCTCAGGCCAGATTGGCGAGGTGGTGTAACCTGCCGAGTATTGAATGATGCCATGATCCACTTAGGCGATGAGATCACTCTGGTGAATCCAAGCTAATTTTATTCCCAGCGAGTCAGCCACTCTTAGTTAAATCTCCATACTCCTCAGTAAATAGAACCAATTGACTTGGTTCTACTTCTGCTATGCCCGCTTTCTTATCTATATCGCCGTTACTTTTCCATTCCCTCGGTCATCAATTGAAACAGTATTTACGTGTTCCTTCTTCCCTATTTATGCGATAACTAGACTAAGTATTAACAAAAGTTCATCTTAAAATTAATACCACTCAAGCAGTCCATAAGAACGATAACAGGAAGTGACATGTTGAAATCTAAACTTACCCCGCTTTATATCGCCCTCGCTCTAGGGATGAATACCCTCGCCGTTAACGCAGCAGAAACTAAGGAGGCCGAATGGAATGTTAACGCTCCAGCGAATGCCCCCTTAGAGCAAGTCAAAATTGACGTTAATGAAGGCACTTGGATGAACCTTAGTGTCAGTCCAGATGGCAAGCATATCGTCTTCGACTTACTCGGCGACATTTATCAAATCCCAGTATCAGGCGGTGAAGCTAAGCCATTAGCCCAAGGTATTGCTTGGCAGATGCAGCCCGTCTATAGCCCAGATGGCAAACACATCGCATTTACCTCGGATGGCGATGGTGGCGATAACATTTGGATCATGGATGCTGATGGCAGCAATCCACGAACTGTCACCCAAGAAACATTCAGGCTGCTAAACAGTCCCGCTTGGAGCCCTGACTCTCAGTATCTTGTTGCACGTAAGCATTTTACCGCCAGCCGCAGTTTAGGTGCGGGTGAAGTGTGGCTATACCACGTAGCTGGCGGCGAAGGCGTAAAACTAACTGAACGCCCAAATGATCAGAAAGATTTAGGCGAACCCGCGTACTCGCCCGATGGCCGTTATATCTACTTTAGCCAAGATGATACGCCAGGCAAAACATTCCATTATTCAAAGGACTCAGTTAACGGTATCTACAAAATCAAACGTTATGATACCCAAACCGGTGACATTGAAATTTTAATTGAAGGTACCGGTGGCGCAATTCGACCAACCCCGAGTCCTGATGGCACTAAGCTCGCCTATATAAAGCGCGATGATTTTAATTCATCACTCTACCTACTCGACCTCAAGTCTGGTGAAACCACTAAACTGTTTGGCGAACTAGACCGTGATATGCAAGAGACTTGGGCGATTCATGGCGTCTATCCAACAATGGCATGGACTCAAGATAACAAGGATATATTCTTCTGGGCGAAGGGAAAGATTAACCGCCTGAATGTTGCCAGCAAAACACTCACAGATATCCCCTTTAGCGTAAAAACTGAGTTAGCAGTACAACCCTCAGTGCGCTTTAAGCAAGATATAGATAAAGATGTTTTCGATGTCAAAATGCTACGTATGGCGCAGGTCTCTCCCGATGGCAGTAAAGTGGCCTTCGAAGCGCTGGGTAAGATTTGGTTAAAATCATTACCCGATGGAAAAATGTCGCGCTTAACTGAACTCAATAATGGAATTGAAGAACTGTTTCCACAATGGTCCCGCGATGGCAAAAATATTGTTTTCACTACTTGGAATGACCAAGAACAAGGAACAGTGCAAGTCATTAGTGCCAAAGGTGGCAAACCTAAGCCGCTAACATCTGAGCCAGGAAAGTACGTAGAACCCACCTTTTCACCCGATGGTGAACTTGTGGTGTATCGTAAAACCCAAGGCGGTAACCTCACACCAAGAACTTGGTCGCAGGAGCCTGGACTATATAAAGTCGATATCAAAGGCAAACAAAATAAGAAAATCAGTGCCGATGGCTACCAAGCTCAATTCGGTGCCAATGCCGATCGCGTCTTTTTTATGAATAGCAGCGAAGATGAAACGCCACAGTTATCATCTATCAACTTAGATGGCTTCGATAAACGGGTTCATTACAGCAGTAAGCATGCGACTGAGTTTAGGGTTTCACCCGATGGTGAGCAACTTGCCTTCGCTGAACGCTTTAAGGTTTGGGTGACGCCTTTTGCTAAACACGGTGAAACAGTTGAGATTGGACCCAATGCCAACAATCTACCCGTAAGCCAATTGAGTGTCCGTGCGGGTGAAAGTATCAGTTGGAACAGTAAAAGCAACCAACTGTATTGGACGCTTGGTCCCGAACTTTATCAAGCCAAGGTTGATACTCAATATCTCAATAAAGATGAAAAAGCTCAACCAAGTATTATCAATTTAGGCTTTACCGAAAGGGCCGATGTTCCACGTGGAACAATCGCCTTCATCGGTGGCAAAGTGATTACAATGGAAAATGACCAAGTCATCAATAATGGCGTGGTCATAGTCAAAGACAATCATATTGTCGCCGTTGGTGATGCCAATATCGCGATTCCAAAAGATGCACAGATCATCGACATCAAAGGAAAATCGATCATGCCAGGGCTATTCGATGCCCACGCCCATGGACCGCAAGCAGATGATGAAATTGTGCCACAACAGAACTGGGCGCTGTATTCCGGTTTATCTTTGGGTGTCACCACTATTCACGATCCCTCGAATGACACGACTGAGATTTTTGCAGCTTCCGAACAACAAAAAGCAGGACACATAGTTGGCCCACGTATTTTCTCTACTGGTACCATATTGTATGGTGCCAATGCGCCTGGCTACACATCGCACATAGACTCCCTCGATGATGCCAAGTTTCATCTTGAACGTCTGAAAAAAGTCGGGGCGTTTAGCGTAAAAAGCTACAACCAACCGCGCCGAAATCAGAGGCAGCAAGTCATCGCTGCCGCACGTGAACTTGAAATGATGGTCGTGCCTGAAGGTGGCAGTTTGCTGCAACATAATTTAAGCATGGTCGCCGATGGACATACTACGATTGAGCACTCGCTCCCCGTTAGTTCAATCTATAACGATATCAAACAGTTTTGGAGCCAGACTCAAGTTGGTTACACGCCAACCTTAGTGGTCGCCTATGGTGGTATTTCTGGTGAAAACTACTGGTATGATAAAACCGATGTATGGGCCCATCCACGCCTATCCATGTATGTACCAGCCGATATTTTACAAGCAAGATCAATGCGACGCCCCCATGCTCCAGATAGCCACTACAATCATTTCAATGTTGCTAAGGTGGCTAACGAGCTCAATAAGTTAGGTGTTCATCCTAATATCGGCGCCCACGGCCAACGTGAGGGTTTAGCGGCACACTGGGAAATGTGGATGTTTGCCCAAGGCGGCATGAGCAATATGGAAGTGTTGAAAACGGCCACCATTAATCCAGCGACGACCTTTGGCATGGAGCTGCAACTCGGTTCTATCAAAGAAGGTAAGCTCGCAGACTTGATCGTTATTGATGGTGATCCATTAGCCGACATTCGAGTCACCGACAAAGTCACTCATACTATGGTCAATGGTAAGTTATTTGATGCAGAGACTATGAATGAACTAAATGGGGATAAAGCACAGCGTAAGCCGTTTTTCTTTGAGAAAATCTAAGTTCGACCTCAAGGCAAAATGAAATTGTCGCTTTTCTATAAGGCCATTTAGACTTTATAAGAGGGATGACTAACTCCTGCGAATAACAAAAAGCATGTTCCACATGGAACATGCTTTTTTATCGCTAGGCTTCTAATACCACGACAAGTCCCAACCCCTACTTCAACATAGGCAAGCTCTGCGATTAATGTTACTCGTGGTTATGCAGTCCGGCACAAGAATCGACACAGGCCTGATAAGCAATACACTCGACAAGGTGATCGTTCACCATACCCACAGCCTGCATAAAGGCATAACAAATGGTTGGGCCGACAAAATTGAATCCGAGTTTCTTCAACGCTTTTGACATAGCTTCAGATTCTGGTGTTTGTGCAGGAACCTGCGACATTGCCGTAATCTGATTAACTATGGGTTTTCCGCCCACAAAGCTCCATAAAAATGCAGAGAAATCCTTCCCATCGGCAGTATAGGCTAAATAACCTTTAGCATTCTTGATGATAGAGTTCACCTTCAAGCGATTGCGCACTATACCGGGATTCAACATGAGCTCCTCAACTTTCGCCTCATCAAAAGTCGCAATAATCTCAGGTTCAAAATTAGCAAAGGCCTGTTCATAGTTTTGTTGCTTCTTCAGGATAGTTATCCAAGATAATCCGGCCTGTTGACCATCTAAACACAACTTAGCAAACAGCTCCTTTGGATCATAAACAGGTCGCCCCCACACTTTGTCGTGATACTCACGATACAAGGGATCATCACTTACCCAGCCACAGCGGATCTCTTCCATGACATATAACCTTATCGTTTTAATTAAGAAGGTAAAAAATAACCTACATAAGCAGATATCTACAAGGTATAATCGAACCCATTTTCTATTCAGGCTGACGGCAGTAGACAAGTAGACATGACGACAAAACACGACGTAAAAACATTTCAGGGTTTCATTCTCACCCTGCAGGAATATTGGGCACAGCAAGGCTGTGCAATCGTTCAACCTCTAGATATGGAAGTCGGTGCGGGTACATTCCACCCACAAACTTTCCTACGTTCTTTAGGACCTGAACCTATGAGCAGTGCCTATGTGCAGCCATCGCGCCGCCCTACAGATGGTCGTTACGGTGAAAACCCTAACCGTCTGCAGCACTACTACCAGTTCCAAGTCGTGTTGAAGCCTTCACCTGACAATATTCAAGAGCTATATTTAGGCTCACTGCAAGCACTGGGTATTGATACTCAAATCCACGATATCCGCTTTGTAGAAGATAACTGGGAATCACCAACATTAGGTGCTTGGGGCTTAGGCTGGGAAGTCTGGCTTAACGGTATGGAAGTGACTCAGTTTACTTACTTCCAACAGGTCGGCGGTATCGAATGCAGCCCAGTCACAGGTGAAATCACCTATGGCCTAGAGCGTCTGGCCATGTATATCCAAGGCGTTGATAGCGTTTATGATCTCGTATGGACCGATGGTCCACTGGGCCGAATCACCTATGGCGATGTGTTCCATCAAAACGAAGTCGAGCAATCGACCTATAACTTCGAGCACGCCGATGTGGACTTTATGTTCACCCTGTTCGATCAGTGCGAAAAAATGTGTCAGCATTTATTGTCGCTAGAAAAACCTTTACCTCTGCCCGCCTACGAGCAAGTGATGAAAGCCTCACACGCCTTCAACCTGCTCGATGCCCGCCATGCCATTTCAGTTACTGAGCGCCAACGCTACATCTTACGCGTTCGTACTATGGCGAAAGCGGTCGCTGAATCTTATTATCAGGCACGCGAAGCGCTTGGCTTCCCAATGTGTAAGTAGAGGTAAAAACATGAATTTTGAAAACTTACTCATAGAGTTAGGTACGGAAGAATTACCCCCTAAGTCACTGCGTAAACTGGCTGAATCCTTTTTAGCTAACTTTACTGAAGAACTCACCAAAGCCGATTTAGCGTTCAGCTCAGCCGTTTGGTACGCAGCGCCACGTCGTCTAGCAATTAACGTCACTGAACTTGCCCTTGCACAAGCTGACAAAGTCGTTGAAAAACGCGGCCCAGCTGTGAGTTCAGCATTCGATGCTGAAGGCAAACCGACTAAAGCCGCTGAAGGTTGGGCACGTGGTAATGGCATTACCGTTGAGCAAGCCGAACGTTTAGTTACAGATAAAGGCGAATGGTTAGTCCATAACGCCAAAGTTGAGGGCGTCGAAACCAAAAGTTTGATCGCTGCTATGGCTCAACGTGCACTCGATAAATTGCCCATTCCTAAGCCAATGCGTTGGGGCAATAATAAAACCCAATTTATTCGCCCTGTGCACACAGCAACTATGTTGTTAGGCAGTGAGTTGATTGAAGGTGAATTGCTGGGTATCAAATCGGCACGCACTGTTCGCGGTCACCGCTTTATGGGGCTCAAGCAGTTTGAATTAGCACACGCTGATCATTACCTTGCCGACCTAAAAGAAAAAGGCAAAGTCATCGCCGATTACGAAAGCCGTAAAGCATTAATCAAAGCCGATGCCGAAAAAGCCGCCGCTAAGATTGGTGGCACAGCCGATATCGAAGATAGCCTGCTGGAAGAGGTCACCTCTTTGGTTGAATGGCCAGTAGTATTGACCGCCAGCTTCGAAGAAAAATTCTTAAGTGTACCGTCTGAAGCTTTGGTCTATACCATGAAAGGCGACCAAAAATACTTCCCAGTCTTTGATAATGCAGGCAAGTTACTGCCAAACTTTATCTTTGTGGCCAATATCGAATCTAAAGATCCCGCGCAAATTATCTCAGGTAACGAGAAAGTCGTTCGCCCACGTTTGGCTGATGCTGAGTTCTTTTTTAATACCGATAAAAAACACACGCTGGAATCACGTTTACCTAGCTTAGAAACCGTCCTGTTCCAACAGCAGCTCGGTACCTTAAAAGACAAAGTGAATCGTATTTCTGCCCTAGCCGCCTTTATTGCCGAGCAAACTGGCGCGAATGCGGTTGATGCAGCTCGTGCAGGTTTGTTATCTAAAACCGATTTGATGACCAATATGGTGATGGAGTTTACCGACACTCAAGGCACTATGGGCATGCACTACGCCCGCCTCGATGGTGAAACCGAAGCCGTTGCGGTTGCAATGGAAGAGCAATACAAGCCTAAGTTCTCTGGCGATACAGTGCCTAGTGCTGGCGTATCTTGCGCTGTCGCATTAGCAGATAAGCTCGACACCTTAGTCGGCATCTTTGGTATTGGCCAAGCACCAAAAGGCGCTGCCGATCCCTTTGCCCTACGCCGTGCCGCCATCGGTGTGCTGCGTATTATCGTTGAGAACAAACTGCCACTGGACTTAGTAACGCTGATAGCTAAAGCTCAGGAGCTCCACGGTACTAACTTAAGCAACGCAAACGCTGCAGAGGAAGTACTTGAATTCTTAATGGCACGCTTCCGCGCTTGGTATCAAGATAAAGGTATTGGTGTTGATGTGATCTTAGCAGTGCTAGCACGTCGCCCAACACGCCCAGCTGATTTTGATAGTCGTATCAATGCGGTATCACACTTTAGAAGCCTAGAAGCTTCTGGCGCACTTGCAGCAGCGAACAAACGTGTATCCAACATTCTGGCTAAGGTTGAAGGCGCTTTACCGACAAGGATCAATGCAAGTTTGTTGACCGAAGCCGCAGAGCAAGCATTAGCGGCCAAGTTGAACGAGCTACAACCACAGTTGGCACCTTTATTTGCCAATGCAGATTACCAACAAGCCTTAACTTTGTTAGCTGGCCTGCGTGAAAGCGTGGATCAGTTTTTCGAAGATGTAATGGTTATGGCGGATGATGAAGCTTTGAAAAACAATCGTTTAGCATTGTTGAATAACCTACGCGAGCAGTTCCTGCACGTCGCGGATATATCACTACTGCAATAACGATACTAAGGTTTATAAAATTATCGCTTTATAAAAAAACGCGCTTCATAGCGCGTTTTTTATTGTCCTGATTTCTTATACCAAACGTATTAAATTGCCCAATCAAAACTGCGTCAGTTTTTGATATAAGCCATCAAATTGAGTTTGATCTAAGTTAACTTGCTGCAGTAAATTCGCCAGTATCTCAGGGGACAATTGCCCTGCTTGATGCAGCATAGAAATCTCACTGATCACATTCGCCCGCCATACCACAGCGGCGAGCCCAGCTTGCGGACGCGAGTTTACACTGGCGAGCTTGTCTAATTCTGTTTCAAAGGTATTGGGTAACTGCCAATGCTTAGCGAGCAATGAACTTAAGGTTAACGATTTCGTCGTCATCACTTGTCTAAATAATCCAGAATTAGGCTGCTCTCCCGGCTCCGCCAGCACAAACGCATCGAGGAGCATTTTGAAAATGGCCAGCTTGCCGACATCATGCAATAAGCCCAATAAAAAAGCCGTATCTTGATCTTCATCGCTTAACTCACTGGCAAGAAAAGCAACCTGCATCGAATGGCGCCAAATTTCAGCCCCAAAACGACGAAAATAGATTGGTTTGATATCCAACATTTCACGCACTAAACAAGTGGTGACAAATTTTCTCAACTGTTCGCGGCCAAGCTGTACCAAAGCCTGCTGTAAACTGGTGATATCCCTATCGCTACGTTTAAACGCGGGAGAATTACACAGCTTAAGCACCTCCACACTCAATAAAGGATCTCGCTCGATAAGCGCTAATAGATCCTTAATATCAAATTGTGGGTCGGACAATTTACGATCTAACTCCAATACCTTTGACGGCAGCTTTAACACTTTTTCGGCGATGACTTGTGGCGACGCTAAGGCCTGCTCTATCTCCGCCATGACTCTACGTTCAAGATTATTCGCTACACCGCCAGTGTCCTTAACCCGTGTCGGAAATAACAAACTATAAAAGAGTGCAGATAAATCGACAGATACCACGCTAATGTCTTCGAGAGGTTTAGCTGGCTTTAGTGCAGGTTCAAGCGGCTTACCTAAGTCCGTCGTTGAAAAACTTTTGGGTCTCTCAACGGTCGTCGTATCGCGAATATTAAAGAGTTTATTAAAAAGTGATTTAATCAAGAAGCATCAACCTGTCATTATAAATAATTGTTAAAAAGTCAGTTAAATATTGCCCATCATAAATCCATTTTGATCAGCTCAAGCCATGTATTAAGACATTGTAGACAGGCTAATACTTAGCTTAAGTGTAACATATTCAATTCATTTCGGACTTCTTCTATCCCACCATTACTGCTTTTACAAAGACAATCTTGGTTACAAGTTGAAACCTCAAAAAACTTACATTTCAGCATCATTTAACTGACAATATGCCTACCATTTATAAAGGGATACGTATTTTGTCTCCCTTTAAGGGATTAACAATCTACTCGCGAGCTAACAACGGAAAATTTGATGATCGAGGTAATAAAAGCGGGTGCACTAACCACAGTTCAAGATATCGGACGCATGGGATATCGACATTTAGGCGTAACCCAAGCTGGTGCCTTAGATAGACCTGCACTGTGTTTAGCAAACCGCCTACTCTCAAATCCAGACAATACACCCGTACTGGAATTAACCTTCGGACAATCGATTTTTTTGTTTAAACGTGATGCTTGGATTGCCTTAACGGGTGCCGATTTCGATGCGCGCATAGATAATAAACCCATAGTTTGCGGCTGGCGTTACTCTATTAAGGCAGGACAAAAACTCAGTCTTAGAGGGGGGAATAAAGGCATGCGTGCCTATGTTGCGGTTGACGGCGGCGTTAAAGTGCCGTTAGTGATGGATTCTGCTGCAACTGATTTAACCTCAGGTATCGGTGGATTTCATGGCCGCGCATTAGAAGCTGGCGATAGCCTGACCTTAGGTTCCGCTCATCCACTAAGAAGGCAAGTTGGCGCAATTCAAAAAAGTTGGAATGGGCATATTCGCGCACTCGCAACAAAGCACACCCAAGCCTTCTCGTTGAAATCGCAGCAAACATTCTGGCAAACACAGTGGCAACTTTCGGCAGAAAGCAATCGTGCAAGTGCAATACTCAACGGGGAAATATTGACCTTAGCAAAACCATTTCCCGTTCAATCCCATACAGTCAAGCCCGGAGTCATTCAAGTGTCAGCTTCAGGGCAACCTTTAGTGTTACTTGCCGATGCTAAGACCACCAGCAATCATCCTCAAATCGCCGTGATTATTGAAGCCGATCTGTGGAAACTCGCGCAAACTCGCCCAGGGCAGACAGTTAAATTCGAATTGGTTGACGATGAACAAGCAGCAACGGCGCAAGCGGAATGGCATGACTACTTCTATCGCTTACAACGCAGTCTAGGTTAACAGGCCGCTTAATCATCGCGCCCAAGAAACATCACCCCGCATTCCTAGCAAGCTACATTCGACTTCATTCAAATAGTCCCCACAATAACGCTAATTCGCACTTAGGTTCGGTGTAACTTGCTGGCTATAAAACAGCGCTACATCTTGTAATTGCTCAGAACTTAACGCGCTGACTTGTGATTGCATCAAAGGATCGAGTCGTACTCCGGTTTTAAAATCGACGAGCTGTTTATTAAGATAAGCTAATTTTTGTCCCTTTAAGTTTGGGAATTGCTTGGCCATAGCGATCACCGCAGTGCCATGGCATGACTCACACTGTGCTGTAGCCAATGCCTGACCTCGCTCTATATCTGCTTGATAAACCTCTCCATTAACCTCTGTGGATAAGCCACATAGCGCAATCAAACTTATGATAATCGCTTTCATTTTGGTTCCTTAAGGAAAGGGTTAACTAGCACAGGCTGCAGGTTCGGTTCTAAAGGTAGACGTCTGAAGATCGTCATATCCATTTCAGCCTGCCCATAATGAGTGCTTAGATAACTCAAGGTGGGCTCCCAAGTATCCGACAAGTCCCATAAACCCTGAGTATCTACCATCCACTGCAAAGTCTCTTTCCAAAAGGCTTTATCACCGCGATTTTGGGTAACAATCATGCTGGTGTGACAGGCATTGCATTGATAATTAACCAGCTCCCAACCAGGAGCCATGATCAAACCCGATTTAGGGTCCACTGGATACTCAGCAGCTAGCGAAATACTGGATGCCACTAACCCAAGCAATATCAGTTTATTGATATGTGATTTCATCACATTACCCTAACGGCAATACGGTGGCAGCCGTTAAACATATATCCCTTAGGATTCCATTGCGGTTGTACGACAGGCTGACTATCACCTTCACTATCGGTCGCTTTGGCCCAGATTTCATAATAGCCCTGCGACGGTAATTGCAATTCAATCTTCCATTGCTGCCATGCTGTTATGTTTTTAGGTTTTTCTAATTCAACGGTAAACCAACGGGTGCCATAATCGTAGCTGACTTCCACTTTAACCACTTCCCGCAATCCCGCCCAAGCATGGCCTGCGATAGTCATCTTTTGACCCACAGCTAATTCGGTTCCAGATTGAGGTTGAGTGATCAATGACTTCACTATCATTTCTTCAATGATTTTATAGTCTTTATCATCAACGGACTCACCTGGCGCTATGGGATATTTAGGGAGTTGATACGCTGGTGCTTCCATTTTATGTCCATCATGGACTTTATTACGCACACTGATCCCCGTCGCCGCTTTTTGCGAAACGGATCCTGGCCGTCCACCAAACACAATACGTAAGGGATATCCATGTAGATAAGGAATGTCCTCACCATTCATCGACCATGCAATAAGCCCAAGCTCTTCGAGCGCCGCCTTTATTGGTACGCCGCGTGAAATCGCCTCACCTTTACCGCTCAAATGCCGATCAACACCGTGGTGGCCTGTGTAAACAGCATCAGATTTAATACCGCAATCCTTAAGCACATCACTCACTAAAACACCTGTCCACTCGGAGCAAAATACGCCAGCATTATTCCACTGATTACCCTTAGTACTAGGAAAAAAGCCAGAGCGACTATTGCCGCCACATTCAATCAGCAACTGCAATGTGTAATGCTTAAAGCGACGCTTAAGTTCATCAATTGTGTAGGTTTTTGGGGTGATAACAGACTCACCATCCACTTGAAAAGTCCAAGTTTTAGCATCTAACGCCTTAAAGTCAGGCACTATGCCATTCCAACGGATAAACGAGGCATCGGCAGGCGTCACAGCAGGAGCGAGCTTATGCTCCGGCGGAAACGCATTCAGTGGATGAGTGTTTAACACTTTGAAATAACTCGGCAAGTCCTCACCCTTAGTCCAAGTTAATGCTGATATATCCAGAGGAATGACCTCTGCGGGAAGCTGATCGGCAAATACCCACTTAACGGGTAAGGCAGATAAAACAGAAGTCGCTACCACCCCTTTAATAAAAACCCGACGATTAAGATCCATGTTATTTATCCTTTCCGAGGTAAAAGTAATCCGCCATCAGCTGCATATCAGCCTCAGTCAAGAGTTGGGCGACTTTAGTCATAGTGGGATCTTGGCGATTCCCCGCCTTAAAGGCTCGCAGTTGCTTCAATAGGTATTCTGAGTTTTGCCATCCGATATTAGGAATATGCTCAAAACGACTCACACCGGACTCGCCATGACAAGCCTTACACATATTCAATAACTTATTTGCCTCATCGGCGTTTGCCACCGCCGATAGCATAAAAATCAGTGCACTTACGGGGTAAATCACTCGCTGCCACATCCATTTATCTCGCCAATTAGCCTTCATCTCGACAGAATCCATCGAACAAAGTAATTAAGATATGGTTAAATTATCTCAATGCTGTGGGTCGTTTAAATTCAATAAAAGTGACTCGTAAGCTCAAGAGAAATGATGCGTATTAGCGGATGTAGAAAGGGTAAAATATTCATTAGTCATAGGTGAAATGAGTCCATATAGTAGCTTTGCAGAAACACTGCATTTCACTCAAGGACAAACAATGGATCTTTATATCGGCAATAAAAATTACTCTAGCTGGTCACTGCGGGCTTGGTTTATGGCCGCAAAATCTGGCGTACCGTTCAACGAAGTATTACTGCAACTCGATACCAACAGCTTCTATCAGCAACTCAAAGCCATTTCGCCGACGTTAAAAGTACCGACATTAGTCGATGGCGGCATTACGGTATGGGATTCACTATCAATTTGTGAATACCTCAACGACACCTATCTTGCGGGTAGCGCATGGCCGCAAGATCCTAAACAAAAAGCCAAGGCTAGATCGATTGCCAGTGAAATGCATTCAGGCTTTAATGCCGTGCGTAACGCTCTACCAATGAACATACGCGCGAGGCGCTATGTTGAGCTCACTGATGCGGTCCGCAAAGACATTGAGCGCATCGATGCGATTTGGTCTGCACAGATGGCCGAGTTTGCCCCATCACATGCCGAAGGTACTTGGTTATTTGGCCAATGGTCGATTGCCGACATGATGTTTGCCCCTGTGGTTATGCGTTTTCTTACCTACGATATTGAAGTCTCGCAGGCAAGCCGTGCCTATATGCAGCATGTGATCAGCTGTCCGGAAATGCAGGCGTGGATTAATGCGGCTAAAGCAGAGACTGAAATTGTTGCAGCGGATGAAGCGGGTATTGATCGATAAAGAGATAAATCATAGAGATAAAAAAGGGAAAGCCTTGGCTTTCCCTTAATCATTCAAGTACTAACGCGAGTCTTAACACGCATTACACGTCTAATATTATACATCTAGCATTAAACGTCTAAGTTAGCCACGTTCAATGCGTTCGCTTCGATGAATTCACGACGAGGTTCAACTTGATCACCCATCAAACAAGTGAACAACTGATCGGCACCCACGGCATCATCAATCGTGACTTGCAACATACGGCGTGATTCAGGATCCATTGTAGTTTCCCACAATTGCTCAGGGTTCATCTCACCCAATCCTTTATAACGTTGAATGTATAAGCCGCGTTTGGCTTCAGAAATCGTCCAATCTAGCGCTTCAAGGAAGCTGCCGACTTCTTTAACACGATCGCCGCGTTGTACATAGCCGCCTTCTTCAATCATGCCATCTAACGCCGCACCTAACTTACCGATACGTTGATAATCGCTTGATTGGAAGAAGTCATAAGTAAACAGATAGTTAGTATCGATACCGTGTTTACGAATGGTGATCTTAGGCAGATACACTTTACGCTCAGGATCGAGAATCGGCTCAGCAGAATACAGTACACCGCTGTTTTCCATTTCCACCAGCTCATGGATAAAGGCATCGATCCACTCTTTCATCTTGCCTTCATCGGCCAACATCTCGTTGGTGATCATTGGATGGTAAAGCATACGGTTAGTAATGTGCGTTGGATAGCGCTGCTCTAAACGAGCAACAATGGCTTCCACTTCACGATACTGAGTCACTAAACGCTCTAACGGCTCACCTGACATACCAATCGCACCTTGCGTTGGATACACAACAGTGCCATCCAATGCTTGAGTCGTGAGGTATTGAGTCAATGCTGGCTCATCTTTCAAATACTGTTCTTGCTTGCCCTTTTTCACTTTAAATAAAGGCGGTTGAGCAATATACACATAACCACGTTCAATCAATTCAGGCATTTGACGGAAGAAGAAGGTCAACAGCAAAGTACGAATGTGCGAGCCGTCGACGTCAGCATCCGTCATGATGATGATGTTGTGATAACGGGTTTTATCTGGGTTATATTCGTCGCGACCAATACCACAGCCAAGCGCCGTGATCAGTGTGGCCACTTCTTGAGAAGACAACATCTTATCGAAGCGGGCCTTCTCAACGTTTAGAATTTTACCTTTCAGTGGCAAAATCGCTTGGTTCTTACGGTTACGTCCCTGCTTAGCGCTACCGCCAGCAGAGTCACCTTCCACTATGTAAATTTCTGAAAGACCAGGATCTTTTTCTTGGCAATCGGCCAGCTTACCTGGCAAACCACCTAAATCGAGTGCGCCTTTACGACGGGTCATTTCACGAGCTTTACGCGCCGCTTCACGGGCACGGGCCGCATCGACAATCTTACCGACGATCAACTTCGCATCAGCTGGGTTTTCCAGCAGATAATCGTTCAGCTTCTCACCCATGGTTTGTTCAACCGCGGTTTTCACTTCACTAGAAACCAGTTTGTCTTTGGTTTGCGAGCTGAACTTAGGATCAGGCACTTTAACAGAGATAACGGCAGTCAAACCTTCACGGGCATCATCGCCAGTCGCGCTAGTTTTACCTTTCTTGTTATAGCCTTCGTTTTCCATGTAGCTGTTGAGGTTACGTGTCAACGCACTACGGAAACCGACTAAGTGAGTACCACCATCACGCTGTGGAATGTTGTTGGTAAAACAGAAAATATTTTCTTGATAACCGTCATTCCACTGCATAGCCACTTCAACGGTAATGCCATCTTCACGCTCTTGCATAAAGTGGAATACGTCTTTGTTGACGGGGGTTTTATTACGGTTCAAATAATCGACGAATGCGCTAATACCGCCTTCGTATTTAAAGAATTCATTCTTGTTGTCACGTTCATCAACCAGACGAATACCTACGCCTGAGTTAAGGAATGACAGTTCGCGCACGCGCTTTGCCAAAATTTCAAAGTGAAACTCGACATCGCTAAAGGTATCTTCACTTGGCCAAAAACGGATTTCGGTACCGGTTTTAGTCGCATCACCAATCTCTTTGATTGGCGCATCAGGCACACCGTGAGTATAAAACTGCTCGTACACTTTGCCTGCACGACGAATAGTCATTTGCAGCTTTTTAGATAAAGCGTTTACAACCGATACACCCACACCGTGGAGACCGCCAGACACTTTATAAGAGTTATCGTCGAACTTACCGCCGGCATGCAATACCGTCATGATAACTTCTGCTGCCGATACGCCTTCTTCCTCATGGATAGAGACCGGAATACCACGGCCGTCATCCTTAACAGAAACCGAACCATCGACATGGATAGTAATGGTAATATCGCTGCAGTGGCCGGCTAAGGCTTCATCGATAGAGTTATCGACTACTTCGAACACCATATGATGTAGACCCGTACCGTCGTCGGTGTCACCAATATACATCCCAGGTCTCTTACGTACTGCATCAAGGCCCTTAAGGACCTTAATACTCGAAGAATCGTAACTATTCTCTGACATATTATTCTCTCAATGGTTATTCAATTACCGTTACACGTCCCTGTTCCACATGAAACATCCTACTGGGAGGCGTGTGTAACGAATCGACTATTGCAGCAGGATCGATGGCGGTCACAAAAACTTGTGCTCCGGTATCCGTTAACTGCTTAAGCAATAGCTGCCTATGCTGTGCATCCAACTCGGACGGAAGATCATCCACAAGATAAATACTGTGTTTATCTATTTGTTGTTTGAGCAACTTTCCCTGTGCAATACGCAGTGCACAGACTAATAATTTTAATTGACCACGGGACAGGGCATCCTGCGCCGGCAAAGTGCCTACACGAAGTCTAAGGTCAGCTTTATGGGGACCGCTGACGGTATGACCTGTGGCCAAATCTCTGGAATATTGGTTTTCGAGTAGTTCTGCAAAATCCGTTTTACTATCCCAGCCGCGCGTAAATGAAACCTTCACATCTACACTCGGTAAAAACTCCCCGATTATACCCTTAAGTAGCTCATTTAACGAGTCTACATAATGGTTTCGTATTTCAGTAACCTGCTCGGCATAACGCACAAACTCTTGGTCCCAAAATTGAATATTACTATAGGACGAGCCATTTCTAAGCAATTGATTTCTTTGCTTAAGAACGCGGCGAACATTCGTCCAAGCGCCATAAAACTGTGGGTCAGCATGAAATGCGCCCCAATCGATAAATTGTCGACGGGATTTTGGGCCTTCAAACAGTAAAGAAAAGCTTTCAGGCGTGATCACTTGAATAGGTAAGGTTTCGGCTAATGTCGACAGACGTTTGACTTTTTCGCCGTCGATTCTCACTTCGGTCTCACCACTACGAAATCGGCGCAAACCGATTTTGCTGTCACCGCGCGCTAAATTTAAGGTAGCAAAGAGCGTTAACTTATCGTCGTCGTTATTAATCACTCGTTGGGATAAATGGCTACGAAACGAACGCCCCATACCGAGGAAATAAATAGCCTCAAGAATACTGGTTTTACCGCTGCCATTTTGGCCATAAATCAAGTTAATCCCAGGTGCAGGGATTAACTGTGCGGACTGAATGTTGCGAAATGCTTCGATATTGAGACGGGTCAGGCTCATGCATTACTCATTAAGCCGCGTAAACGGCGAAGGCAAGGATTCATAACACTTAACAGGCAACTCAATCGCTGCCACAGGCTAAGGCTATCGGTAAATGAGTGAAGGAATGGCCAATGCTGCGCATTAAACACTGTGCCGCCGTTAAGCGGCATAGCTATCGGAGACAGAGGTACAAACACGGGTAACGTAAAAATCGATGGTTTATAAGCGCATCGGCATAACCACATACATGGAATCTTCTTCCAAATGGTTTTCGATTAAGGCGCTGGAGTTACCATCAATGAGCGTGATACGCACATCATCGGACTTAAGGTTGTTGAGCACGTCGAGTAAATAACTGACGTTAAAACCAATTTCTAAGGCTTGGTTATTGTATTCCACATCGATGATCTCTTCCGCTTCTTCCTGTTCAGGATTGTTAGCGGTGATCTTGAGCAGACCATTTTCGAGTTGAATACGCACACCACGGAATTTTTCGTTCGATAAAATCGATGCGCGGGTCAGCGCTTGCTTCAGGTGATTACGACTCGCAATCACAATTTTATCACCGCCCTTTGGCAATACACGGCGATAATCAGGGAAGCGGCCATCGACTAATTTACTGGTAAATACAGTGTTAGCCGTAGTGGCACGAATGGCATTATCACCAATGGCAATCGCGATATCGAGATCGTCCGACTCCAATAAACGCGCCATTTCCATTACGCCTTTGCGTGGAACAATGACTTGTTTTTCAGGTAATTGTGCTTCAATTGTCCGATGGCTTAAGGCCAAACGGTGGCCGTCGGTCGCAATCGCGCGCAACACATTACCTTCAGTTTCAAACAATAAACCGTTGAGGTAATAACGCACATCTTGGTTAGCCATAGAAAATTGCGTTGAGTCGATAATCGACTTCAATACGCCCTGCTTCAAGCTAAATTCAATCTCAGCTTGGAAGGCTTCAACGTTGGGATATTCTTCTGCGGGCAAGGTCGCTAAAGAAAAACGGCTACGGCCTGAACGCAGCAACCATTTATTATCTTGTTGCTCGACTTTCAGCTCGCTTTGTTCTGGCAAAGACTTAACAATATCGAGCAGCTTTTTAGCCGGAACCGTAGTACGACCTTCTTCGATATCACCGTGAACCACAACTTGGCCCACGAGTTCGACTTCTAAATCTGTTCCGGTCAACTTAAGTGAGTGACCACTTACTTCTACAAGGAGGTTAGACAAAATGGGCAAATTATGGCGTCTTTCTACCGCACCACACACCAATTGCAACGGCTTTAATAGGGCATCCCTATCAATTGAGAATTTCATAGTGTCCAAATTCCTTGTTTTAAGAAGATAAGGTTCTAATCAAATTAGCATAATCTTCTTTAATGTCGTGGCTCTCTTCCCGTAGCTGAGCAATCTTACGACAGGCATGCAACACTGTGGTGTGATCTCTACCACCAAAAGCATCACCAATTTCCGGCAAGCTTTGGTTAGTTAATTCTTTGGATAACGCCATTGCCACTTGTCTTGGCCGCGCAACGCTGCGTGAACGGCGCTTAGACAACATATCAGCCATCTTGATCTTGTAGTATTCAGCTACGGTCTTCTGAATATTGTCTATAGTGACTAATTTTTCTTGAAGTGCCAAGAGGTCACGTAAGGCTTCACGAACAAAATCAATGGTAATTGGTCGACCAGTAAAGTTAGCATTGGCGATAACGCGGTTTAACGCCCCTTCTAGCTCGCGCACGTTTGAACGTAAACGTTTAGCAATAAAGAAGGCCACTTCATCGGGCAAGTTAATGCCACTCTCTTGGGCTTTACGCATCAAAATCGCCACGCGGGTTTCTAACTCTGGTGGCTCAATCGCCACGGTTAAACCCCAACCAAAACGAGATTTCAATCTGTCTTCAACACCGTCGATCTCTTTTGGATAACGATCTGAAGTCAAAATTATTTGGTGATTCCCCTCAAGCAAGGCATTGAAGGTATGGAAGAATTCCTCTTGGGATCTGTCTTTATTGGCAAAAAATTGAATATCATCGATAAACAAAGCATCGACGCTACGGTAGTAACGTTTAAATTCTTCGATCGCATTGTTTTGCAGCGCTTTAACCATGTCTTGGACAAAACGCTCGGAATGCATGTAAACCACTTTGGCATTCGGATTATTTTTAATGATCCCGTTACCGACAGCGTGCAACAAGTGAGTCTTACCTAGACCTGTTCCGCCATATAAGAATAATGGGTTATAAGCACCACCTGGATTTTCAGCAACTTGCAACGCCGCAGCCTTACCTAATTGGTTCGACTTACCTTCTACGAAGTTATCAAACTGGTAGCTAGGATTGATGTTACTGCGGTGATTCGCGTTCGCCATCGGCTCGGCTTGGACGTTAAACGTCGTGCCTACTGTCGCTTTAGTTTGGGTATTAGCTACACGAGTTGGCGCTATAGGTGCTGGCACACTTGGCTTTTTCGCCGAAGGACGACTACCAATATCGAAACGCAATTTAGGTGCATCGCTGCCCATCTGCTCAGTAAAGAACTGATTAATGATATTGATGTACTTATCTCTGACCCAATCAAGCACGAAGCGGTTGGGCGCATAAAGCACCAGAGTATCTCCATCCATTTCGGCTTGTAACGGTCTGATCCACATACTGAACTGCTGAGCAGAAAGCTCATCTTGCAATCGTCCGATACATTGTTGCCAAAGTGAAACAGCCACTTAGTTATCCCCAAAAGATCATCAAAAAAGAGGTGTATTCTATAGCGAGATCTCAAGGATCGCTATCCTTAAAAAATATTTATCCCCAGCGAGATCATTCTGTGTGGATATCCTCGATCATCAAAGATCCAAAACGATCCTTTTATTCTGCACTATCCGCAAATCCTGCTTTATTAAGCGATCCACATTGATCTATAATGGCGCCCCTTCGATCGGCTCGAAGATCCCCTGCACTACTATATGTAGTGTCCGTACACAGAGTTATCCACATCTTATGGTGTATTCAGGGGATTGATCAAAGGATACGCTGGCAGAAATAAAGCACTTACTTACTTTCGTTGTTGACGTGACTAAGTATTGTGATTACAATTCGGCCTCTTTTTTGCCCTTACCTCTATCCTAGAGATAAGGATATGTTCACTAATTAACAAAGACGGATTGCCATCATGAGTAAACGTACTTTTCAACCTAGCAACCTGAAGCGCAAGCGTTCTCACGGCTTCCGCGCTCGTATGGCTACTGTAGGCGGCCGTAAGGTGCTTGCACGTCGTCGTGCGAAAGGTCGCGCTCGTTTATCTGCTTAATAAGTGGGTAACTAGTTGACTAGCTATACCTTTTCGCGGGAGTTACGTTTGTTAACTCCCGCGCAATTTAAATCTGTATTTTCCAATCCCATCAAAGCATCTTCTGCTGAAATTACCTTGCTCGCTATTCCTAACACGGAACAACATCCGCGTATGGGCCTTACTGTTGCCAAACGCTTTGTAAAACGCGCCAATCAACGTAACCGTATTAAGCGTGTGATCAGAGATAGTTTTCGCTTAAATCAACACGACATTCCTCATCTTGATATTGTTGTGCTTGTCAGAAATGGCGTGATGGAAATGGAAAACGCTGAAATCAACAAATTGATAGAAAAGCTATGGCGCAAACTCAGTCGCCGCTACAATGGCTAGCGACCACGTTAATTCGTGGCTATCAAGTATTCATAAGCCCTATACTGGGCCCTCGATGCCGTTTCAATCCCACCTGCTCTCACTACGCTATTGAAGCAATAAAAGTGCATGGAACCGCGAAAGGTTGTTGGTTTGCATTGAAACGCATATTAAAATGTCACCCTTTACATCCCGGCGGTAGTGATCCCGTCCCCCCTAAAAATGACAGGTGTAATAAATAGGCTATGGAATCTCAACGCAATATATTGCTCATAGGACTACTGTTTGTCAGCTTTTTGCTGTGGCAACAGTGGCAAGCAGACAAAGCTCCTAAACCCGTTGCAACCGAATCGTCCTTAGTGGCGAACGCGGCAAACTCACACAGTGCCGATGTTCCAGAAGCTGATACAGGTGTTCCTGCAGCAGTGACAGCAACCAGCAAACTGATTACAGTGAAAACAGACCAATTGGACGTTCAAATTAATCCAATCGGTGGTGACATCGTTTTTGCTGCGTTAGTTTCGCACAAGATGGAACAGGATAAAGATCAACCCTTCGTGTTGCTTGAGCAAACGAAAGATTTCACTTATATCGCCCAGAGCGGCCTTATAGGTCGCGATGGTATCGACAGCAGCGCCAAAGGCCGTGCCACATTTAGCACTGCAGCGACTGAATATACCTTAGCCGAAGGTCAAGACACTTTAGAAGTACCGTTAACTTATGTCGGCGATAATGGCGTGACATACACTAAAGTGTTTGTATTCCATCGCGGTAAGTTCAACGTAGATGTTGACTATAAAATCAACAATACTTCAGCTGCTCCGCTGCAAGTTCAAATGTACGGTCAAATTAAACAAACGATTAAACCGTCTGAAAGCAGCATGATGATGCCTACCTATCGTGGCGGCGCATTCTCTACGCAAGATGTGCGTTATGAGAAATACAAATTTGATGACATGGCGAAAAGCAACCTGAACCAAGCAACGTTGGGTGGTTGGGCTGCCATGCTACAACATTACTTCGTTTCGGCGTGGATCCCACCGGCTACCGACAGCAACACTATTTTCTCTAGTGTCAGTGCGGGCGGTTTAGCCAATATTGGTTTCCGCGGCGCGGTACATGATATTGCACCTGGTGCGACCCAAGAAATTAGCTCACAGTTCTATGTCGGTCCTAAGGATCAAAAAGCACTGTCAGCCATCTCTGATACCTTAAACCTAGTGGTCGATTACGGCTTCCTATGGTGGTTAGCCGTACCAATCCACTGGTTATTGATGTTCTATCAATCATTCGTCGGTAACTGGGGTGTGGCGATTATTCTGATCACCTTAACCGTTCGTGGTTTACTGTTCCCGCTGACAAAAGCGCAGTACACCTCAATGGCGAAAATGCGTAACCTGCAACCTAAACTGACTGACTTGAAAGAACGCTTTGGTGATGACCGTCAAAAGATGGGTCAGGCCATGATGGAACTGTATAAGAAAGAAAAAGTTAACCCTATGGGTGGCTGTTTACCTATTATTTTACAGATGCCAATCTTCATTGCCTTGTACTGGGTATTGTTAGAAAGCTTCGAATTACGTCACGCACCATTTATGTTGTGGATCCACGATTTATCGGTACAAGATCCTTACTACATATTACCGTTGCTGATGGGCGTATCTATGTTTGTGATGCAGAAGATGCAACCTATTGCACCGACTATGGACCCTATGCAAGTGAAAATGATGCAATGGATGCCAGTGATCTTTACCGTATTCTTCCTCTGGTTCCCAGCGGGTCTAGTACTGTACTGGTTAGTGGGTAACATAGTTGCTATCACGCAGCAGAAGATTATTTATGCAGGTCTTGAGAAAAAAGGCTTAAAATAAGCCTAAGATTTCCAAGACTCTAGCGCATCGTTACAGATTAATGTGAACGCATGACACTAAAAGGCGGCTTAATTGGCCGCCTTTTCCTTTACATGATTTAGTAGATATTAGTTTGGTGGGTATTTCCATGACAACTGACACTATTGTGGCTCAAGCCACCGCGCCCGGACGTGGCGGCGTAGGCATCATTCGAATTTCAGGCGACAAAGCCAGTGATGTCGCTATGGCCGTATTAGGTCATCTTCCTAAAACCCGATATGCCGATTATTGCGATTTTAAAAGTGCATCGGGCCAAGTGATAGACCAAGGCATAGCGCTATTCTTTAAAGGACCTAATTCCTTTACTGGCGAAGATGTACTGGAACTTCAAGGCCACGGCGGCCAAATCGTCCTCGATATGTTGATCAAACGGGTAATGGAAGTCGGTGGCATTCGTATCGCAAAACCAGGCGAGTTCAGCGAACAAGCCTTTATGAACGATAAGCTCGACTTAACCCAAGCCGAAGCCATTGCCGACCTTATCGACGCCACCAGTGAGCAAGCCGCTAAAAGCGCGCTGCAATCACTACAAGGTGAATTTTCTAAGGAAGTCCACGAGCTGGTGGACCAAGTCACTAACCTGCGTTTATACGTTGAAGCCGCAATTGATTTCCCCGATGAAGAAGTCGACTTTTTAAGTGATGGCAAGATTGCCAATGCTCTCTATAGAATCATCGACAAACTCGACCTAGTGCAAGCCAGTGCCAAGCAAGGTTCTATCATTCGTGAAGGGATGAAAGTGGTGATTGCCGGTCGTCCCAATGCCGGAAAATCAAGCTTACTGAATGCGTTAGCGGGTAAAGAGTCGGCCATTGTGACTGAAATTGCCGGAACAACACGCGACGTATTACGTGAACATATCCATTTAGATGGTATGCCGCTGCACATTATTGATACCGCAGGCCTGCGTGATACCACTGATACGGTAGAACAAATTGGTATTGAACGCGCATGGAATGAAATAAATAGCGCCGATCGCGTGCTATTTATGGTGGACGGCACGACAACCGCCGCTGTCGATCCCCATGCTATTTGGCCTGACTTTGTCGATCGCCTGCCCTCCAATTTAGGCGTGACAGTGATCCGTAATAAAGCCGATCTCACGGGCGAAGACTTAATGATGACCGAAGAACAAGGTTATAGCGTCTACCGGATCTCGGCTAAAACAGGCTTAGGTGTTGAAGAATTAAAGCAACACTTGAAGTCACTTATGGGTTATCAGAGTAATCTCGAAGGTGGCTTTATCGCCCGTCGTCGTCACTTAGAAGCCCTTGAATTAGCCGCAGGACACCTGCTATTAGGTAAAGAGCAGTTAGAGGTTTACCTTGCCGGAGAGCTGCTAGCGGAAGAGCTACGTATGTGCCAATTAGCACTATCTGAGATCACTGGCCGCTTCACTTCTGACGATTTACTCGGCAAGATTTTCAGCTCTTTCTGTATCGGGAAATAACTAACCTTATTAGTTCCATATAAATCAGCCCATACAATATGGGCTGATTTTCTATCTACAACCGAATATTTCCATCCATCTTTATGATTCGACGTGGCGGTAATGATCTTGCATTTGATAGGACCTTGCATAAAGCGCAAATATCAATGCTGCCAAGATGGCAAAACCTGCGAAGAAAAACATCTGAAATGCGGTAATACTGATCCCAGTTTGGGCAATCTGTTCGGTCACAGCAGGGCTTTTCACACTGACGTTCGCCAATAACACCCATAAGTTACCGACGGTCACAGATAAGGTCCAAAAACTCATGATAGTGCCTTTCATAGCTTTAGGCGCTTGACTGTAGGCAAACTCTAGCCCTGTGGCTGAAACTAATACTTCACCAAAGGTGAGCAAAGCATAGGGCACAATCTGCCAAAATATTGATAATGCCGAGCCGCCATCCATCACCAATTGAATGCTACCAACGACTATCCAACTCACTCCCGTGATGGCAATCCCAGCCCCCATTTTACGCAAAGCAGTTAACTTTACCCCCATGCGCTCAATCGCCGGATATAACACAAAGTTATTAAATGGGATCAGTAACATAACTAATAATGGGTTTAACGCTTGCATCATGGCAGGTTCAAACCATGCCGGTTTTGACATGTCATTGGCTTGCAATATCCAAGTGGACGCTTTCTGATCGAACAAAGACCAAAAGGGAGTCACTAACGCAAATAAGATTAAGATCCGTAGAACTGAACGCACACCATCAACGGCGATATCCGGATGGATCCCCCTAGCCCGTTCGAGTTGCAATGAAGCCCCTGCGCCAACAAATCCCATCACAAGCACTAACGCACAGCACAAACCAGCAACGATACCTAAGGTTGGAATATTGACTAAGGCATACGCTGCAGAAATGATCCCAACTAAAGCTAACACTAAACCTATGTTGGCTTGGCCAGCGATTTTAGTGAGCAATGCGGTACGAATAACGGGTAAAAAACCATGGGGATTTTTCGGTTCGGGTGGCATATGCACATAACGTTTGCGGCCTAACCAGAAGAACACAGTTGCAATAAACATCAAGACACCAGGGATCCCAAATGCGACCGCAGCACCATAATATTTCAATAGTAATGGCATAGATAACGAGGCAAAGAAGGAGCCAAAATTAATCGTAAAATAAAACAGATCAAACGCTTTCTGCGCCAATGTTTTATTGGTTTGATCAAATTGATCTCCCATAAAGGAAGAAACCAAGGGCTTAATCCCACCCGATCCGAGCGCAATTAAAAATAATCCCGTATAAAACCCTTGAATGCTGTGTTCAAAAATAGCGAGAAACGCATGACCAACACAGTAAATTAAGCTTAACCATAAGATAGTATTGTATTTACCGAAAAAACGATCAGCAATCCAACCACCGAGTAATGGGAAAAAGTACACTCCAATGACAAAGGAATGGAACACATCCTTAGCCATAGTTCCACGTAGTTCTTCTGGAATAGACAACAAAAGTGCTGTCATCAAGAATGGGGTAAGAATATTCCGCATACCGTAAAAGCTAAAACGTTCACAAGCTTCACTGGCGATGATGTAAGGAATTTGCCGTGGCCACTGGGGCGCATTTACGGGTGTTGTCATAGAACATCCTATTATAATTATTTGATTTAAAATGAAATTAAATTGGTAAATATATTAATTTTGTATCAAGAAGCTAAAGGTAACATGTAAGCCAAACCAACATTATATAAAGGATGCAAAAACTGCAAAAATCACGTATTGCTTCTGTGGTCCGATCCACATTTCCTTTATGATGAACATAATAATAGCCATTGAGCTATCTATTTAATTGAAATTTGTTTTAAAAACAACAACACACTGAGAAATCATAATGGCAAAGATTGAAGTAATAGTTGGCACAACATTGGGCAGTGCAGAGTATGTTGCTGACGAAATGATGGCGCAATTAACGGATCAAGGGCACCAAGTTCAAGTGCATTTAACTCCAACACTGTGCGAAATCGACACCCATGCACTATGGATTATCGTGTCATCTACCCACGGCGCGGGTGATCTTCCAGATAATATCCAGCCCTTTTTCAACGAAATTACCGAACAAAAACCGGATCTCAGCCAAGTGAACTTTGCCTTATGTGCAATTGGCGACTCAAGTTATGACACCTTTTGCCAAGGCCCTGAAAAACTCATTTCAGCGATTCAAGACTGCGATGCAAAAGCCTTTGTGGATAAGATCCAGATCGATGTACAACTTGATCCTGTGCCAGAAGACCCAGCGCTTGCATGGTTAGCACAATGGCAACAGGATATTTAAGATCGCTTATTGGATAAGGTCGAGATCTATGTACAGTTTAGATCCTATTTATCCACAATTTACTTATTTAAAGTATAAACATGTGGATAAGGTATTATTTAGATCTGATCAACCTCTGTACTATTCACAGTCCGATCTGCTTAATGATCCACCTTGTGGATAAGTAGGCGATCTATCCCCATGTTTAATGGCGTTAGATCGCGATCAGATCACAGGATCAAGATCGCGCTAATTAATGATTTATATACTTAATTTGGGTTATACACAGAAAAACGCGATCCTAATAGTAAACATAATAAGAAGATCTATATAAAGATCTTAATATCTATTAGTCCGGATCATCTCGATCGATCAAGGTAAAATGATCATTCACCTAGCGCAAAGCAAATGCTAAAATACTCGGCTCGTACTGAGTCTCTTAGCAATTGAAGGTAGTGGCATGCATTTTCATGAACGGTTTGATGTTATTGTTGTTGGTGGTGGTCATGCCGGAACTGAAGCCGCGTTGGCTGCAGCAAGAATGGGATCAAAAACATTATTACTAACGCACAATATCGATACGTTAGGACAAATGTCATGTAATCCAGCGATCGGTGGCATAGGCAAAGGCCACCTAGTGAAAGAAATTGACGCCTTAGGTGGTGCAATGGCGATCGCAACCGATTATGCAGGGATCCAATTTAGAACCTTGAATTCAAGCAAAGGCCCAGCCGTACGAGCAACACGTGCACAAGCTGACCGTGCCTTGTATCGTCAAAAGATCCAAAACATATTACAAAACCAACCTAATTTACGTATTTTCCAACAAGCCGTTAATGACTTAATTGTTGAAAATAATCAAGTTGTTGGCGTAGTGACTCAAATGGGATTAGCTTTTGAATCTCCAGCAGTTGTATTAACAACTGGTACATTCTTAAGCGGCAAAATCCACATAGGATTAGAGAACTACAGCGGTGGCCGTGCAGGCGATCCACCAGCCATTGCTTTAGCCAATCGTTTACGTGAATTACCGATCCGTGTAGGCCGTTTAAAAACGGGTACCCCACCACGTATCGATGCAAACACGATTGATTTTTCTCAAATGGCTGAACAGAAAGGCGATTCTCCATTGCCTGTGATGTCGTTTATGGGCGATGTCAGTCACCATCCAAAGCAAATTTCTTGCTGGATTACTCATACCAATGAGAAAACCCATGAAATTATTCGGGGTGGTTTAGATAGAAGTCCAATGTATTCTGGCGTAATCGAGGGTATAGGCCCACGTTACTGCCCATCGATTGAAGACAAGATCCACCGCTTTGCGGACAAATCTTCGCATCAGATCTTCATCGAACCTGAAGGCTTAAATACCAATGAGATCTACCCTAACGGGATCTCAACTAGTTTACCTTTCGATGTACAGTTGAATTTAGTGCGTTCGATCCAAGGTATGGAAAACGCCGAAATAGTGCGTCCAGGTTATGCGATCGAATATGATTATTTCGATCCAAGGGATCTGAAAAACTCACTAGAAACCAAAACGATCAACGGGTTATTCTTTGCTGGCCAAATAAACGGTACTACAGGTTATGAAGAAGCCGGTGCTCAAGGTTTATTAGCGGGCATGAATGCGTCTTTGCAAGTGCAAGGCAAAGAAGCTTGGTGTCCACGTCGCGATGAAGCGTATCTTGGAGTACTGGTTGACGATCTGTCGACTCTGGGTACCAAAGAACCGTACCGCATGTTTACTAGCCGTGCCGAATACCGTTTGTTACTCCGTGAAGATAACGCCGACATTCGCTTAACGGCAAAAGGTCGCGAACTCGGTTTAGTCGACGACGCTCGCTGGGCAGCATTTAGTGAGAAGTTAGAATCCATTGAACTTGAACTGCAAAGACTGCGTGGCCAATGGGTGCATCCAAATTCACCTTTGATCCATGCGTTGAATCCACATTTGAATACGCCGATCTCGCGCGAAGCGTCATTTGAAGAGTTACTGCGTCGTCCAGAAATGGATTACAGCAAGTTAATGCAGATTGAAGGTTTTGGTCCTGGGCTTGAAGATCCACAAGCAGCTGAACAAGTTCAGATCCAAGTGAAGTACTCTGGTTATATTCAACGCCAGCAGGAAGAGATCAACAAAGCCGTGCGTAATGAGAACACAGGTTTACCTTTGACGCTCGATTACAAAGAAGTACCGGGCTTGTCGAACGAAGTGATTGCTAAGTTAAATAACCACAAACCAGAAACTATAGGCCAAGCGTCACGGATCTCTGGTATTACCCCTGCGGCTATTTCAATTTTGTTGGTTCACCTTAAAAAGCGTGGCTTATTACGTAAGAGTGCGTAAAAGCTAGCTTAATCGCTGCTTAGGTCATAGAAGGGAAGCATTCAGGCTTCCCTTCATCGTTTTCGGGCTTCATAATAGCCTTCGCGTTCATAATCGTATCTTTGTTGAGGTTGCTCAGTGTTATCTGCCCAGTTAGAGGCTTATTTAGCCGAAATTAATTTGCCCGCAACCGCCGAGCAAAAAAAACAACTAATTGATTTTGTTGGCATGCTCAACAAATGGAATAAAGCCTATAACCTGACATCGGTGAGAGATCCCGAAGCCATGTTGATCCGCCATATCATGGACAGCTTAGTAGTTTCAAAACATCTACAAGGTGAACGTTTTATCGATGTAGGCACAGGACCCGGTTTACCTGGGATCCCGTTAGCTATTATGAATCCCGATAAACAATTTGTGTTATTGGACAGCTTAGGTAAACGCATTCGTTTTCAAAAACAAGTGTCCTTTGAATTAGGCATTCATAACATCAGCTCAGTTGAAAGCCGCGTAGAAGCTTATCAACCTGAGCAAAAATTCGACGGCGTATTAAGTCGTGCATTTGCTTCAATCCAAGATATGCTCACTTGGTGCCATCATTTACCCGCCGAACATGGGCAGTTTTATGCGCTTAAAGGCCAGTTAAATGATGAAGAAATGCAACATATTCCAAGTGGATTTGCAGTGAAAGAAGTCATCGAACTTAAGGTACCTAAACTCGATGAACAAAGACATTTATTGAAAATAATCAAAGAATAACAGGCTTAAAAGTGATGAATAAATCATTTTTAAGTAAGGGCAATAAACCAGCATTTACATACAGGGTGATATTGTGGGTAAAGTGATTGCCGTGGCTAACCAGAAAGGTGGCGTAGGAAAAACAACTACTTGCGTTAACCTCGCCGCTTCGTTAGCAGCAACAAAACGTAAAGTATTATTGATCGATCTCGATCCCCAAGGTAATGCCACTATGGGTAGTGGTGTCGATAAATACGAGGTCGAAAATACGGCCTACGAATTATTGGTCGAAGAAAAAACCTTCGACGAGATCGTCATTAAAAACACTGCGGGTAAGTATGATCTGATCGCCAGTAACGGTGATGTGACAGCGGCAGAGATCAAACTGATGGAGTTTTTTGCGCGTGAGATCCGTTTGCGTAACGCGCTCGCACCGATAAAAGATCAATATGATTATATCTTTATCGACTGCCCTCCTTCATTGAACATGTTGACTGTGAACGCTATGTCAGCGGCTGACTCTGTGCTCGTGCCTATGCAGTGCGAATACTATGCCCTAGAAGGCTTAACGGCGCTGATTGATACCATCACTAAACTTGCCGCTATGGTTAACCCAGGGCTTGGCATTGAAGGCATTTTACGTACTATGTACGATCCGCGTAATCGTTTATCTAATGATGTGTCCGATCAGCTAAAACAGCATTTTGGTGACAAGGTATATCGTACTGTGATCCCACGTAATGTGAGGCTGGCTGAGGCGCCAAGTTTTGGTGCGCCTGCTATGTATTACGATAAATCGAGTGCCGGCGCTAAGGCGTATCTCGCGCTTGCGGGTGAAATGATCCGTCGTTCAGAACAACAAACTCAGGCTAAGCAAGCGTAAAGGATCACCATGACGTTAAAGAAAAGAGGATTAGGCAAAGGGTTAGATGCCCTACTGAGTAACAGCCATGCAGCCAGTAAAAAACACACTGACGAAGCTAATGTTGTCGATAAAAAAGAAGAGCTTATCCATCTCGATTTAGACTTATTACAACCGGGTAAGTATCAACCTCGTAAAGATATGTCTCCCGAAGCGTTGGAAGAACTGGCACACTCTATCCGCAATCAAGGCATTATTCAGCCCATCGTTGTGAGACAAGTGGCAAACGACATGTATGAAATCATTGCGGGCGAACGTCGCTGGCGTGCTTCTCAACTTGCTGGCTTAAATAAAATTCCCTGCATAGTCAAACAAGTACCCGATGAGGCCGCCGTTGCTATCGCTTTGATTGAAAACATCCAGCGTGAAGATTTAAATGCCATGGAAGAAGCCATAGCATTACAACGTTTAATGCAAGAATTTGAACTGACTCACCAACAGGTTGCCGATGTTGTGGGAAAATCCAGAGTGAGTGTATCTAACTTGTTACGTTTAAACGGCTTAAATGAGCCAGTAAAACGTCTACTCGAGTATGGCGACATCGATATGGGTCATGCTCGCGCTTTGTTAGCAATTGAGGGAGAAGAACAAACAAATCTTGCGAGATTAGTGGCCGCTAAGGAATTAACCGTTCGCGAAACTGAACGATTAATTAATCAAACCTTAAATCCGCCTAAACAAGCCGAAACTACGACTAAAGATCAAGATGTTTGTCGTTTAGAGCAGCAGTTAATTGAAAGATTAGGTGCCAAGGTTTCTATCGCTCATAGCAGTAAGGGCACAGGTAAAATTGTAATTAACTATCAGAATCTGGCTGAATTAGACGGAATTCTTAGTAAAATTCATTAATGTCTGTAGATTAACAGTTTTTAATGTAAATTTGTGACAGATGCTAATCTTACATTTTAACTCGTTTGGCGCTAGATCACGTTAAAAGTGTTGTTTTTCCTTATCTCAAAGTTGCAATGAAGGCGTGAAAAGGTATACTTTCGCAAGCTTTTTGTGCATCGACATAAATACGGGTATTTGTCATCCGGTCATCGAAACAAAAAGTATGAATGCGGAGAGGATGAATTGAGTAAGGTTTTAGCGCGTCGTGGCCGGTGGTCAGCCTATAAATTGGTGATGATGCAGGCGGCGGTCGCTGGGGGTGCTTCAATTCTCTTTTTCGCCGTGTGGGGAGTTCAGTTTGGCTATTCTGCGTTAGCAGGTGGTTCAATCGCTGTGCTCCCTAATTTTGTATTCGCAACCCTCGCTTTCTCCCACACGGGAGCAAGTTCAGCTGCAAAAGTCATAAAGACTTTTTACTGGGGGGAAGCGGTAAAGTTGCTGTTAACCATCGCAATGTTTTCGTTTGTATTTATCAATCTTAAGGTCGCTTTTATGCCGCTTTTTGTTTGTTATGTGCTGACGCTAATCGTGCATTGGACAGCTCCTTTATACTTCAAGCAAAGTTAAGTGGGATGAATCATGGCTGCAACTGGTGAAGCGTTAACACCGCAGGGCTATATCCAACATCACCTTACCAACTTAAGTGTTGGTGAAGGCTTTTGGACATGGCACATTGATTCGTTGTTCTTTTCGGTTGGTCTTGGTGTTCTGTTCCTGTGGATTTTCCGCAGCGTTGGTAAAAAAGCGACTTCCGGTGTTCCTGGCAAACTGCAATGTTTTGTTGAGATGATCGTTGAGTTCGTAAATAACAGCGTGAAAGAAAGTTTTCATGGTCGCAATGCTCTGATCGCACCTTTAGCTCTGACCATTTTTGTATGGGTATTCATGATGAACTTCATGGATATGATCCCGGTAGATTGGCTGCCTCACGCAGCAAGTTTAATGGGGATTCCATATCTTAAAGCGGTTCCGACGACTGACGTTAACATTACCTTTAGCTTAGCTATTGGTGTGTTCGTGCTGATTATTTTCTACAGCATTAAGGTCAAAGGTGTGTCTGGGTTTGTTAAAGAACTGACACTACAGCCCTTTAACCATAAGGCAATGATACCCGTCAACCTCCTATTAGAGACTGTTACTTTGATAGCAAAACCAATTTCATTGGCATTGCGACTCTTTGGTAACTTGTACGCAGGTGAGTTGATCTTCATCCTTATTGCGCTGATGTATGGTACCAACTTGTTATTATCTTCCCTAGGTGTGACTCTGCAACTGGGTTGGTTAATATTCCACATTTTGGTTATCACACTGCAAGCGTTTATCTTCATGATGTTGACCATTGTTTATTTAAGCATGGCGCATGAAGATCATTAAGGATTGCTGAAGAAATTTTAAACTAAATCATCAACTAATACAGATTTAGATACTGGAGATACAGATGGAAACGATTTTAGGCATGACAGCTATCGCTGTTGCTCTGCTGATTGGTATGGGTGCTCTTGGTACTGCAATCGGTTTCGGCTTATTAGGCGGCAAGTTCTTGGAAGGCGCTGCGCGTCAACCAGAAATGGCTCCTATGCTACAAGTTAAAATGTTCATCGTAGCGGGTCTTCTTGACGCCGTAACTATGATCGGTGTTGGTATCGCATTATTCATGCTGTTTACCAACCCACTGGGTGCAATGCTGTAAAAAACGCTTCTGTCTTAACTCTAAATAGGAGGCTGTTGTGAATTTCAACGCTACCCTAATCGGTCAGACGGTCGCCTTTATCATCTTCGTGTGGTTTTGCATGAAGTTTGTATGGCCCCCTTTGATGAATGCCATCGAAGAGCGCCAAAAAAGGATTGCTGACGGTCTAGCTGATGCTGATCGTGCGGTAAAAGACCTGGAGTTGGCACAAGCGAAAGCGACTGACCAACTAAAAGAAGCCAAGGTAACGGCTAATGAAATTATTGAGCAAGCTAACAAGCGTAAAGCTCAAATAGTTGAAGAAGCCAAAACCGAAGCAGACGCTGAGCGTGCTAAAATCATCGCTCAGGGTAAAGCAGAAATTGAAGCTGAACGTAATCGCGTCAAAGAGGATCTGCGTAAGCAGGTTGCTACTCTTGCCATCATGGGTGCTGAGAAGATCCTTGAGCGTTCTATTGATCCAGCCGCCCACAGTGACATAGTTAATAAACTAGTCGCTGAAATTTGATAAGGGAGTTGAGTTATGGCTGAATTAACCACCATCGCTCGCCCTTACGCAAAGGCAGCTTTTGACTTTGCTATTGAACAAGATGCAGTGGATTCATGGGCAGAAATGCTTACGTTTGCCGCATTGGTGAGTGAAAACGAAACCATGCAACCACTGTTAGCTGGCTCTTTAGCCAGCACTAAGCTCGCAGCACTCTTTATTAGTGTGTGTGGAGAGCAAGTCAATGTGCAAGGTCAGAACCTGATAAAGGTAATGGCTGAAAACGGTCGCTTAAAGGTACTACCTGCTGTATCTCAGTTATTTACTGAATACCGTAATGAGTGGGCAAAAGAAGTGGAAGCCGATGTGGTTTCTGCAACTGAGCTGAGCTCTGAACAACAACAGCAGATTAGTATTTCTTTAGAGAAACGTCTCGCACGCAAAGTTAAGCTGAATTGCAGCACTGACGCCGCGCTCATCGCCGGTGTAATCATTAAGACAGGAGACCTAGTCATCGATGGCTCGGTCCGCGGTAAGTTATCGCGTCTGTCTGATAAGCTGCAGTCGTAATTGGGAGTTTGAGCATGCAACTGAATTCCACTGAAATCAGCGATCTGATTAAGCAGCGGATCGAGCAGTTCGAAGTCGTTAGCGAATCTCGTAACGAAGGTACTATCGTTGCGGTAAGTGACGGCATCATCCGCATCCACGGCCTAGCCGACGTGATGCAAGGTGAGATGATCGAACTGCCTGGTAACCGTTTTGCAATCGCGTTGAACCTTGAACGTGATTCTGTCGGTGCCGTAGTAATGGGTCCTTATGCTGATTTAGCAGAAGGCGTAAAAGTGAAAACGACTGGCCGTATTCTGGAAGTTCCAGTTGGCCGCGGTCTTCTTGGCCGCGTTGTTAACACTCTAGGTGAGCCAATTGACGGAAAAGGACCTATCGATAACGATGGTTACTCGCCAATTGAAGTTATCGCACCAGGTGTTATTGAACGTCAGTCTGTTGATCAACCAGTTCAAACTGGTTACAAAGCCGTTGATGCCATGATCCCTATCGGTCGTGGTCAACGTGAATTGATCATTGGCGACCGTCAAACTGGTAAAACAGCTATGGCGATCGACGCAATTATCAACCAGAAAAATTCTGGCATTAAATGTGTGTACGTTGCGATTGGCCAAAAGGCTTCTACTATCGCTAACGTAGTGCGCAAGCTAGAAGAACACGGTGCGTTAGCTAACACTATCGTTGTTGTTGCAACGGCTTCTGAAGCTGCTGCTCTGCAATACTTAGCGCCATATTCTGGTTGTTCTATGGGTGAATACTTCCGTGACCGCGGTGAAGATTCTTTGATCGTATACGATGATTTGTCTAAGCAAGCAGTTGCTTATCGTCAAATTTCGTTACTGCTCAAGCGCCCACCAGGCCGTGAAGCTTACCCAGGTGACGTATTCTATCTACACTCACGTTTACTAGAGCGTGCATCACGCGTTAACGCGATTTATGTAGAGAAGTTCACTAAAGGTGCAGTAACTGGCAAAACCGGTTCTTTAACCGCGCTGCCAATTATTGAAACGCAAGCGGGTGACGTTTCTGCATTCGTACCGACCAACGTAATTTCTATTACCGATGGTCAGATCTTCCTTGAGACCGATCTGTTTAACTCTGGCCTACGTCCAGCGGTTAACCCAGGTATTTCTGTTTCTCGTGTTGGTGGTGCGGCTCAGACTAAGATCATCAAGAAACTGTCTGGTGGTATTCGTACCGCACTAGCACAGTATCGTGAGCTTGCTGCGTTCTCGCAATTTGCATCTGATCTTGACGATGCAACACGTGCTCAACTTGAGCATGGTGTGCGTGTTACCGAACTGATGAAGCAAAAGCAATATGCTCCAATGAGCGTAGCCGCTCAAGCTGTGTCTATTTTCTCAGCTGAAAAAGGTTACCTGAAGAGTGTTGAGCTGAACAAGGTCGGTAATTTCGAAGCCGCTCTGCTCTCGTTCATGAACAGCGAGCATGCTCCTTTAATGAAGCTTATCAATGATACTGGCGATTATAGCGCTGATATCGAAGCTGAATTAAAAGCTGGCCTCGACAAGTTCGTAGCAACCCAAACCTGGTAACAATGATAGAGGTGTCTTAAGACACCTCAGGTCCAGATTGGAGAGTAGAGATGGCCGGCGCTAAAGAGATTAAAACCAAGATCGCGAGTGTGAAAAACACTCAGAAGATCACGTCCGCCATGGAAATGGTGGCAGCCAGCAAAATGCGCAGAGCGCAGGAACGCATGGCTGCGAGCCGTCCATATGCGGAAAGCATGCGTAAGGTGATCGGTCACGTAGCGCAAGGTTCTCTCGAGTATAAACACCCCTATTTGGAGGTGAGAGAGGCTAAGCGGGTTGGTTACATTGTTGTAGCAACCGACCGTGGCCTTTGTGGTGGTCTGAACGTTAACCTTTTCAAGAAGGTTGTCGCAGACGTGAAAAGCTGGAAAGCCCAAGGTGCAGAATTTGAATTTTGCCCAATTGGCGCACGTAGTGTGCAGTTTTTCAAAAGCTTCGGTGGACAAGTGTCTGCTCACGCTTCAGGTTTAGGCGATGCTCCAAAGCTCGCTGACTTGATCGGGACAGTCGGTGTCATGCTAGAAGCTTACAACGAAGGCAAGCTGGATCGTCTGTACGTGGTATTTAACAAATTTGTGAATACTATGACGCAGACTCCTGTGATCGAGCAGCTGCTACCTTTGCCTAAATCAGAAGATGATGAAATTGCTCATCGTTGGGATTATATCTACGAGCCAGATCCAAAAGCACTTTTGGATACCTTATTGGTTCGTTATGTAGAATCTCAGGTTTACCAAGGTGTTGTTGAAAACATTGCCTCTGAACAAGCTGCCCGTATGGTGGCGATGAAGTCGGCAACTGACAACGCTGGTGAGCTGATTAACGACTTGCAATTGGTCTATAACAAGGCCCGTCAGGCTGCGATTACGCAGGAACTGTCGGAAATTGTTTCTGGTGCCTCTGCGGTTTAGGTTAGGTAACGAATACAAGTTTTAGAGGATTAATCATGAGCACAGGTACTGTTGTCCAAGTGATTGGCGCGGTTGTGGACGTAGAGTTTCCACAAGATGCCGTACCTCAAGTATATGACGCTCTGAAGATCGTAGGTGAAGGTTCCTGTAATGGTCTGGTGCTGGAAGTTCAGCAACAGCTAGGTGGTGGTGTAGTTCGTACCATCGCTATGGGTTCTTCTGACGGTCTGCGTCGTGGGCTTGAAGTAGTAAACTCAGGTTCACCTATTACTGTTCCTGTTGGTGCCGCCACTCTTGGCCGTATCATGAACGTATTAGGCGAGCCTATTGATGAAGCGGGTCCAATCGGTGAAGAAGAGCGTTATGTTATTCACCGTACAGCTCCTTCATACGAAGATCAATCAAGCTCTACTGAACTGTTAGAGACTGGCATCAAGGTTATTGACCTTGTTTGTCCATTCGCTAAGGGCGGTAAAGTTGGTTTGTTCGGTGGTGCGGGTGTTGGTAAAACAGTTAACATGATGGAACTGATTAACAACATCGCTAAAGCCCACTCGGGTCTTTCTGTATTCGCCGGTGTAGGTGAACGTACTCGTGAAGGTAACGACTTCTACTACGAGATGAAAGATTCTGGCGTTCTCGACAAAGTGGCCATGGTTTATGGTCAGATGAACGAGCCTCCAGGTAACCGTTTGCGCGTTGCACTGTCTGGTCTGACTATGGCAGAGAAGTTCCGTGACGAAGGTCGTGACGTACTGTTGTTCGTTGACAACATCTACCGTTATACCTTAGCCGGTACTGAAGTATCTGCACTGTTAGGTCGTATGCCTTCTGCGGTAGGTTATCAACCAACATTGGCTGAAGAGATGGGCGTTTTGCAAGAACGTATCACTTCAACTAAGACCGGTTCTATTACCTCTGTACAAGCGGTATACGTACCTGCGGATGACTTGACCGATCCGTCACCAGCAACAACCTTCGCTCACTTAGATGCGACTGTTGTACTGTCACGTCAAATTGCTTCTCTGGGTATTTACCCAGCAGTTGACCCATTGGATTCGACTTCACGTCAATTAGATCCTTTGGTTGTTGGCCAAGAGCATTATGACGTTGCTAACGGCGTGCAAACTGTACTGCAACGTTACAAAGAGCTGAAAGACATTATTGCGATTCTGGGTATGGACGAATTGTCTGATGAAGACAAAACAACTGTATTCCGTGCTCGTAAGATTGAGCGTTTCTTGTCTCAGCCTTTCTTCGTAGCAGAAGTCTTTACTGGATCTCCTGGTAAGTACGTTTCTCTGAAAGACACTATCCGTGGCTTTAAGGGTATTTTGAGCGGTGAGTTTGATCACCTGCCAGAACAAGCGTTCTACATGGTTGGCTCAATCGATGAAGTCATCGAGAAAGCGAACAAAAAGAAATAACTAAGTAGTCATACTTAGTTTTTTAAGGAGAACGGGATGGCAGCCATGACAGTACATCTTGATATAGTAAGTGCAGAGAGCAACATCTTCTCTGGTCGTGTAGCAAGTCTACAAGTGACTGGTTCTGAAGGTGAGTTAGGCATAATGCATGGCCATGCTCCTTTGCTGAGTTATATCAAACCTGGCATGGCGCGCATCGTCAAGCAAGACGGCAGTGAAGAAGTGTTTTACCTTTCAGGTGGTATTCTGGAAGTGCAACCTTCTTCTGTCTCCGTATTGGCTGATGTGGTTATGCGTGCCAAAGATATTGATGAGCAAGCGGCATTAGAAGCTAAGCGTCGTGCAGAAGCCCATATGGCAAATGCAGGTGCTGACTTCAATTATGACGCGGCTATGGTTGAACTAGCTAAGGCTATGGCTCAATTACGTGTTGTTGAAACCATCAAGAAAAACATTGCCAGATAAGGTTATTGTTTGTGAAAAAAGGCGACCATAAGGTCGCCTTTTTTGTGGCTGAAATTTGGGTAAGCGTGTTTTTGAGCTATTCCTATCGCTATCCGCTTCGCTTTTCTATGTGCTTTCCGTTAAAATTGCGCTACAAAATCGACCGTAATTTTTTCACCCTCTTGGGTATTTGTTCAAGGATATGACAATGGCATTAAATGTAGTGATCTTAGCAGCTGGCAAGGGAACACGGATGCGCTCTGACCTTCCTAAGGTATTACATCCCATCGCCCACAAGAGCATGGTGCAACATGTCATAGATACCGCCCATAAAGTGGGTAGTGACGCGATTCAGTTAGTCTACGGTTATGGTGCTGATAAGCTAAAAGCCAGCTTAGGTGAGCAACAACTTAACTGGGTATTGCAAGCTGAGCAATTAGGCACGGGTCATGCGGTTGCGCAAGCGAGCCCGCATATTGCTGACAATGATACTGTGCTCATTCTTTACGGCGATGTGCCACTGATTCAACAATCAACCCTTGAAGCCTTACTCGCTGCTCGCCCTGAAAATGGTGTGGCTATTTTAACGGTGAATTTAGCCAATCCTATGGGTTATGGCCGTATTGTCCGTACTCCCTGTGAAGGTCAAGAACAAGGAAAAGTCATCGGTATTATTGAGCAGAAAGATGCTACAGCAGAGCAGCTACTGATCAACGAAATCAATACCGGCATCATGGCCGTTCCAGGTAAACAACTTAAAGCTTGGTTGAGCCGTTTATCGAATAACAATGCCCAAGGCGAATATTATCTAACGGATATTATTGCCATGGCGCACGCTGATGGCGTTGCTATTGATACTGCTCAACCACAATCTGCGATTGAAGTGGAAGGCGCCAATAACCGCGTGCAACTGGCGCAACTTGAACGCGCTTACCAAGCCCGTGAAGCCGAAAAACTGATGTTGGCGGGAGCGAACCTGCGCGACCCAAGCCGTATCGATATCCGTGGTGACGTCACCGTCGGTATGGATGTGATGATCGATATCAACGTGATATTCGAAGGCAAAGTGACCTTAGGTAATAATGTCACTATTGGCGCAGGCGCTATTCTTATCGATTGTGAGATTGCCGATAACGCTGAGATCAAACCTTACTCTATTATCGAAGGCGCTAAGCTTGGCTTTGCTGCCAGTGCTGGTCCATTTGCCCGCTTACGTCCCGGCGCAGAGCTTAAGCAAGATGCGCACATCGGTAACTTTGTTGAAGTGAAGAAAGCAGTCATAGGCGTGGGCTCTAAGGCTGGACACTTAGCCTATTTAGGCGATGCCGTTATAGGTGATGGCGTTAATATCGGCGCTGGCACTATTACTTGTAATTATGATGGCGCTAATAAGCATCTTACCGTTATCGAAGATAATGTTTTTGTTGGCTCTGACACTCAGCTGGTGGCACCTGTCACTATAGGTAAAGGCGCAACCTTAGGCGCAGGCTCAACCATTACCCGCGATGTGGGTGAAAATGAGTTAGTCATTACCCGTGTTAAACAAAAACACCTGACGGGTTGGCAACGTCCAGTCAAAATTAAAAAGTAGTTTATTTAACTCAACTCATTATCTATAAAGCGGCCATGTGCCGCTTTTATATTTAGTCAGATGGTTGGAAATTCGATTTGTTTAATTCAGATGGAAAACAATAAAAGTCACGAAATTAAGGTTGAGTTAATCCTGTTGTGGTAACTGCAATCTATTGGTTTTAAACAGATTTAGATCTATATCACAGCTAATTGTAAATTCGTGTAAAGAAGATTAAATAAAAACACTTCTCATTTATATTGCCTGCAATTCTAAGACGAAAGGTCTAATTGAGGTGTTGGCAATGGTATTTAAATATTCAGTTTTAGGTTTGGCCGTAGGCTCGGCATTAATGGCTATACCTGTGTTGGCAGAGGTGGCTAGCGACGCGAATATCGAGCGCATTAATGTCACTGGCCGCACTTTTAACGATTATAAAGTGGGTACAGCATCAGGCGCCATGCGCGGTGATATTGACTTAATGGATACCCCACAATCAGTTAATGTGATCCCCGATTTTGTCACGGACGAACAACTGGCGACTAACCTCGCTGAAGTGTTAGTTAACGATTCGAGCGTGACGGCAGGAACGACACGCTGGAACCGCCAAGTCTTTAGCATCCGTGGCTTCGAGTTAGATTCTGGTAATGGTTATCTCATCAATGGCCATCAGCAATGGTCCCATTACGTACAACCCATCGAAACCCTGCAGCAAGTCGAAGTGTTAAAAGGCCCTTCGAGCATGTTGTATGGTCAATCTGGCCCTGGTGGTTTAGTGAATATGGTCACTAAGAAACCAACCTATGATTCAATGCTTAACTTAGGTTTTGACACCGATGGCTACGGTTCTACCCGTGCACAGCTCGATGCGGGTGGCAGTTTAAACGAAGCACAAAGTATTCGTTACCGCGGTGTGTTAGTGAAGCAAGACACAAAATACTGGCGTGAGTATTCCGCTAATGATGAGAACCAAGAGCGCGATCGCTGGTTAGGTTATCTCAATATGGAATTTGACCTAAGCGACGATTTGTTACTATCGGTTAAATACGACCATACCCAAGATAAAGCGGGTATTGATGCGGGTGGTTGGTTAGATAAACAAGGTGATGTCATTGGCGAACGTAAAACCGTTTGGGATGCGCCTTGGGCCTTTACTGACAATACAGTGTCAAACTTAGGTGCCGATCTGACTTGGCATATGAGTGACAACTGGAAAGTCAAAGCGGGTTATAACGATCAGCAGTTTAATCGCCAACGTTTTGATTCTGCGCCAAGTTTGATTGAAGGCTCCGAAGATCCATTCAAGGATAGTTATAAGATTAAACCCTTCGATCGTTACGACGATTGGCAGCATAAAACCGCTTATGCCGATTTCACCGGTGAATTTGCGTTGGCGGGAATGCAGCATCAACTGCTGATTGGGGCTAACTATCTCGATTATTTCTATCAGCAACAAATTCACCGTGGGGCAGCTCAAACGGTTATTCCTGGGCAGCCTATTACTCAGCCTGCTCTCGATTACCACACAAAACCCAAAGGTAACGCGAGTACCTATAAGTATTACGGTTTCTACCTGCAGGATTTAATGACGCTTAATGAACAATGGAAGTTACTTGCAGGTGTGCGTTACGACGAACAGAAGAAAGACGGTGAAGGTGAAAACAGCTATGCCGTGTCGCCTAAGTTTGGGGTGATTTATTCGCCAATGGCTAGTGGCAGTATTTACATTAATTATTCAAAAAGCTTTACACCACAGGGTTCAGTGACAAGTTCAGAAGATGTAAATGAAGGAGTTAACCTTAAGCCTGAATACGGTACTCAATATGAATTAGGGACTAAGTGGGAGTTGTTTGATGACAGCCTACTGTTAACAGCAGCACTTTTTGATATTACGGTTTCTAATGTCACCATAGAGCAAGATATTCCCGAAACGAGTGATGGCAAGAAAACTATTACTACTCAAGGTGGCGAGCAGCATCACCGCGGCTTTGAAGTTGGTGCCCAAGGTCAGTTAGGTGAAAGCTGGTTTGTGACTTCTTCTATGATGTATTTAGATGCTGAATATAAAACGGGTGCTGGCAAGATCGATGGGAAAATCTTAGATGGTAAAACACCTGTCGATGCGCCTGAATGGTCGGCGAATATCTGGACCCGTTACGAAGTGACAGACAATTTTGCGATGAACTTTGGTGCCATTTATGTGGGTGATCGCTTCGCCGATAAAGATAACAGCATTACTAAAGACGGCTATGTGCGCTTCGATATAGGTGCAGCCTACACTATGGATATCATGGGTAAAGATGTGAGCCTTCGTGCCAACGTTAGAAATCTATTTGATACTGATTATATTGATGGTGGTCAGTACAATATGGTCACTATCGGCCAAGGCCGTAACTTTAGTGTTGCTGTTGAAGCTAAGTTCTAAATTTATTACGTTTTAAATTCATTTAAAGCCGCTTGTCCTTAAAGGATAAGCGGCTTTTTTTATTGGCTGATGTTTAAGTTCACTATTACAGAACGATAAAAAATACGCCGGAACATGCGAAACAGTGTTTCGAATACTAGCAAAAAAGTTTCGTTTCACTATAATACTGCTTTCGAATCGAAACTTATCTGAAAGGTTTTATGAACAAACGAAATACACAGCAGCGTCGCCACAGCATAATCACCATATTGAACGAACTGGGTGAAGTGAGTGTTGATGAACTGTCGTTACGTTTTGAAACCTCAGAAGTGACAATTCGTAAAGATTTGGCTGCGCTTGAGAAAACAGGCCTGCTATTGCGCCGTTACGGTGGCGCCGTGGCGATTCCTGACGAAGTGACCCAACAGTTTTCTGCCAAAATCGCGCCTAATAAGCTGTCTATTGCGAAAACCGCCGCGCAGCTGATCAAAGATCACAATCGCATCATTATCGATAGCGGCACTACGACTTCTGGCTTGATTGAACAGCTGAACGATAAGCGTGGGCTGGTGGTCATGACCAATGCATTGCACCTTGCCAATGCCATCCATGAACTCGAAAACGAGCCAACCTTATTGATGACCGGTGGTACTTGGGACCCGCATTCTGAATCCTTTCAAGGTCAAGTCGCCGAGCAAGTGTTGCGATCATATAACTTCGATCAACTGTTTATCGGTGCCGATGGTATCGATCTTGAACGCGGCACCACTACCTTTAACGAGTTAACTGGCCTAAGCAAAGTCATGGCCGAAGTGTCCCGCGAAGTGATCGTTATGGTGGATTCAGACAAAATCGGCAAGCGGATCCCTAACTTAGAGTTGCCGTGGGCCAAGGTCAGTGTGCTGGTCACCGACTCCCGTATCGATGAGAGTGCGCTAAAACAAATTTCAGATCAGGGCGTGCGAGTCATGCTAGCGCCCTACGCTCAATAGTGAGCGAAAAAAGCTTAACAACTTCATTTTTAATTTATAGGTAAAGACTATGTGTGGAATCGTAGGCGCTGTGGCGCAAAGGGATGTGGCTGAAATTCTAGTAGAAGGCTTACGCCGCTTAGAATATCGCGGATATGACTCCGCAGGCGTTGCCGTTATTCACAATGGTGAACTGAGTCGCACGCGCCGCGTGGGCAAAGTACAAGAGTTGTCGGCAGCGCTTGAAACTGACCCATTAGCGGGCGGAACCGGTATCGCGCACACTCGCTGGGCGACCCACGGTGAGCCGAGTGAGCGTAATGCTCACCCGCATTTATCGGAAGGTGATATCGCGGTGGTGCACAACGGCATTATTGAAAACCACAATAAACTGCGCGAGATGCTAAAAGGTTTAGGCTATAAATTTAGCTCAGATACCGATACCGAAGTAATTTGTCACTTAGTACACCATGAGCTGAAAACTAACAGCACTTTGCTTTCTGCCGTGCAAGCCACAGTTAAACAACTCGAAGGCGCCTACGGCACTGTTGTTATCGACCGCCGCGACAGCGAGCGCTTGGTTGTTGCTCGATCTGGTAGTCCTTTAGTGATTGGTTTTGGTCTAGGTGAAAACTTTGTCGCCTCGGATCAACTGGCACTCTTACCAGTGACTCGCTCATTCGCTTTCTTAGAAGAAGGTGATGTGGCCGAAGTAACCCGTCGCAGCGTGAGTATTTTCGACTTAAACGGTAATGCCGTTGAGCGTGAAGTCAAAGAATCTGAAATTACCCACGATGCCGGTGACAAAGGCGAATATCGTCACTATATGCTTAAAGAAATTTACGAGCAGCCATTGGCACTGACGCGCACTATCGAAGGCCGTATCGCAAACAAGCAAGTATTAGATACTGCCTTTGGTGACAACGCTGCTGAGTTTTTAAAAGATATCAAACATGTGCAAATCATCGCCTGTGGTACTAGTTACCATGCGGGCATGGCGGCACGTTACTGGTTAGAAGATTGGGCTGGCGTGTCTTGTAACGTCGAAATTGCCTCTGAATTCCGTTATCGCAAGTCGCACTTATTCCCAAATAGCCTGTTGGTGACGATTTCACAATCGGGTGAAACTGCCGATACCTTAGCGGCCATGCGCTTAGCGAAAGAAATGGGTTATAAAGCCACATTGACGATTTGTAATGCGCCAGGTTCATCACTGGTTCGCGAATCTGACATGGCTTACATGATGAAAGCCGGCGCAGAGATTGGCGTGGCATCCACTAAAGCGTTCACTGTACAGCTTGCTGGTTTATTAATGTTGACTGCGGTGATCGGTCGCCACAATGGCATGTCTGAGCAAATGCAGGCCGACATCACTCAAAGCCTACAATCTATGCCAGCTAAAGTGGAACAAGCTTTAGGGCTAGATGCTGCGATTGCTGAACTGGCTGAAGATTTTGCCGATAAACACCATGCTTTATTCCTTGGCCGTGGCGATCAATACCCGATTGCGATGGAAGGCGCGTTAAAGCTGAAAGAGATTTCTTACATTCATGCTGAAGCGTATGCCTCTGGCGAATTAAAACACGGCCCATTAGCGCTTATCGATGCCGATATGCCTGTGATTGTCGTTGCGCCAAACAATGAATTGCTCGAAAAACTGAAATCGAATGTTGAAGAAGTGCGTGCCCGTGGCGGCTTAATGTATGTGTTTGCCGATGTGGATGCCGAGTTCGAGTCGGATGACACGATGAAAGTGATTCCAGTGCCACACTGCGATATCTTTATGGCGCCGCTGATTTACACTATTCCGCTACAGCTATTGTCGTACCATGTTGCGTTGATCAAAGGTACCGACGTGGATCAACCACGCAACCTAGCAAAATCTGTAACAGTAGAATAAATATAAGCATTTAAATAAAAACCGCCTTTATTGGCGGTTTTTTCATTTAGATTCACAACAAAACGACGCTTAACTTACAGCAATAGTAAATGCTGGTGGCTTAGCTTTCTATGCTGGAATGGCATCTAGCTCGTGCTGCTTTTTTGCCTCAATGCGTTTCCATACTTTGTCATGGAAGTAAAACACTACAGTGTTAATCGCGGGTTCAACTAAGGCCACTGCGCCGCCGACGATCACGCTGCCGGTTAATAAATAGGTTACGGTAAAAGCGACGCTAAAATGGAGTACGGCAAAAGTAAGTGTCTTAGTCATGATCTTGTCCTCTAAATAGGCTCCCAGCGGGAATACTTAGATGATAACAATTCTCATTAAAATTAAAAGCCGTGTTTTCAGATTAGTTTAAACGGTTTTATCTATTTATCCGTTGTAAAAAACATAAAGCCCTCACTCATGAGGGCTTTGGGCTGCTAGCAGTAAATTAAAGCGCTGCTAATAAACTAGTAATGCCAAGGGAAGGCGGAGAAATCTTGATCGCGTTTCTCTAGGAAGGCATCGCGCCCTTCCTGCGCTTCGGCACTCGCATAGGCTAAACGCGTCGCTTCACCGGCGAATAATTGCTGGCCGACCATACCATCGTCTGTCATGTTAAAACCGTATTTCAGCATACGCATCGCTGTAGGCGACTTAGAGTTAATCTCTTTGGCCCACATTAATGCCTCGGTTTCTAGCTCTGCATGGGGAACGGATTTATTGACCATCCCCATGTCGAAGGCTTCATCGGCGCTGTAGTTAAAACCACAGAAGAAGATTTCACGGGCACGTTTTTGACCTATCATCTTGGCAAGATACGCACTGCCATAACCTGAGTCGAAGCTCGCTACGTCGGGATCAGTCTGCTTAAATATCGCGTGTTCTTTCGAGGCTAAGGTTAAGTCGCATACTACGTGTAAGCTATGGCCGCCACCTACCGCCCAACCCGGCACAACGGCGATGACCACTTTAGGCATAAAGCGGATCAAGCGTTGCACTTCTAATATATGTAAGCGGCCCATTCTGGCTTGATCGGCTTTGCCTTCTTCGGCGCCTTCATATTTATAGCCATCTTTGCCGCGAATACGCTGATCGCCACCCGAACAGAACGCCCAGCCACCATCTTTTGCCGAAGGACCGTTACCCGTAAGCAGTACACAACCTACATCAGACCATTGGCGCGCATGATCGAGTGCGATAAATAACTCATCAACGGTTTTAGGTCGGAAGGCGTTGCGGCACTCAGGGCGGTTAATAGCAATGCGAACTGTGCCGTGGGCTTTGGCTCTGTGGTAGGTGATGTCGTCAAATTGAAATCCACTGACTTCATCCCATAAGGTGGGATCAAAAATGTCTGATACTTGTTGGGTCATGATTCATAGGCCTTTGTGCTGTAATGCCTCAAAGGCTAGGCGGAATCATATATAAGGTCAATCACCTAAGCCTAAAGCTTAGCGCTATATAGCAAAATCCCGTTTGCCTATGAGTCGGTGATGGTTAAAGGTGATCACAGAGATAAAGCTGATTATCCTTGCTGAACACTGGATGTTCTGGCGCCATAGTGCCGCAATAATTACCTTTAAAGTCAGCAATAGACTCGGGTGTCATTGGAATCTGATTAAAGGCTTCGAGTTCTAATGTCGACAAGCGCTCGACGATGTCGGTTCTTACCTTAGCCAGTTTATGGTCGATTTTTATGATTTTTGTTCCCGTCATAGAGTCAACTTTATTCTCTATTTTTTTGACCATAGCCTCAGTCTTTGCAATAGGAGCATCTAATTTATCTGTTTCTGTGTATAAGTAATACAAAGCACCCGCGAGTAGCGCCAATATGAGCCAACCTTTCATCTTTTAGTCCAACATAAGTGAATAACCATTAAGAATATGGGTATAATAAGCTAGTTTTCGTCCAATATTAAAGCAGTAAAAGGCTGTAACGATGAACTCAGAATCTAACAACAAGGACTATTCGAAAACCAATCGAATTAAGATTCACCAGCCAGATGCGAGTAAAGCGGATCGCTTTAACCCTCGTAATCGGATTTATGTCCGAGCAATCGACGGTTTGTGGAGTAGCTTACGTCGCCGCATGGGCTGGATTGCCATGTTATTTTTCCTGCTTTTACCTTGGATCCCTTGGGGCGACCGTCAAGCTGTATGGTTTAACTTAGGCGAACAAAAGTTTCACGTCTTCGGTTTAACGATTTGGCCGCAGGATCTCACCTTGCTCGCAGCGTTGTTTATGATCGCTGCCTTTGCGCTGTTTTTTGTGACCACCTATCTTGGCCGTGTTTGGTGTGGATACACTTGCCCCCAAACAGTATGGACCTTTATGTTCATCTGGTTCGAGGAAAAACTTGAAGGTGCGCGCAATAAACGCATTAAGTTAGATCAAATGCCATGGAGCTTTGACAAACTCTGGCGTAAAACGGCAAAACATACGGCTTGGCTATTGCTCTCACTGATGACGGCGATGACCTTTGTGTCCTATTTCGTGCCGAGCCGTGAAGTCTATGTCGACGTCTTTACGCTTAATGCTTCTGGCGGTATCTACTTCTGGGTCGTGTTCTTTACACTTGCCACATACGGCAATGCGGGTTGGATGCGTGAAATCATGTGTATCCACATGTGCCCTTATGCGCGTTTCCAAGCGGCCATGTTCGATAAGAATACTTTTATCGTGGGTTACGATACTAAACGTGGTGAGACCCGTGGTCCGCGCTCACGCAAAGATGACCCTAAAGAGTTAGGGCTTGGCGATTGTATCGACTGTGACTTGTGTGTGCAGGTATGTCCTACCGGGATCGACATTCGTAACGGTCTGCAATATGAGTGTATTAACTGCGGCGCTTGTATCGATGCCTGTGACCAAACTATGGATCGTATGGGTTACGAGAAAGGACTTATCAGTTATACCACTGAGAACAAGTTAGAAGGTATAAAGCAAAAAGTGCTGCGACCTAAGCTTGTCGGTTATGGCGTGGTATTGATGGCGATGATATTAGTCTTCATATACTCCAGTGCGACCATAGCACCAGTACGTATGGACATCATTCGTGATCGTAACCAGCTCTATAGAGAGAACAACCAAGGTTTGATTGAAAACACATTCACCTTGAAGATTCTTAATAAGACAGAACAATCCCATGAATACACTATGAGTGTCGAAGGATTGGACAACTATAAATGGTACGGTCCGACTTCGGTCACTATTGCGGGTGGCGAAGTATTAACGTTACCCATTAGCGTTGGGGTTGATCCGGTTGAGCTTTCTCGTTCAGTTACTAACATCGAGATAAAAGTGAAAACTCATATCGACGGTGAAGAAGTCGAAGTTGAGCAAGAATCTCGCTTCTTTAGTCCATAGATAACAGTATTTATGATGATCTAATTGAGTGAGACTCATAAATATTGCCAGACTTAATCGAGATAAAGGGGCTTTTTAGCCCCTTTTTTATACGTATCGTTTGATAAGTAAACGTCTAAACCCTTAATCGTTATTTTCCTACAAAAAGCCCTTGCACAAAATCTCCTGCTCCCTATAATGCGCATCCACTGACACGGCAGACAGCGAAAGCAAGCTGACGAGTTACTTTGAATTGAATGGCTTACTCTCTGTTGAGAGTGGCACTTAATTCAATCGCAGCAAGAAGTTGAAAAAACTCCTTGACGCGAAACGGGAAATGCGTAGAATACGCAGCCCTAGCCAACTGGAAGCGTTCGGCGCTCAGTGTGGTACTCACCTTCTCTTATGAGGTTGAGTTGCTCTTTAACAAGATAAAACAAGAAATCTGTGTGGACACTCACAGGTGTTGAGTTAATCGAAACTGCTTAACCTTCGGGTTGGCAGTCAAAAATTTAAATCAATGTAACAATGAGTGTTCATAGTAATATGTACAGTTTGTTTCTGCTTTTAAGTGGAAACAAAAAATCAGAATTCATTGAGCCGTTTGACGTAAGTCAAACAACAAAACTTTAATTGAAGAGTTTGATCATGGCTCAGATTGAACGCTGGCGGCAGGCCTAACACATGCAAGTCGAGCGGCAGCGGGAAGATAGCTT